>NZ_JAWPBF010000003.1:0-314754 GCF_033341895.1 Citrobacter sp. HN-141 | reverse complement strand
AGGATCGCGCCGTCCATCTGCGCAGCACCGGTGATCATGTTTTTAACATAGTCGGCGTGGCCCGGGCAGTCTACGTGCGCGTAGTGGCGAGTCGGGGTGTCATATTCAACGTGAGAGGTGTTGATGGTGATACCACGAGCTTTTTCTTCCGGAGCGTTATCGATCTGGTCGAAAGCACGAGCAGCACCGCCGTAGGTTTTAGCCAGTACGGTGGTGATTGCAGCGGTCAGGGTAGTTTTACCGTGGTCAACGTGGCCGATGGTGCCGACGTTAACGTGCGGTTTTGTACGTTCAAATTTTTCTTTAGACACGGCTATATTCCTTACTATAGTGCTCTCCCCTTTGGAGAGAGCACGGGACTTAGGTTTTAATCCTGTGGCTTATTTACCACGGGCTTCAATAACGGCCTGAGCAACGTTGTTCGGCGCATCGTCGTACTTCAGGAACTCCATGGAGTAAGAAGCACGGCCTTTGGTCAGAGAACGCAGCTGGGTTGCATATCCGAACATTTCAGACAGCGGAACTTCAGCATGGATAACAACGCCAGTGACGTTGGATTCCTGACCACGAAGCATACCACGACGGCGGCTCAAGTCACCGATAACGTCACCGGTGTTCTCTTCCGGAGTCTCTACTTCAACCTTCATGATAGGCTCAAGCAGAACTGGTTTCGCTTTCTTAAAGCCATCTTTGAAGGCGATAGAAGCGGCCAGTTTAAACGCCAGCTCAGAGGAGTCAACGTCATGGTAAGAACCGAAGTGCAGACGCACGCCCAGATCAACAACCGGGTAACCCGCCAGCGGGCCAGATTTCAGCTGTTCCTGGATGCCTTTATCAACGGCCGGGATGTATTCGCCAGGAATTACACCACCTTTGATGTCGTTGATGAACTCGTAGCCTTTCGGGTTTGAACCCGGCTCCAGCGGGTACATGTCGATAACAACATGACCGTACTGACCGCGACCACCAGACTGCTTAGCGTGTTTACCTTCGATATCGGTAACTTTCGCACGAATCGCTTCGCGGTAAGCAACCTGAGGTTTACCGACGTTCGCTTCAACGTTGAATTCACGCTTCATACGGTCAACGATGATGTCGAGGTGCAGCTCACCCATACCGGCGATAATAGTCTGGTTAGATTCTTCATCAGTCCATACACGGAAAGACGGGTCTTCTTTAGCCAGACGGCCCAGAGCCAGACCCATTTTTTCCTGGTCAGCTTTGGTTTTCGGTTCAACTGCGATGGAGATTACCGGCTCAGGGAATTCCATACGTTCCAGAATGATCGGGTGATCCGGGTCACACAGGGTGTCACCAGTGGTCACGTCTTTCAGACCGATTGCAGCCGCGATATCGCCCGCGCGAACTTCTTTGATCTCTTCACGTTTGTTAGCGTGCATCTGTACGATACGGCCAAAACGTTCACGTGCAGTTTTCACTGAGTTCAGGATGGTGTCACCGGAGTTAACCACACCAGAGTACACACGGAAGAAGGTCAGGTTACCCACGAACGGGTCGGTAGCGATTTTGAATGCCAGAGCAGCAAACGGCTCGTCATCGCTAGCATGACGCTCAGCAGGAGTATCTTTACCGTCGTCCAGAATACCGTTGATCGCAGGTACGTCTACTGGGGATGGCAGGTAATCAATTACCGCATCCAGCATCGCCTGAACACCTTTGTTCTTGAACGCAGAACCACAGGTTACCAGGATGATTTCGTTGTTCAGAACGCGCTGACGCAGAGCTTTTTTGATCTCTTCTTCAGTCAGTTCTTCGCCACCCAGGTATTTCTCCATCAGCTCTTCTGAAGCTTCCGCAGCGGACTCGATCAGGTTCTGGTGCCATTCTTCAGCCAGTTCCTGCATGTCAGCCGGAATATCTTCATAAGTGAAGGTTACGCCTGCATCTTCTTCGTTCCAGTTGATGGCTTTCATTTTCACCAGGTCAACAACACCGGTGAACGCTTCTTCAGCGCCAATTGCCAGCTGCAGCGGAACAGGGTTCGCGCCCAGACGGGTTTTGATCTGACCAACAACTTTCAGGAAGTTCGCACCCATACGGTCCATTTTGTTAACGAACGCAATGCGCGGAACTTTATATTTGTTTGCCTGACGCCATACGGTTTCAGACTGAGGCTGAACACCACCAACTGCGCAGTAAACCATTACTGCACCATCAAGCACACGCATGGAACGTTCTACTTCGATAGTGAAGTCAACGTGCCCCGGGGTGTCGATGATGTTTACGCGATGCGGTTCATACTGCTTAGCCATACCAGACCAGAATGCAGTAGTCGCTGCGGAGGTGATAGTAATACCACGCTCCTGCTCCTGCTCCATCCAGTCCATGGTGGCTGCGCCGTCATGAACTTCACCGATTTTGTGGTTTACACCGGTGTAGAACAGAATACGTTCGGTAGTAGTGGTTTTACCGGCGTCGATGTGCGCACTGATACCAATGTTACGGTAGCGCGCGATGGGTGTTGTACGAGCCATTTGATTCCTCGTTTATCTTTTAGGCGTTCAATTTAAGTAGCCCAAAGCGGGCTGCTTACTAGAAGCGCCCGCCTGGTGACTAAAACTCCGAAGGGATTACCAACGGTAGTGTGCGAACGCCTTGTTGGCTTCTGCCATACGGTGAACGTCTTCACGTTTCTTAACTGCAGTACCTTTGTTTTCTGCAGCATCAGAAAGTTCGTTCGCCAGGCGCAGAGCCATGGATTTATCACCGCGTTTACGAGCAGCTTCAACGATCCAACGCATTGCCAGGGCATTACGACGAACCGGACGGACTTCAACTGGAACCTGATAAGTAGAACCACCAACGCGGCGAGACTTAACTTCGACAGTCGGACGCACGTTTTCAAGGGCTACTTCAAAAGCTTCCAGGCCATCTTTACCAGAACGCTGAGCCAGGGTCTCCAGCGCGCTGTATACGATGGTTTCTGCAGTAGATTTTTTACCATCTACCATCAGGATATTTACAAATTTAGCCAGCAGCTCTGATCCGAACTTAGGATCCGGCAGAATTTTACGCTGACCAATGACGCGACGACGTGGCATGGGAATACTCCGTTGTTAATTCAGGATTGTCCAAAACTCTACGAGTTTAGTTTGACATTAATATAAAACGTTTGGCCTTACTTAACGGAGAACCATTAAGCCTTAGGACGTTTCACGCCATACTTGGAGCGTGATTGCTTACGGTCTTTAACACCGGAGCAGTCAAGCGCACCGCGAACGGTGTGGTAACGAACACCCGGGAGGTCTTTTACACGACCGCCACGGATCAGGATCACGGAGTGCTCCTGCAGGTTGTGACCTTCACCACCGATGTAGGAAGTCACTTCAAAACCGTTAGTCAAACGCACACGGCATACTTTACGCAGTGCGGAGTTTGGTTTTTTAGGAGTGGTAGTATATACACGAGTACATACGCCACGTTTCTGCGGGCATGCTTCCAGTGCAGGCACGTTGCTCTTTGCAACTTTGCGTGCGCGTGGTTTGCGTACCAGCTGGTTAACTGTTGCCATTAAATAGCTCCTGGTTGTAGCTTTCGCTTCGTAAACACGTAATAAAACGACCTCATACAATATGAGGACGCAGAATTTTAGGTCGGTGTCGAAAAGGTGTCAAGAAATATACAACGATCCCACAATTACCAGGACATCTGGCTGGGATGCTTCACCGTAAGTCTGACGAAGTCAGTATAGCCAACCCTGACGACACTGTCTGAAATTTGACCACCCAACCCGCGAGCTTTAATGTCTTCTTCCAGTACATAGACCTTAATGGAGGCATTTTGCAGACTTTCAAGGAAACGACTGCCTTCTATTGCTGCAGTGACGCCATCCTGAAGCAGTAAAAGCTCGTCATCTTCAGCAATCAGACGCAGGAGGGAGGAGAAGTCGGTTAGCCACGCAGAGCGATGTAAAATATGCAGCATAAGAGCCTCAAAACCTCAAAATGACGTCATAGTTGCCAAGCTCACGACGCAAATCTTCCGGTTCAAGCGCCGTCGCATCAACCACAAAACTCGCCCCCTCTGCAAGGCCTCGCTCACGCAATGAGGCCGCACAAAGCCAGCATTGTTCTATATCGTACAATCCTAACAGTTTAAAAGTCGCGATATAGTCTCGCGCCAGAACGACATCCGGTTGTTGCCCCTGGAGGATCTGGAAGACACCATCACCGATAAAGAACACGCCGAGATCTTCCGTTAATGCAGATGTCGCCAGTAAAGCATCCAGTCCTTCGCGACCGGATGCGCTGCCGTGCGGCACAGTAGAAAAAACAAAGGCAACACGTTTCATTAAAACTGCACCACGCGATCGCACGTCAGGGATGCTTCAGCCAGCGATCCAAGACCGCTGAGAGTAAATCCTGACTGTAAATTAGCACCAGACAACCCTAGCCGTGTTGCCTCAGTCTCATCAACAACACCACGCCGCAAGGCTGCCGCAACACAGATATTCAGCGCCACACCATGCTGCTGGTGAAGCTTTTGCCAGGCTCGCACTAAATCAAATTCATCACTGGCGGGCGATGTCAGAACGTTCGCGTTATACACGCCCTCACGATAAAAGAAGACGCTACACAATTCGTGTCCTTCTTCGAGTAGCGCATGCGCAAATTGCAATGCGCTACTCGCTTGCTGTGTGCCGTAGGCGGGCCCGGTTACCATGATGGCAAAACGCATTACTTATCTTGCCCCTGGAAATCACCGCTTTTGAACTGGCGAATATAGAGGTAGACCGTGTGCTTGGAGATGTTCAGACGATCGGCAACCTGATTGATCGCATCTTTAATATCGAAGATCCCTTTCTCATACAGATTCAGGACGATCTGACGATTCTTGGCATTGTTGGAGACGTTACGATCGGCGTTCACTTCTTCAATGGTGAACTCCAGCGTCTGGGTCACCAGATCTTCGACTGAGGACGCGAAGTTCACGGCTGATCCCACTTCCGGGGTCTCCGGCGGGATAAAGGTATTCATTATCTGCGAGAAAGGGACATCAAGGTTCATGTTGATGCACAGCAGACCAATCACGCGATGCTCACGGTTGCGAATGGCAATCGTCACCGACTTCATCAAGACACCGCTTTTCGCGCGTGTGAAATAACACTTCGACACGCTGCTATCCGCACCCGTCATATCATGCAGCATACGCAATGCAAGGTCGGTAATCGGCGAGCCAATTTTACGGCCCGTGTGTTCACCGTTAGCGATGCGAATGGCCGAGCATTTCAAATCCTGCAAAGAGTGCAATACGATTTCACAATGGGAACCAATGAGCATCGCCAACCCGTCCACAACCGCTTCATAGGATTTAAGGATATCGAAGTCGGTTTGATCGAAAGGACGTTGATCCAGTAAATCTAGCTCACTGGTTTCGTTGGTTAAAAGCGACCTGGACATGAAAAAAAGCACTCCTTTTCAGGAGCCTGTCGTTATGTTGTCAGGGCAGGCTCATCACTATTATAGGGGCATCTAAAGTAATACAGCGCACAAGGCGCTTTCCAGTATTAATTATATCCTGCCGATAATAAAAAACCGCCGCCCTGTGGGCGGCGGTTTCTAATCATTTACTTTTTGCTGCTGTCTGCAGCTTTATCAGCCGGTGCAGCATCTGGCTTCGCATCTGCTTTCGGTGCCGGTTTGATATCTAACAGTTCAACATCAAAGACCAGCGTGGAGTTTGCCGGAATGCCCGGAACGCCCGTTTTACCGTATGCCAGATCCGGTGGGATAACCAGCTGGATTTTGCCGCCTTTCTTGATGTTTTTCAGGCCTTCAGTCCAGCCTGGAATAACACCGTCAAGACGGAAAGAGAGCGGCTCACCACGGGTGTAAGAGTTATCAAACTCTTTACCATCGATCAGCGTACCTTTGTAGTTCACAACCACCGTATCGCTGTCTTTCGGTGCTTCACCGGTACCTTCTTTCTCTACTTTGTAGACCAGGCCAGTAGCAGAGGTTTTAACGCCTTTCTCTTTAGCAAATTTCTCGCGGTAAACTTTACCTTTGGCTTCGTTGTCAGCCGCGTCTTTTTCCATTTTCGCCTGAGCGGAGCTCTTCACGCGAGCTTCAAACCCCTGCAGAGTTTGTTCGATTTCCTGGTCAGACAGTTTGCTCTTATCTGCAAACGCATCCTGAACACCCGCGATCAACTGATCTTTATCCAGTTTGATGCCCAGTTTTTCCTGTTCTTTTAGGGAGTTTTCCATGTAACGACCCAGGGACGCGCCCAGCGCGTAAGCGGCTTTTTGGTCGTCATTTTTGAATGCTGCTTTGCTGTCAGCGGTAGCGGCTGGTTTCGCAGCATCAGCAGCGAAGGTGATCGGGGCATGCAGTGCAACGGCCATTGTGGTCGCCAGCAGCGTTACTTTAAACAGTGATTTCATCCATCTCTCCAGGGCCGGGGCATCTCACCCCAGGGTTAGCTAACATAAAAACGTACTATAAAGCGTTGTAGAACAAATCAACATACAGGCACGCCCTATTATCACCACTTTTCAGACACTTTTTGTTTAAATTAGTTTCGTTGCTGAGGAATGAGTGCTGTGCAAACAGGCAAAGTTAAGTAGAATTCGCCGCAGTCCGCGATCTGCCGGAGAAAACAGAAGAGGTGAATCATGCAGGATACAACGATGGAAACTCGCCTGGCTGAGCTGGAGAGTCGCCTGGCGTTTCAGGAAATAACCATTGAAGAGCTGAACGTAACCGTGACCGCACATGAACTGGAAATGGCCAAACTGCGCGACCATCTGCGTCTGCTGACAGAAAAGCTCAAAGCCACTCAGCCGTCTCATATCGCGTCGCAGTCTGAAGAGACCCCGCCGCCACATTATTGAGACGTAAAAAAAGCGGGGTTTCCCCGCTTTTTTGTGTCCGAAGGCGCTAACGCTTATCGGATCTACTCACATATACCCAAAGGATTTCAAATCACAGCAAGGCGGCAAGCTTGAGGAAGTCCCGGGAGCATAGATAACTATGTGACCGGGATTCGAAAGCGCAGCCAACACCGCTGTGGGTTGAAAGACGAAGGGTATTAGTGGCAACCGCAGCCGCCGCCGTTACCTTTACCGCCACCGCCGCAGCAGCCTTCGCCGCCGTGCTCGTGACCATGGTCGTGGCCGTGACCGCCGCAGCAACCATCGTGACCGTGGTCATGATCGTGGTCGTGACCGTGCGCACCGTGAACGTGGCCGTGGGCCAGCTCTTCTTCGGTCGCTTCACGGATAGCAACAACTTCTACGTTGAATTTCAGATTCTGGCCAGCCAGCATGTGGTTACCGTCAACCACAACGTGGTCGTCTTCCACTTCGGTAATTTCTACCGGTACCGGACCCTGGTCAGTTTCAGCCAGGAAACGCATGCCAACCTGCAGTTCGTCAACGCCCATGAAGACGTCTTTAGGCACGCGCTGCACCAGGTTTTCATCATACTGACCGTAAGCGTCGTTTGCGCCTACAGCAACGTCGAATTTATCGCCAACTTCATGACCGTCCAGCGCTGTTTCCAGGCCAGAAATCAGGGAACCGTGACCATGCAGGTAGTCCAGCGGTGCACTCACCGGAGACTCATCAACCAACACACCGTCTTCTGTACGTACCTGATAGGCCAGGCTGACCACCAGGTCCTTTGCTACTTTCATGATATCTCCTGAGCATGGAAAGAATAGTGGCGCAGATTGTAGCGGAATTCTGCACCCGTGTACCCTCTAGCTTAAAAAAAGCTGCGGCATATCGCTAGTCCGGATGAAAAATCCCGATCACTTGCTCTTCTTTGCGAACGTGCTCGCGGGCCTCTTTATCGGCCTCGCGCATCTGATGACCGCACTTAACACACTCAACAATATCGATATTATTTTCGCGCCACATCGCCAGCGAATCCTGCGCCTGGCAGGACGGACATTTTGCGCCTGCAATAAAACGTTTACGAATTGCCATGGTTATCCTCTACTCAAATTCATCCCAGCCATCCAGCTGGCGCCGTTCTTTCTGCATCTCCCGCTGAAAAATCTCCTCCAGCTCACGCCGGGCCTCTCTGGCACGAGAGATTTGCACCGTATCGGTGTGCATCGGGATCAATTCCCGTAGCATGCGCATATCGAGTCGACGAAAATGCCACTGGGCGCGCTGCGCCTGATGCGGATGCATCCCCAACGACACCAGCGCTTTGCGACCCAGTTCCAGTGCGCTCGAGAAGGTTTCTCGGGAAAACTGCGTGACACCCGCCTGTAATAACTCATGCGCCTCTACACGTCCGCGCGCTCGCGCAAGAATATGCAAATGCGGAAAATGCTGTTGGCACAGTTCCACCAGCTTCATCGTGTCTTCAGGTTCATTGCAGGTGATCACAATAGACTGCGCCGCCTCTGCGCCAGCGGAACGTAAAAGCTCCACCTGCGTGGCGTCACCGTAATAAACCTTATAGCCATATTTACGCATCAGATTCACCGCACTGATATCCCGCTCCAGGACGGTAATACGCATTTTGTTCGCCATCAGCAAACGGCCGATCACCTGACCAAAACGCCCAAACCCCACCACGATAACCTGCGGCTTATCGTCTTCCACCCAGGGCTGTTCAGCTTCCTCATCCGGGCCGTTGAACTGGCGAGAGAGCCATTTATCAATCAGCTTCATCAACAGTGGCGTGGTCATCATCGACAGCGTGACGGTTACCAGCAAAAGTGCCATCTGATCGCCCTGAAACAGCCGCTGGGAAGATGCTGTTGAAAAAAGCACAAAGGCAAATTCTCCGCCCTGGCTTAGCACCCCCGCAAATTGCATCCGCTCCGAGCTTCTCATGCCGTTCAGCCGCGCCAACACATAGAGCACCAGCGTCTTCACGATGACCAGTACTATCACGCTCGCCGCTACCCACAAAATATGGGTGTAAAGCACGCCAAGGTTAAGTGACATCCCCACCGAGATGAAAAATAACCCGAGCAAAAGCCCTTTAAAGGGATCAATCGCCGTTTCCAGTTCATGTCGATATTCGCTTTCCGCCAACAGCACGCCAGCGATAAACGTTCCCAGCGCCATCGACAGGCCCAGCGCATCCATAAATAACGCAGAACCCAATACCAGTAGCAGCGTGGCTGCGGTAAACACTTCCCGCACGCCGGACCCCGCAATAAAGCGAAATACAGGACGCAGCAGATAGCGTCCGCCAATCAACATGCCAGCAAAAGCCAGCACTTTCATGCCCACTTTGATCCAGTCAAAATGCTCATCGGCTGATCCTGCCAACAGCGGAACCAGCGCCAACGCGGGGATCACCGCCAAATCCTGGAACAACAGCACCGAAAAGCCCAGTTGTCCGGATTCACTGCGGTTCATCCCTTTTTCCCGCATCAGCTGTAATGCCATTGCCGTCGATGACATCGCCAAACCAATCCCACCGACTACTGCCGCCTGCCAGGAAAAGTCAGTGAGCATCAATAACCCTGCCAGGACAAGCGCGCTAAGTAACACCTGCGCGGCACCAACACCAAAAATTGAACGCCGCAATTGCCATAGTTTGGCCGGGTTAAGTTCCAGCCCGATGATGAACATCAGGAAGACCACGCCCAGCTCGGAGAAGTGCAGAATTTCATCCACGTCGCTGATGAAGCCAAGTCCCCATGGGCCAATAGCGATCCCCGCCAGCAAATAGCCCAACACCGGCCCAATACCCAGCCGCGATGCCAACGGCACCGCAGCCACCGCCGCGAAGAGGAACAGCACTCCCGCGGTCAATAAATCAGAACCTTCCATCAGCGGCCTCCCACAGGAATCGGATTCGCCAGCCAGTCACCATACGCTTTAGCATGGCTGTCCAGCTCCTGCTTCGTTTGCCGTCTGGCCCAGTAAACGATGATGGGACTCATCCAGTGCATCCGACACATTCCTGCCGTCAGCTCAAAAGGACGTAACACATCACTCATCGGATAGCGGTTCAGCGCGTCATACCGATACGCACTTTCTGGCTCACCAGTGGTGATCACACTCCGCCAGTACTTTCCCGCCAGTTGGTTCCCCCCGGGGCCACTGGCAAACCCACGGCTCAGTACGCGGTCAAGCCACTCCTTTAGCAGGGCCGGGCAGCTATAGGTATAGAGCGGATGCTGAAAAACAATCACGTCATGCTCACGCAACAGTTCCTGTTCGTGCGAAATATCGATAAAAAAATCGGGATAGTGCGCGTAAAGATCGTGCACGGTAACATTACTGAGCTGCATGGCCGGTTTAAGCAGAACCCGGTTCGCGACCGAGTCCTGAGATTCCGGATGGGCATACAGCAGCAACACTTTCGCTGGCTGGGACATCATCCCCCTCCCGGTTTTGTCTTTTGTCTATTTTCAGCGTTTTGGGCTACCATTGCGCCTCGGTGCGGCAAACGGCCCACACATTACATTATCATAATGATAAATTAACATAGTCTGAACATACGGCGCCTTATGATTGTTTTCTCATCGTTACAAATTCGTCGCGGCGTGCGCGTCTTGCTGGACAATGCCACGGCCACCATTAATCCTGGGCAGAAGGTTGGCCTGGTGGGTAAAAATGGCTGCGGTAAATCTACCCTGCTGGCATTGCTGAAAAATGAAATCAGCGCTGACGCCGGCGGATTTACGTTTCCGGGAAACTGGCAACTCGCATGGGTGAATCAGGAAACGCCTGCGTTACCACAGCCAGCGCTGGAATACGTGATTGATGGCGACCGCGAATATCGTCAACTGGAAGCCCAGTTAAACGATGCCAACGAACGTAACGATGGACACGCCATTGCCACCGTACACGGAAAGCTGGACGCCATAGACGCCTGGACCATTCGCTCACGCGCGGCCAGCCTGCTGCACGGTCTCGGTTTCTCTAACGAGCAGCTCGACCGCCCGGTCAGCGATTTCTCCGGTGGCTGGCGTATGCGTCTCAACCTGGCCCAGGCGCTGATTTGCCGTTCAGACCTGCTGCTGCTCGATGAACCCACCAACCACCTCGATCTTGACGCGGTAATCTGGCTGGAAAGATGGTTGAAAAGCTATCAGGGCACACTGATTTTGATTTCCCACGACCGGGACTTCCTCGATCCGGTGGTGGATAAAATTATTCATATCGAACAGCAAACCATGTTCGAGTACACCGGCAACTACAGCGCGTTTGAAATCCAGCGTGCGACCCGCCTCGCGCAGCAACAGGCAATGTACGAGAGCCAGCAGGAGCGCGTGGCGCATCTGCAAAGCTATATCGATCGTTTCCGCGCGAAAGCAACCAAGGCAAAACAGGCGCAGAGCCGTATCAAAATGCTGGAGCGCATGGAGCTTATCGCGCCAGCCCATGTCGATAACCCGTTCCATTTCAGCTTCCGTGAACCGGAAAGCCTGCCTAACCCGCTGCTGAAAATGGAAAAAGTGAGTGCTGGCTACGGCGATCGCACAATCCTCGACTCCATCAAACTGAATCTGGTGCCGGGTTCTCGCATCGGCCTGTTAGGGCGCAACGGTGCGGGTAAATCCACGCTGATCAAGCTGCTGGCAGGCGAACTGGCCCCCATCAGCGGCGAGATTGGCCTGGCGAAAGGCATCAAACTGGGCTACTTCGCACAGCACCAGCTGGAGTTTTTACGCGCCGATGAATCACCCATTCAGCATCTGGCACGCATGGCGCCGCAAGAGCTGGAGCAGAAACTGCGTGACTACCTGGGTGGATTCGGCTTCCAGGGCGATAAAGTCAGCGAAGAGACACGCCGCTTCTCCGGTGGCGAAAAAGCGCGTCTGGTGCTGGCGTTGATCGTCTGGCAGCGCCCGAATCTGCTGCTGCTCGATGAACCGACCAACCACCTGGACCTGGATATGCGTCAGGCGCTGACCGAGGCGCTGATCGATTTTGAAGGCGCGCTGGTTGTCGTCTCGCACGACCGTCACCTGATCCGCTCCACCACAGACGACCTCTATCTGGTACACGACAAGAAAGTCGAGCCGTTTGACGGCGATCTGGAGGATTATCAGCAGTGGCTGAGTGATGTCCAGAAACAGGAAAATCAGGGCGACGAACCAGCGAAAGAGAGCGTTAACAGTGCCCAGGCACGTAAAGACCAGAAGCGTCGTGAAGCGGAACTGCGCACCCTGACACAACCCTTGCGTAAAGAGATTACCCGTCTGGAAAAAGAGATGGAGAAACTACACGCGCTACTGGCACAGGCTGAAGAGAAGCTCGGTGATAGCGAACTGTACGACCAAAGCCGTAAAGCTGAGCTCACGGCATGTCTGCAACAGCAGGCCAGTGCGAAATCCGGGCTGGAAGAGTGTGAAATGGCCTGGCTGGATGCGCAGGAACAGCTTGAGCAGATGCTGGCTGAGTAGCCCTGATTGCCGGATAAGGCGAAGCTGCCATCCGGCACCGGAGCCGAAAATGCCTGATGGCGACGTTCGCGCGTCTTATCAGGCCTACGTTTCGGTCCAGGCTCGCGTAACCGGCTAACTGACTGGCGACAAAATCACATATTGGCTAACCCGCACGCGCTGTGCGCGGTATAGTTACTCTTTCCGATTATTAATTGCTCTGGTGTTATGGTTGAAATCACGTCCACAGAAATGACCCCGCCTAACGACGATTCGCGAGAATTCCGCCCGATGCGCGGTATCAGTAACCGTCATCTACAGACGATGCTGCCGCGTTTAATACGCCGTAAGGTGAAGTTCGACGCCTACTGGCAGCGTCTGGAATTACCCGATGGTGACTTTGTCGATCTGGCATGGAGTGAAGATCCACAGCAGGCCAGGCATAAGCCGCGCCTGGTGGTTTTTCACGGTCTGGAAGGAAGCCTGAACAGCCCGTACGCCCACGGTCTGATTGAAGCGGCGCAAAAGCGCGGCTGGCTCGGCGTGGTGATGCATTTTCGCGGCTGCAGCGGCGAACCCAATCGCCTGAACCGCATTTATCACTCTGGTGAAACAGAAGACGGCACCTGGTTTTTACACTGGCTGGAGCGCGAGTTTGGACGCGTTCCAACCGCTGCAGTAGGTTATTCGCTCGGCGGCAATATGCTGGCCTGCCTGCTGGCAAAAGAGGGCACCGACATTCCAATTGATGCGGCGGTTATCGTCTCTGCGCCATTCGTGCTGGAAGCCTGTAGTTATCATATGGAGACCGGTTTCTCCCGCGTCTATCAGCGCTACCTGCTCAATCTGTTAAAAGCCAATGCCTCACGTAAGCTCGAGGCCTATCCGGGTTCGCTGCCGGTGAGTCTGGCCCAGTTGAAGTCCCTGCGTCGTATTCGCGATTTCGACGATTTGATCACGGCTAAAATCCACGGTTTTGCTGATGCTATAGATTACTATCGTCAGTGTAGCGCCATGCCGCTGCTCAATCAGATAGCCAAACCGACGCTGATTATCCACGCCAAAGACGATCCGTTTATGGACAGTCATGTCATCCCGCAACCCGAGAATCTGCCCCCGCAGGTGGAGTATCAACTCACCGAGCACGGTGGACACGTCGGATTTATTGGCGGCACGTTACGTCGCCCTGAGATGTGGCTGGAATCGCGTATTCCAGACTGGCTGACAACATATCTGGAGGCATCATCATGATGATTCCCTGGCAAGACATCTCCCCGGACGCGCTGGATAACCTGATTGAAAGCTTTGTCTTGCGCGAAGGCACCGATTATGGTGAACATGAACGCTCGCTCGAACAAAAAGTCGCCGACGTCAAACGCCAACTACAATCAGGTGAAGCTGTGCTGGTATGGTCCGAACTGCATGAAACGGTCAACATAATGCCGAGGAAACAGCTTCACGAGTAACCTGCTGCCGTTGGCCGACTATAATAAAAACCCAACCTATTTATGGAGTTGTTATGTCTGCCAAACATCCGGTGATTGCGGTAACAGGATCCAGCGGCGCGGGGACCACCACCACCAGCCTCGCGTTTCGTAAAATTTTCGCGCAGTTAAATCTGCGCGCTGCCGAGGTGGAAGGCGACAGTTTTCACCGCTATACCCGTCCGGAAATGGACATGGCGATCCGTAAAGCGCGGGATGCCGGGCGGCACATCAGCTATTTTGGCCCCGAAGCCAACGACTTCGGCCTGCTGGAACAAACCTTCAGCGAGTACGGCCAGACCGGCAAAGGCCAGTCACGAAAATATCTGCACACCTACGATGAAGCCGTACCGTGGAATCAGGTTCCGGGGACGTTTACTCCGTGGCAGCCGCTGCCTGAACCGACGGACGTCTTATTCTATGAAGGCCTGCACGGCGGCGTGGTGACACCGCAGCAAAACGTGGCACGGCATGTTGATCTGCTGGTCGGCGTGGTGCCGATCGTCAACCTCGAGTGGATCCAGAAACTCACCCGCGACACCAGCGAGCGTGGACATTCCCGTGAAGCGGTAATGGACTCGGTGGTGCGCTCCATGGACGATTACATCAATTACATCACGCCGCAGTTTTCCCGGACGCATATTAACTTCCAGCGCGTACCGACCGTCGATACTTCCAATCCCTTTGCCGCTAAAAGCATTCCATCACTGGATGAAAGCTTTGTCGTGATTCATTTTCGTAATCTGGAAGGGATCGATTATCCCTGGCTACTGGCCATGCTGCAGGGCTCATTCATTTCCCATATCAATACGTTAGTCGTGCCGGGTGGAAAAATGGGTCTGGCGATGGAATTGATCATGCTGCCATTGGTCCAGCGATTGATGGAAGGTAAAAAGATAGAGTGATGTATGGGATGTGCCCGATGGCGCTACGCTTATCGGGCCTGCGAGTCGGTATCGTTATGTAGGCCGGATAAGGCTACGCCACCATCCGGCATCATGTGTTAAGCAGCAATCACTTCATAGGAATGGGTGATATTCACCGCTTTTTCCAGCATCAACGCCACAGAGCAATATTTCTCAGCAGAAAGATCAACCGCCCGAGACACAGACGCATCTTTCAGGTCGCGACCCGTCACGATGAAATGCAGATTGATGTGGGTAAACAGACGCGGTGCTTCTTCACGGCGCTCAGAGGTGAGCTTCACTTCGCAGTTGGTGACATCCTGGCGTCCCTTTTGCAGAATGGACACGACATCAATGGCGCTACACCCCCCTGCCGCCATTAACACCATTTCCATCGGGCTCGGCGCTTTATCACCGGAGTTACCGTCCATCAAGATTTGGTGGCCAGAGGCGGACTCACCGAGGAAGGTTAACCCCTCAACCCACTTTACACGCGCTTGCATATTTCGTAACTCCAATGTTTCAATTTTCCTGACAGATTACGCGTACATAACAATTCTCGCAATGTAAGGCGACCTGCGTCATGCTGAAGCGAGACACCAGGAGACACACGGCGAAAGCTATGCTAAAACAGTCAGGATGCTACAGTAATACATTGACGTACTGCATGTATGCAGAGGACATCACATTACAGGCTGCAATCTATTTTTAGCAGCCCCCTTCCCAGGTAGCGGGAAGCACATTTTTGCAACCCCAGAGACAGCGTCGTGTTCTGGCTCTGGAGACAGCTTATAACAGAGGATAACCGCGCATGGTGCTTGGCAAACCGCAAACAGACCCGACTCTCGAATGGTTCTTGTCTCATTGCCATATTCATAAGTACCCATCGAAGAGCACGCTGATTCACCAGGGTGAAAAAGCGGAAACGTTGTATTACATCGTTAAAGGCTCAGTGGCAGTGCTGATCAAAGATGAAGAAGGGAAAGAAATGATCCTCTCTTATCTGAATCAGGGCGATTTCATTGGTGAATTAGGCCTGTTTGAAGAAGGCCAGGAACGTAGCGCCTGGGTACGTGCCAAAACCGCATGTGAAGTCGCTGAAATTTCATACAAAAAATTTCGCCAATTAATCCAGGTCAACCCGGATATTCTGATGCGCCTGTCTTCTCAGATGGCTCGTCGTCTGCAGGTAACGTCTGAAAAAGTAGGCAACCTTGCCTTCCTCGACGTAACTGGTCGTATCGCCCAGACTCTGCTGAATCTGGCGAAACAGCCTGACGCAATGACCCACCCGGACGGCATGCAGATTAAAATCACCCGTCAGGAAATTGGCCAGATCGTTGGCTGTTCCCGTGAAACCGTTGGTCGTATCCTGAAAATGCTGGAAGATCAGAACCTGATCTCCGCGCATGGTAAGACCATCGTCGTCTACGGCACGCGTTAATCCCATCGACATGGCGTGTTACGTCGTAATGCGCCATTTTTGTTTGCTCCGATGTGGCGAAGACTGATTTATCACCCCGAGATCAACTACGCACTACGACAGACGCTGGTGCTATGTTTACCTGTGGCTGTCGGTCTTATCATTGGTCAGCTTCATCTGGGGCTCTTATTTTCCCTCGTCCCTGCCTGCTGCAATATTGCGGGTCTTGATACCCCACATAAGCGCTTTTTCAAACGCTTAGTGATTGGCGCGTCGCTGTTTGCCGGCTGCAGCCTGATAATGCAGTTACTGCTGGCACAGACTATACCCCTGCCGCTGATCCTCACCGGCCTGACGCTGATTCTCGGTGTGACCGCCGAGCTAAGCCCGTTGCATGCGCGACTTCTGCCCGCCTCGCTGATCGCGGCGATTTTCACACTGAGTCTGGCCGGCAACATGCCGGTCTGGGAACCGCTGCTGATCTACGCGCTGGGGACAGTATGGTACGGCCTGTTTAACTGGTTCTGGTTCTGGATGTGGCGTGAACAACCGCTGCGCGAATCACTCAGTTTGTTGTACCGCGAATTAGCCGATTACTGTGAGGCCAAATACAGCATGTTGACCCAGCATGCCGATCCCGAAAAAGCGCTACCGCCCCTGCTGGTCCGTCAACAAAAAGCCGTGGATCTGATTACCCAGTGCTACCAGCAAATGCACATGCTGTCGGCACATCACAATAATGAATACAAACGACTGCTACGTGCCTTTCAGGAGGCGCTCGATTTACAGGAACATATTTCCGTTAGCCTGCACCAGCCCGAAGAAGTGCAAAAACTGGTTGAGCGTAGCCACGCCGAACAGGTGATTCGCTGGAACGCGCGTACCGTCGCCGAACGCCTTCGGGTACTGGCCGATGATATTTTGTATCACCGTTTGCCAACCCGTTTCTCGATGGAAAAGCAGATCGGCACCCTGGAGAAGATTGCCCGGCAGCACCCGGATAACCCGGTGGGACAATTTTGCTACTGGCATTTCAGCCGCATTGCCCGTGTACTGCGTACCCAACGCCCACTGTATGCCCGGGATTTGATGGCTGATAAACAGCGTCGATTACCGTTAATTCCTGCACTGAAAAACTACCTGTCGTTGAAATCACCGGCGCTGCGTAACGCCGGACGCATCAGCGTCATGTTGAGTATCGCAAGCCTGATGGGTAGCGCTTTGCACCTGCCAAAACCTTACTGGATCCTGATGACGGTACTGTTCGTCACGCAAAATGGCTACGGCGCAACCCGGGTGCGTATTTTACACCGCTCGGTGGGCACGCTTGTCGGACTGGTCATTGCCGGCGTCACGTTGCACTTTCATATTCCTGAGGGCTTCACGCTGGCGGCTATGCTGCTGATAACCCTGGTGAGCTATCTGATCATCCGTAAAAACTACGGCTGGGCTACCGTGGGCTTTACGGTCACAGCGGTATATACCCTACAGTTACTCACGTTGAATGGGGAACAGTTTATCGTGCCCCGGTTTGTCGACACCGTAATCGGCTGTTTGATCGCCTTTGGCGGTACGCTCTGGCTGTGGCCGCAATGGCAGAGTGGTTTACTACGTAAGAACGCTCACGATGCGCTAGGAGCAGATCAAGAAGCCATCCGCCTAATCCTCAGCAACGATCCGCAGGCCACGCCGTTGGCGTATCAGCGCATGCGGGTCAATCAGGCGCAAAACACGCTGTTTAACTCCTTAAACCAGGCCATGCAGGAACCCGGGTTTAACTCGCACTATCTGGCAGATATGAAACTGTGGGTTACGCACAGCCAGTTCATCGTCGAGCACATCAATGCAATGACTACCCTGGCAAGGGAGCACACGATGTTGACGCCGGATCTGGCGCAGCGGTATCTGGAATCCTGCGAAATTGCGCTCCAGCGCTGTCAACAGCGGCTGGAATATGACGGACCGGGAAGTTCTGGCGATGTGAATATTCTCGAATCACCAGAGATGCTCTCGCACGGTCCATTAAGTACGCTTGAGCAGCATCTGCAACGGATTCTGGGGCATCTTAATACCATGCACACCATCTCTTCTGTTGCCTGGCGCCAGCGACCGCACCACGGTATCTGGCTTAGCAGGCGGTTACGGGATATGAAGGGTTAAGAGATTTGCCGGATGCGCTACGCTTATCCGGCCTACGAATCACACCCTACCCTGTAGGCCGGATAAGGCGCTCGCGCCGCCATCCGGCAATCAGCCCACCACCTTCGCTACCGCTTGGGCAAAACGCTGCATCCCTTCGTCGATATCAGCCTGTTCTACCACCAGCGACGGCGCAAAACGCATCACGTCCGGCCCGGCATTCAGCACCATCACCCCTTCGTGCGCAGCAGCGTAGAGGAAATCACGCGCCCGGCCTTTAAACTGCGGCTTCAACTCAGCGCCAATCAACAGCCCCATGCCGCGAATATCGCTGAAAATATCAAACTGCTGATCAATTTTCTGCAAATGCTGCACAAAGGCATGACGTTTGGCCTGAATACCTTCCAGCACTTCCGGGGTGTTAATGATATCGAACGCCGCTCCTGCAACCGCGCAGGCCAGCGGGTTCCCGCCGTAGGTCGAACCGTGCGAGCCAACATGGAACGCGGAGGCTATCTCCAGCGTCGTCAGTACCGCGCTCACCGGGAAACCACCGCCGAGGGCTTTGGCGCTGGTGAGGATATCCGGCGTCACGCCGTAGTGCATATAGGCAAACAAATCGCCGGTACGCCCCATCCCACTCTGCACTTCGTCAAATACCAGCAACGCCTGGTGCTGATCGCAGAGTTCGCGCAAACCTTGCAGGAATTCCGGCGTTGCCGCAGTGACACCGCCCTCACCCTGAATGGGCTCAACCACCACCGCGCAGGTGTGGTCGTCCATCACCGCTTTGACCGCATGCAGATCGTTAAACGGTACATGGATAATATCCGCGGGCTTTGGTCCAAAGCCGTCAGAGTATTTCGGCTGCCCGCCGACAGAAACGGTAAACAGTGAACGACCGTGAAACGCATTATGGAAGGCAATAATCTTGGTTTTGAACGGGCTATGACGCACGCAGGCATAGTGCCGCGCCAGCTTAAAGGCGGTTTCGTTAGCTTCGGTACCAGAGTTCATGAACAACACGCGTTCGGCGAAAGTGGCATCAATGATTTTGCGACCTAAACGCAACGCTGGTTCATTGGTGAACACGTTACTGGTATGCCACAGAGTTTCACCCTGGGTTTTTAATGCCTCGACCAGTGCCGGATGGCAATGCCCTAACGCGGTCACTGCAATGCCGCCCGCGAAATCAACGTACTCTTTACCCTGCTGATCCCAGACTCGACTTCCTTTCCCCTTTACCGGGATAAACTCTGCCGGTGCATAAATCGGCAGAATCACTTCATCGAATGTTGCGCGCGTAATTGCAGTTTGTTCAGTTGCCATGTCATTACCACCCTGTTAAGCAGAAATGCTAGTGAAATTATAATCACAAAATATGAATAAAAAATCACTGAATAGCAACCCTAAATCACCGGTTAAGGAAATTAGCCAGCAGCTGATGTCCCTGTTCGCTGAGGATGCTCTCCGGGTGAAATTGCACCCCTTCCATATCCCACTCCCGGTGACGAATGCCCATAATCTCCTGCGTTTCACTCCACGCCGTCACTTCAAAGCACTCAGGCAACGTCTCAGGCGCGACCACCAACGAATGGTAGCGCGTCACCGTTAGCGGGTTTGCCAATCCCTGAAAAACACCTTGCCCGGTATGCGTAATGGGTGAAGTCTTACCGTGCATCACTTTCGCCGCCCGCACAACGGTCGCGCCAAAGGCTTGTGCCATTGCCTGATGGCCCAGACAAACGCCCAGCATAGGGATCTTACCCGCATAATGGCGAATGACATCCAGCGAGATGCCCGCATCATCCGGCGTGCATGGCCCCGGGGAAATGACGATTTTCTGCGGATTCAGCGCATCAATTTGCGCCAGCGTCAGCGCGTCGTTGCGTCTGACAAGGACATCTGCGCCCAGTTCGCAGAAGTATTGATACAGGTTCCAGGTAAAAGAATCGTAGTTATCGATAAGCAGGATCATGGCGGCTCCGGTACAGAAGAACCGCGCTATTCTACTCAGTTTCCAGGGCTTCGCTTACCACTTTACGAAATATCGCTTGCAGTGCGGACAGGTCCCCCATGGCGCCACTTTGATTTGCCTGGTTCCACTCCTCAACCTGAATGCCCTCCCAGTTGAGTATATACCCGGCATGAATCGCCAACTGTTCGAAGAAAATACGCTGCGCCAGACCACTGCCGATGCGAAACGGGTGCAGCACGTTAATTTCACAGTAGTAGTGTGCGAGGCGGTCCACAAACTTTTCTTGCGGCAATCCCACCAGCCAGGACTCGTCTTCCAGGTCCTGCATCAACACGTTGCCCTCTTTCTCTATCCAGGCAAAATGGCAGAAAGGTGTGTCGCCCTGATAAATATCCACTTCGCGTAGCTTGCCAGCCCAGTCGAAAATATCCTGATAAAGCTGGCGATGAATAGCGCACAGGTAGGGTAAACCACGAACTAACGGCCCCAGTTCAATCGTGGCAGCACGCAGCGCCGTCAATTCATAAGCTGCCTGCGCCAGACGCTGTGCCTGATGAACCCCCAGCCGGTTACGCATAACGTTCAGCCCAGGATACAAATAGGGGTCACGTCCATCACCGAATTTATCGCTCATAGTGCCTCCGCAATTCTTCAAGCCGCGCCAGGGCGTCTTCAGCGCTCAGAGTAACCCGTGGAATATCCACGCCTTCCAGTCGCCGGCTTGCCTGGAAATTGGCATTTCGCAGCTGCGCCCAGAGCCTGGACTTTTGTTTATCGGTGAGTTTTTTCACGTGACCTCCCTGAATGAGCTGACACTTGCCACAAGTATAAGCAGCAATTTCGGGTTACGCAGAGAAGGGGGGAGAACGCGGGCAGGAACTACCCGCGCAAAACAGGCTTACGGCAGGACTTTAGCGGAAAGGATAACAATCGGTTTTGATGGAACATTCTGGTAAGGACCGACATCGTGGGTCTGTACCTGCGCAATCTTGTCCGCAACATCCATACCTTTCACAACTTTACCGAACACGGCGTAGCCAAAGTCGCGTTGGCCGTGATCGAGGAAAGCGTTGTCTGCAATATTGATAAAGAACTGGCTGGTCGCGCTGTCTTTATCCGCTGTACGCGCCATAGCAATCGTGCCGCGGGTGTTACGCAGTCCGTTATCGGCTTCATTCTTGATTGGCGGGTTAGGTTTCTTCTGCTGCATCTGCTCGGTAAAACCGCCGCCCTGCACCATGAAGCCTGGGATCACACGGTGGAACGTGGTGTTGTTATAGAAACCACTGTTGACATAATCGACAAAGTTTTGCACTGAAATCGGGGCTTTCTGACTGTTCAGCTCCAGCTCAATGTTACCGGCAGAGGTTGTCAGCAGGACATGCGGGTCACCTTTTGCTGCCAGTGCTGCGGGAGAGAGAGCAGAAAGAGCGAGAACAGCTGCAACAGCCGCCAGAGTCGATTTGAGCATGAGAATTCCTTAACAAGAGCAGAAATGAAGCAAGTGGATTGATTCTAAAGAGCCTTCATGAACAAGGCCATCCCTTTACCTAATTTTACGTACTTGAAACAAATGTAACCTCATAGCCGTAAATATCTATGTGATCACGATCACATACAAAAATGTAACGGACTCAGTAATTACCAAAAAATATTTAAATACATCACTAAAACGCCTAAAATCTGCCCGCTCACGGCGCCGTTAATGCGCCTTACACTTCTATACAGGCCAGTCATGACTAACAGCAATCGCATCAAGCTCACATGGATTAGCTTTCTCTCCTACGCCCTGACAGGTGCGTTGGTAATTGTCACCGGGATGGTGATGGGAAACATCGCAGATTACTTCCATTTGCCCGTTTCCAGCATGAGTAACACCTTCACCTTCCTGAACGCAGGTATCCTGATCTCTATTTTTCTGAATGCCTGGCTGATGGAAATCGTGCCACTGAAAACCCAGTTGCGCTTCGGCTTTATCCTGATGGTACTGGCCGTTGCCGGACTGATGTTCAGCCATAGTCTGGCCTTGTTCTCAGCCGCCATGTTTGTATTGGGTCTGGTAAGCGGTATTACCATGTCGATTGGTACGTTCCTGGTGACTCAGATGTATGAAGGTCGCCAGCGTGGCTCCCGCCTGCTGTTTACCGACTCCTTCTTCAGCATGGCGGGCATGATTTTCCCCATGGTTGCGGCCTTCCTGCTCGCGCGCAGCATCGAATGGTATTGGGTCTATGCTTGTATCGGCCTGGTGTATGTCGCCATTTTCCTGCTGACCTTCGGCTGCGAATTCCCGGCGCTGGGCAAACATGCGCAGCAGCCAGATGCGCCGGTCGTTAAAGAAAAATGGGGCATTGGCGTACTGTTCCTGGCGATTGCGGCACTGTGTTACATCCTCGGTCAGCTTGGTTTTATCTCCTGGGTTCCGGAATACGCCAAGAGCCTGGGCATGAGCCTGAACGATGCCGGTAAACTGGTTAGCGACTTCTGGATGTCTTACATGGTCGGCATGTGGGCGTTTAGCTTTATTCTGCGTTTCTTCGATTTGCAGCGTATTCTGACCGTACTGGCGGGACTGGCCACCGTGCTGATGTATCTGTTCATCACCGGTACGCCAGAGCATATGCCGTGGTTCATTCTGACGCTGGGCTTCTTCTCCAGCGCGATTTATACCACCATTATTACCCTTGGTTCTCAGCAGACCAAAGTTGCCTCACCTAAACTGGTTAACTTTGTGCTGACCTGCGGCACCATTGGTACCATGCTCACCTTCGTCGTCACCGGTCCTATCGTAGCGCACAGTGGTCCATTAGCCGCATTACAGACTGCGAACGGACTGTATGCCGTGGTGTTCGTGATGTGCTTTATCCTTGGGTTCGTCACGCGTCATCGCCTGCATAACGCGCCAGCAACGCATTAATCTCAGTGCCGGGGGGCGCTTCGCTTGCCCGGCCTGCACACTGCCGGATGGTGTCTGCGCCATCCGGCCTATTCTCATACCCTCTTCTTCCACTGGCGATGTCGGCCAAAACAGACTAAACCCCCTTAATTTGTATGCTAATTGTACAAATATGAAAAGCCTGTCAATTCCGTCACTTATAAAAATGCTGACAAATCAGTTATATACCCCTTAAGGAGTATATAAGGCCGAATTTGATTTGTATCAATAAGCGCGGTTGCTGAATCGTTAAGGTAGGCAGTAATAGAAAAGAAATCGAGGCAAAAATGAGCAAAGTCAGACTCGCTATTATCGGTAATGGTATGGTCGGCCATCGCTTTATTGAGGATCTTCTTGATAAATCCGACGCTGCCAATTTTGATATTACCGTCTTCTGTGAAGAACCCCGCAAAGCGTACGACCGCGTACACCTGTCATCTTACTTCTCTCACCACACCGCTGAAGAGCTTTCTCTGGTGCGTGAAGGGTTCTACGAGAAGCACGGCGTTAAGGTGTTAGTGGGTGAACGTGCAATTACCATCAACCGCCAGGAGAAGGTAATCCACTCCAGCGCGGGTCGTACGGTCTATTACGACAAGCTGATCATGGCGACCGGTTCCTATCCGTGGATCCCACCGATTAAAGGTTCCGAAACCCAGGACTGCTTCGTTTACCGTACCATCGAAGATCTCAACGCCATTGAGGCTTGCGCCCGCCGTAGCAAACGCGGTGCCGTCGTCGGTGGCGGCCTGTTAGGTCTGGAAGCCGCCGGAGCGCTGAAAAGCCTCGGCGTGGAAACCCACGTAATTGAATTCGCCCCCATGCTGATGGCGGAACAGCTGGATCATATGGGTGGCGAGCAGTTACGTCGCAAAATTGAAAGCATGGGCGTGCGTGTGCACACCAGCAAGAACACCAAAGAGATTGTCCAGGAAGGCAGTGAAGCGCGCAAAACCATGCGTTTTGCCGACGGCAGCGAGCTGGAAGTTGATTTCATCGTCTTCTCCACCGGTATTCGCCCACGCGACAAACTGGCCACCCAGTGCGGTCTGGACGTCGCTCCGCGCGGCGGCATTGTCATTAACGACAGCTGCCAGACATCTGACCCGGATATCTATGCGATTGGCGAATGCGCCAGCTGGAACAACCGCGTATATGGTCTGGTCGCGCCGGGTTACAAAATGGCTCAGGTCGCCGTGGATCATATCCTCGAAACTGAAAACGCTTTCGAAGGTGCGGATCTGAGCGCCAAACTGAAGTTGCTCGGCGTAGATGTTGGCGGGATTGGCGACGCGCATGCGCGCACGCCGGGTGCCCGCAGCTATGTCTACCTCGATGAAAGCAAAGAAGTCTACAAACGTCTTATCGTTAGCGAAGATAACAAAACCCTGCTCGGCGCGGTTCTGGTCGGTGATACCAGCGATTACGGCAACCTGCTACAGCTGGTGCTGAACGCCATCGAACTGCCGGAAAACCCGGACTCGCTGATTCTGCCCGCGCACGCAGGCAGCGGTAAACCATCAATCGGCGTGGATAAACTCCCGGACAGCGCGCAGATTTGTTCCTGCTTCGACGTCACTAAAGGCATGCTGATTGCCGCTATCAACAAAGGCTGTCACACCGTTGCGGCGCTGAAAGCCGAAACCAAAGCCGGTACCGGCTGCGGCGGGTGTATCCCACTGGTGACGCAGGTCCTGAACGCCGAACTGGCGAAGCAGGGTATCGAAGTGAATAACAACCTGTGTGAACACTTCCCGTATTCACGTCAGGAACTGTTCCACCTGATCCGCGTAGAAGGCATTAAAACTTTCGAAGAGTTGCTGGCTAAACACGGGAAAGGTTACGGCTGCGAAGTGTGTAAACCGACCGTCGGCTCCCTGCTGGCCTCCTGCTGGAATGAGTACATCCTCAAACCACAGCACACGCCGCTGCAGGACACTAACGACAACTTCCTGGCGAACATCCAGAAAGACGGCACCTATTCCGTGATCCCGCGTTCTGCGGGTGGCGAAATTACCCCTGAAGGCCTGGTGGCCGTGGGCCGTATCGCGCGTGAATTTAACCTGTACACCAAAATTACCGGTTCTCAGCGTATCGGTCTGTTCGGCGCGCAGAAAGATGACCTGCCGGAAATCTGGCGTCAGCTGATTGAAGCCGGTTTTGAAACCGGTCACGCGTATGCCAAAGCGCTGCGTATGGCGAAAACCTGCGTAGGCAGCACCTGGTGCCGTTACGGCGTCGGCGATAGCGTTGGCTTCGGCGTCGAGCTGGAAAACCGCTACAAAGGCATTCGTACACCGCACAAGATGAAGTTTGGTGTTTCTGGCTGTACCCGCGAATGTGCGGAAGCCCAGGGTAAAGACGTCGGTATCATCGCCACCGAGAAAGGCTGGAACCTGTACGTGTGTGGTAACGGCGGGATGAAACCTCGTCATGCAGACCTGCTGGCAGCCGATGTCGATCGTGAAACGCTGCTCAAGTACCTTGACCGCTTTATGATGTTCTACATCCGTACTGCGGACAAACTGACCCGTACTGCACCGTGGTTAGATAACCTGGAAGGCGGCATCGACTATCTGAAGTCCGTCATCATCGACGACAAACTGGGCCTGAACCAGCATCTGGAAGAAGAGATGGCCCGTCTGCGTGAAGCGGTAGTGTGTGAGTGGACAGAAACGGTCAACACGCCGTCCGCGCAGGTTCGTTTCAAACACTTTATCAACAGCGATAAACGCGATCCGAATGTTCAGGTGGTACCTGAGCGCGAACAACATCGTCCGGCGACGCCTTATGAGCGTATTCCGGTGACTCTGGTGGAGGAAAACGCATGAGCCAGTGGAAAAACATCTGCAAAATCGATGACATTCTGCCTGCGACAGGCGTCTGCGCCCTGTTAGGAACTGAGCAGGTTGCTATTTTCCGCCCGTATCACAGCGATCAGGTATTTGCGATCAGCAATATCGACCCATTCTTTGAGTCCAGCGTATTGTCGCGTGGGTTGATTGCTGAGCATCAGGGTGAGCTGTGGGTCGCCAGTCCGCTGAAAAAACAGCGTTTTCGCTTAAGCGACGGTCTGTGTATGGAAGACGAACAGTTTTCCGTGAAGCATTACGAAGCCCGAGTGAAAGACGGCATGGTGCAACTGCGCGGTTAATAAATTTTTGGGAGGCGCAACGCCTCCCCTTTTTTGTATTTTTTTTCATTTTCATTGTTATCACAAAATCATTTGTACTGCATCGCGGCGGCAACTGAGCAAATCCCCAGGAGCATAGTTCACTATGTGACTGGGGTGAGCGAGGGCAGCCAACAAAGAGGCAGGGCAAAGGATGAAGTGAGAAAAGGATAATCAACACATGTTCACAGACACTATCAATAAGTGTGCGGCTAACGCTGCGCGCATCGCACGCCTGTCGGCAAATAATCCGCTCGGATTCTGGGTCAGCTCAGCAATGGCAGGGGCCTACGTTGGGCTCGGCATCATTCTTATTTTCAC
The DNA here is from genome assembly GCF_033341895.1 of Citrobacter sp. HN-141. Classification (NCBI taxonomy): domain Bacteria; kingdom Pseudomonadati; phylum Pseudomonadota; class Gammaproteobacteria; order Enterobacterales; family Enterobacteriaceae; genus Citrobacter; species Citrobacter sp. HN-141. The sequence continues at coordinate 288,064 of NZ_JAWPBF010000003.1, read as the reverse complement.
TCTCGGTAATTTACTCGATCCGTCCGTACGCCCTCTGGTAATGGGTGCAACCTTTGGTATTGCCTTAACGCTGGTGATTATCGCCGGTTCTGAACTGTTCACCGGTCACACCATGTTCCTGACGCTCGGGGTTAAAGCGGGCACCATCAGCCACGGTCAAATGTGGGCGATTCTGCCGCAAACCTGGCTTGGCAACCTCGTGGGCTCTGTGTTTGTCGCTCTGCTGTATAGCTGGGGCGGTGGCAGTCTGCTGCCGGTCGACACCAGCATCGTACATACGGTCGCGCTGGCGAAAACCACCGCACCTGCAACAGTACTGTTCTTTAAAGGCGCATTGTGTAACTGGTTGGTTTGCCTGGCAATCTGGATGGCAATCCGCACCGAAGGCGCGGCGAAGTTCCTTGCCATCTGGTGGTGTCTGCTGGCGTTTATCGCGTCCGGCTATGAACACTCCGTGGCCAATATGACGCTGTTTGCCCTTTCCTGGTTCGGCCATCACAGCGAGGCCTATACCCTGTCCGGAATTGGTCATAACCTTCTGTGGGTGACACTCGGTAATACTTTGTCCGGTGTCGTATTCATGGGATTAGGTTATTGGTATGCTACGCCAAAATCGGAGCGTCCTGTTCCGGCAAAAATCAACCAAGCTGAGAATCTGGCATAACAGCCAAATAATTAAGGGGTAATGTCGTGGATCATTTGCCTATATTTTGTCAACTACGTGACCGCGACTGCTTGATCGTCGGCGGTGGTGATGTCGCAGAACGCAAAGCGCGGTTACTGCTGGAAGCGGGCGCCCGTTTAACGGTCAATGCGCTGGCGTTTATTCCGCAGTTCAAAGTATGGGCAGATGAAAATATGCTGACGCTGGTTGAGGGGCCGTTCGATGAGTCCCTGCTCGACACCTGCTGGCTGGCTATTGCCGCTACTGATGACGATGCCGTTAACCAAAGCGTCAGCACCGCCGCAGAATCACGTCGTATCTTCTGCAACGTGGTCGATGCGCCAAAAGCGGCCAGTTTTATCATGCCCTCCATTATCGACCGCTCTCCGCTGATGGTGGCGGTCTCCTCAGGCGGTACATCCCCTGTTCTTGCCCGCCTGCTGCGTGAAAGACTCGAATCCGTGCTGCCGCAGCATCTGGGCCAGGTCGCACAATATGCCGGGCAACTGCGCTCCCGCGTGAAAAAACAGTTCGCCAGCATGGGTGAACGTCGCCGCTTCTGGGAAAAATTATTCGTGAATGACCGCCTGGCGCAGTCGCTGGCGAACAATGACCTGAAAGCCGTCGAGGAAACCACCGAGCACATGCTCAGCGAACCGCTGGATCATCGCGGTGAAGTGGTACTGGTTGGTGCCGGTCCAGGCGATGCCGGACTGCTGACGCTGAAAGGGTTACAGCAGATCCAGCAAGCTGATGTTGTGGTGTATGACCGTCTGGTTTCCGACGATATCATGAACCTCGTGCGTCGCGACGCAGATCGTGTGTTCGTCGGTAAACGTGCGGGTTATCACTGCGTACCGCAGGAAGAGATCAACCAGATCCTGCTGCGTGAAGCGCAACAAGGTAAACGCGTAGTACGACTGAAAGGCGGTGATCCGTTCATCTTTGGCCGCGGGGGCGAAGAGCTGGAAACCCTGTGCCATGCGGGTATTCCATTCTCTGTCGTGCCAGGCATTACCGCGGCTTCTGGCTGTTCTGCTTATTCCGGTATCCCACTGACCCATCGCGATTATGCGCAGAGCGTACGCCTGGTCACTGGGCACCTGAAAACAGGCGGTGAGCTGGACTGGGAGAACCTGGCGGCAGAGAAACAAACGTTGGTGTTCTACATGGGACTGAATCAGGCGGCAACGATTCAGGAAAAACTCATCGAGTTTGGTATGCAAGCTGATATGCCGGTTGCCCTGGTCGAGAATGGTACTGCCGTAACACAGCGCGTCGTCAGCGGTGTGCTGACACAGCTCGGTGAACTGGCAAAACAGGTTGAAAGCCCGGCGCTGATTATCGTGGGTCGTGTTGTGGCATTACGCGATAAGCTGAACTGGTTCTCTAACCATTGATTCACAACATACTCCGCGAAATAACCAACCGTATACCGTTCTGAAATCGTTCCGCTAATTAACGCAAACGGCAGTCCTGGAATCTCTTTCCTGACTGCCGTTTTTATTTCCCACCTGTTTTTTTAAAAGCATATGCCCTTGCCTTTGGGTAGTCCTTATCTGGACTACCTCCCTGCTCCATTACTTGATACTTTCACCGGCGGGAAATGGATTTTTTCCATTTTTTTCATATATATAAATAGTTGTATCTACAAGGATTTCGTTATGTTTAAGATTGCAAAAATTACCGCTGTGGCAGGAATTCTGGCGACGCTGACCGCTTGTACGGGTCATATTGAAAACCGTAATAAAACCTGCTCGTACGATTACCTGCTGCACCCGGCAATCTCGATTTCTAAAATGATTGGCGGTTGCGGCCCAGCGGCTGAATAATCAATAAATCTCTTTGCGCAGATACAAAAAAACCGGGAAATTCCCGGTTTTTTCAGCAACGCAGAAAGTATTACGGCTTGGCAACAAAGCCAATCGCTTCGTAAACGGCTTTCAGCGTAACAGAGGCACGCGCGCTGGCTTTTTCCGCACCGTCTTTCATCACTTTCTGTAGGAAAGCTTCATCGTTACGGAAACGGTGATAGCGCTCCTGAAGCTCGGTCAGCATGCCGGAAACGGCCTCTGCGACTTCACCTTTCAGATGACCATACATTTTGCCTTCAAAGTGCTGCTCCAGCTCCGGAATGCTTTTACCGGTGACCGCAGAGAGGATATCCAGCAGGTTGGAAACACCCGCTTTGTTCTGCACGTCGTAGCGTACAACCGGCGGCTCTTCAGAGTCGGTCATTGCACGTTTGATTTTCTTAACCACAGATTTCGGATCTTCCAGCAGGCCGATCACGTTGTTGCGGTTGTCATCCGACTTGGACATTTTCTTCGTCGGCTCCAGCAACGACATCACGCGCGCGCCGGATTTCGGAATGAACGGCTCAGGCACTTTGAAGATGTCGCCATACAGGGCGTTGAAGCGCTGGGCGATATCGCGGCTCAGTTCCAGATGCTGTTTCTGATCTTCACCAACCGGTACCTGGTTGGTCTGATACAACAGAATATCCGCCGCCATCAGCACCGGGTAATCAAACAACCCAGCGTTGATGTTCTCTGCATAACGTGCGGATTTGTCTTTGAACTGGGTCATACGGCTCAGTTCACCGAAATAAGTGTAGCAGTTCAGCGCCCAGCCTAACTGTGCATGTTCCGGCACGTGCGACTGGACGAAGATGGTGCTTTTTTCAGGATCGATACCACACGCCAGGTACAGCGCCAGCGTATCCAACGTGGCTTTACGCAGTTGCTGGGCATCCTGACGAACGGTGATAGCATGTTGGTCAACGATGCAATAAATGCAATGGTAGTCATCCTGCATGCTCACCCACTGACGCAGCGCACCCATATAGTTGCCAATGGTCAATTCACCTGAGGGCTGTGCGCCACTAAAAACGATGGGCTTAGTCATTTTTTGATTCCTGATTTTCGCTATGCGGAAGCCCGAGAGCGGGCAGTAGTTCATTAATACGGTCGTAAATAACGTCGGGCTGGCTCAGCGCGATCGACTCACCGTAGTTGTAGCCATAGGTCAGGCCAACGGACGGACAGCCAGCAGCTTTTGCCGCCTGAATATCATTGCGTGAATCCCCTACGAAGAGCATTTGCTCAGGCTTGATGCCAAGCTTGCTTGCCACCAGCAGCAGCGGGTCCGGATGCGGTTTTTTGTTCTGTACGTCATCACCACCGATGACCACGCTAAAGTATTTGGCAATATCCAGCGCATCAAGTAACGGCGCGACAAACGGCGTCGGTTTGTTGGTCACCAGACCCAGCGGCAATCCGTTGGCATGCAGTGCGCCCAACGTGTCGGCGACATCAGGGAACAGGAACGTCCCCTCTTCGGCGACATCGCCGTAATATCTGTCGAACAGCTTGCGCAGAATTCGCACCTGTTCCTCGGCGGGAATATCATCATCAACGGGCGGTTTACCCATCGTTTTACGTAAGGTCGCACGCTCCTGACGAGACCAGGCAAGCGCACGCTCCATCAACACATCGGCACCGTTGCCAATCCAGGTGATAACGCGTTCTTCACCGGCAACCGGCAGTTCCAGCGCATACAGCGCCATATCCACCGCAGCGGCTAATCCCGGCGCGCTGTCGACCAGCGTGCCGTCGAGGTCAAATGCTACGCCTCGAATGTCCTGAAAGTTATCCATGACTTACCTTCGCCAGTTCATTGCGCATTTCATCAATGACTTTTTTGTAGTCTGGTTGGTCGAAAATAGCAGAGCCTGCGACAAACATATCCGCACCGGCAGCCGCAATTTCACCAATGTTGTTCACCTTGACGCCGCCATCCACTTCCAGACGAATGTCATAGCCAGACTCATCAATACGACGACGTACTTCGCGCAGCTTATCCAGCGTTTGCGGGATAAAGGACTGTCCACCAAAACCTGGGTTAACAGACATCAGCAGGATCACATCCAGCTTATCCATGACATAGTCCAGATAGCTCAGCGGAGTGGCCGGGTTGAACACCAGCCCCGCTTTACAGCCATGCTCTTTGATCAGCTGCAAAGTACGATCGACGTGTTCGGAGGCTTCCGGGTGAAAAGTAATGATGCTGGCACCGGCCGCTGCGAAGTCAGGGACAATACGATCGACCGGCTTCACCATCAGATGAACATCAATCGGAGCGGTGATACCATATTTACGCAGCGATTTCAGTACCATCGGGCCGATGGTCAGGTTTGGCACGTAGTGGTTGTCCATGACGTCGAAGTGAACGACATCAGCACCTGCGGTCAGCGCTTTCGCGGTGTCCTCACCCAGGCGGGCAAAATCAGCCGACAGAATTGAGGGGGCAATCAAATACTGTTTCATCCGCTTCTCCTTGAGAATTATTTTTTCGCAGGCGTTGCGACTCCTGGTTTGTACAGCGCCAGCAGTTCGTTCACCTTTTTACGTGTGCCGCCGTTGCTGCTTATACTGCGCCGCACTTTGACCTGAAAATGTTTCGCCGCTCGATACCATTCACGGGTATCCGGCGTGTCATGATTCGAAATTAACACCGGGATCTGCTTACTGACCAGCTTTTCTGCCATCTCGGCCAGGTGCGCCTGCTCTTTCGGGCTAAAGCTGTTGGTATGATACGCGGTGAAATTTGCCGTCGCCGAGAGCGGTGCATATGGCGGGTCACAGTAGACCACAGAGTTGGTATCCGCACGATCCATGCACTCTTCATAGGAGAGGCAATGGAACTCTGCATTTTGCGCTTTTTCGGCAAAATGGTACAACTCGGCTTCCGGGAAGTAGGGTTTTTTATAACGACCAAAGGGGACATTAAACTCACCGCGTAGGTTATAACGGCATAACCCGTTATAGCCAAAACGGTTGAGATATAAGAACAGCACTGCACGTCGGAACGGGTCCTGGCAGGCATTAAATTCTTCCCGGAACTGGTAGTACACCTCAGCCTGATTCGTTTCAGGCATAAACAGCTCACGTGAAGCCTGCACGTACTCATCGGTACGCGTCTTCACGATGTTATAGAGACTGATAAGGTCGCTGTTGATATCGGCAAGAATATAACGAGAAAAGTCGGTGTTGAGAAACACCGACCCGGCACCCACGAAGGGTTCAATCAGGCACTCACCCTGAGGTAAATGCCGTTTGATATCATCAAGCAGGGGGTATTTCCCCCCTGCCCATTTCAAAAAAGCGCGATTTTTTTTCATGCTGACTAACTAATTACACCTTCTCCGGCTGTGGAGAAAGCTCCGACAGCATCCTGCGCTTTAGTCTTTGTCCCGCAATTGGGCGAAACAGCAAACCATTGCAGAACATATCCTATCTTACTTCAAATCGGCCTGAACCTGGTGCAGCGGTTTTGCCCACGGGTTTTTCGCCTGAATGTCGGCGGGTAACGTAGACACTGCACGTTTCGCATCTTCTTTAGACGCATACACACCCGTCACCAGAACATACCACGGTTGACCGTTACGCGTCGTCTGGTACACCACGTAGTTCTTCAGGTTCTCTTTCTTCGCCCAACCATTCAGGTTGTCGTAGTTAGAGGAACTGCTGAGCTGCAGCGTGTAGTGACTGGATGGCGCTGATTTTAACGCACCAACGTTCCCTGCACTTTTCGCACCACCCGCAACCGGTGTTGCTGTCGTTGGTGCAGGTGTTGCAGTCTGCTGAGCTGGCGCGGTGCTTGCCGTTGCTTTTGGCTCAGTTGACGCTTTAGGTGTAGCGGTTACCACTGGCGCTTTCGTTGTTGTCGTCGGCGCGGTCGCAGTCACAGTCGGTTTCGCCTGAGCGACAGGTTTCGGCTCTGCCGGCGTCGCTTTTACCGTGGTCTGCGGCTTGCTCTTCGGCTCAATAACAGCCTGTTTGCGTTCCTGATGTGCAGCTGCGGTACGTTCTGCTGGCTCAGTCTTCGCCGTCTGACGCCCTGCATTGCCATTGCGAACGGGTGCTACGGTAGCAGGTTCAGTTGGCAGCGTAGAGTTGACGACGACGTTGTTAACCTGTGCCTGACCTTGCGGCTGCGTCAGCGCATTGTTCAGATCGCCCTGAACTTCAACGCGCTGCTGACCTTCTGCTGTGGCAGGCGCCTGGCCTTGAGTCGGGGTAGAGGAAATCGGCGGCAGAGAAACATCCTGCTGCGTATTGCCAGCGGTCTGCTCAGCACCCGTCGCAGGCATTGTGGTGTTCGCCTGATCCGTCGCATTGCTGCCAGAAAGATCGATGCTCTTCTCACCAGACGCAGCCTGCTCGCTGGAAGAGGAAGATGAGGGGGCCTTCAGTGCGGAACCGATACCGACAATCAGCAGCAGCAGTACCAGAACACCCACACCCATCATAATGTACTGACGGGAGGCTGGTTTACTGACCGCTTTTTTACGCTTGCGTGGGCGACGTTCTACACGTTCTTCATCCACAACATCGTCATCAGATTCATAGTCTTCTTCAATGTCCTGCTCTTCATCACGCTCTTTACGTGCGCGCGCAGGACGGCGATCGTCGGCATCCAGATCAACATCATCAAAATTGATTTGCGGCTCATTATCGCGTTCAGACGATTGACGAGAACGACCAGTACGACGATCGCTGGGATCGGGTTTCAGCTCGTCTTCTGGTTTGAATTCATCCATTTAACACCCCACTCAAAGGTTAATGCTTACGACTTTGCACATAACCTGAAGCTAAAAGACTTACGCTTTACAACGCAAGCCTGACCTTTCTTGTTGTTACGCCTGCTGGCAATCAGCAATCGCGTTAAGAACCACCTCGTGCGACACTCCGCCGCGGACTTCACTCTTCCCTATTGCCTGCGGAAGCACTAAACGAATCTCTCCCGCCAACACTTTTTTATCTCGCAGCATGTGCGGCAAATAAGCCTGTGTAGACATTTCACGCGGCCCATTTACCGGTAAACCTGCGCGCTGCAACAGCGTAATAATGCGCTGCGTTTCAGCGGAGGTAAACTGGCCCAAACGTTCTGACGTGCGGGCAGCCATTACCATACCTGCTGCGACAGCTTCACCATGTAACCAATTGCCATAACCCATTTCAGCTTCGATAGCATGGCCAAACGTGTGTCCCAGATTCAGTAAAGCACGTAAGCCCATTTCGCGCTCGTCCGCTGCGACGACTTCTGCTTTCAGCTCACAACAACGGCGAATACAGTACGCCATTGCCAGACCATCCAGACGTAATAATGCGTCCAGATTTTCTTCCAGCCAGCTGAAAAATTCACCGTCAAGGATGATGCCGTATTTGATAACCTCCGCCAGGCCCGATGCCAATTCACGCGCAGGAAGCGTTTTCAGACAGTCGAGATCCACCACCACGGAAGCCGGTTGGTAAAACGCGCCAATCATGTTTTTACCGAGGGGATGGTTTACAGCGGTTTTACCGCCGACGGAGGAGTCAACCTGCGACAACAGCGTTGTCGGGACTTGAATAAAACGAACACCACGCTGATAGCTGGCTGCTGCAAAACCGGTAAGATCGCCAATCACGCCGCCGCCAAGTGCGACCAGCGTGGTATCGCGACCATGCGGTTTTTGCAGTAACGCAGTGAAGACCGTATCCAGCACCGTCAGGCTTTTATACTGCTCGCCATCGGGAAGGATTACGCTATCAACGTTAACACCCGTCTGTTCAAGTACGCCGCGAACCTTATCGAGATAAAGGGGAGCCAGGGTTTCGTTGGTCACCAACATAACCTGATCGCCCGATTTCAGCGGTAAGAATGAAGCTGGCTCATTAAACAAACCAGCCGCGATGGTGATAGGGTAACTACGTTCCCCGAGAGTGACTGTAATCCTCTCCATTACGCGACATCCACCTTAGTTACTTGTACCCGCAGACGAGTGTGTATTCAGCCAGAATTAGTTGCTTTCCAACATATGAATAATCTGGTTTGCTACGACTTTCGCGCTCTGATCGTCGGTGCGAATGGTCACGTCGGCAATCTCTTCATACAGAGGATTGCGTTCGTCAGCCAATGCTTCCAGAACTTCACGCGGCGGCGATTCTACCTGCAGCAGCGGGCGTTTCTTGTCACGTTGAGTACGTGCAAGTTGTTTTTCAATTGTCGTTTCAAGATAGACCACGACGCCACGCGCGGAAAGACGGTTACGTGTTTCACGTGATTTTACAGAGCCACCGCCAGTTGCCAGCACAATACCCTGTTTTTCCGTCAACTCGTTGATGACTTTTTCTTCGCGATCACGGAAGCCGTCTTCACCTTCTACATCGAAGACCCAGCCCACATCAGCTCCGGTTCGTTTCTCAATCTCTTGATCAGAATCGTAAAATTCCATATTGAGTTGTTGAGCTAACTGGCGCCCAATAGTGCTTTTTCCGGCACCCATAGGCCCAACCAGAAAGATATTGCGTTTCTCTGCCATTTTTTCGGTACTACTAAGACTATTCGTTAATGGTAAACCCGCTTCGCAGACACCCAGCGCAGCAGGACATGAACTGAAACCTCATAAGATATTGCGAGAGTCAGACTGAAAATTATCTCAATACTCAAGCGGGTTTGGCAACTGAATAAATCACCAAACCTTACGCATTTCTGGTCGTGGCAGGCATGCTACCCTGCAAACATCTGACCTGACGACGTGTCGTGTAGCCAAATGACGCCAAATAAGCCTATGACACACCACCGGAAAGGCGAAGCGTATTCACTGCTGCATAAGTAAAGAAAAGTCCCGACACTCAAATCGGTACTCCTTGTATGCTAAATACACCCGCACGTCAAATCCCTGAAACGTGTTCAGCGCAAAAACAACGGGTTTTCATGCATAAGTTATTGTGTTGGGACCAGTCTGGGCGTGATAAAAACCACTAACTCACGCCGCTCATCTTCTTTACCATCATGACGAAAAAAATGGCCGAGCAACGGAATGTCGCCGAGTAACGGCACACTGTCAGCTGCTGATTTATTTTTATGTGAAAAAATCCCGCCCAACGCGATCGTTTCACCGCTCTTAACCTCTACCAGGGTTTCAATTTCCTGCTTATCGATGGCCAGCACTTCGCCATCCGCTTGCTGTAGCACCTGTCCGGGAACATTCTGGCTAATATGCAGCTTCAGTCTGATCCGCCCTTTCTGCAGCACGGTCGGCGTTACCTCCATCCCCAGCACCGCTTCTTTAAATTCGACGGAAGTCGCGCCGCTTTCACCGCTGGAGACCTGATACGGGATTTCACTGCCCTGCTTAATACTGGCAGGTTGCAGATGAGAAGCCAGTAATCGAGGACTGGCAATAATATCAAGCTGCTGTTTTTGCTCCAGTGCGGACAACTCAAGCTCCAGCAAACGACCATTAATGCGGCCAATATTAAATCCCACCCGCGATGTTGCAGTAGACACGGCAAGATCGCTGGCAAGCGTGGTGACATTCCCCACAGCCCCTGGCTGCTGCACATCTGCCAGCGACCACTTCACCCCCAGCTCACGCAAACTTTTTTCATTAATCGTGACGATATGCGCCGCCAACTCGACCTGTTCAACGGGCAAGTCCATTTGCGCCACCCACTGTTCCAGTATGTTTAGCGCAACAGGGTTGTCTCGCAGCAGTAGGCGGTTGGTTCGTTTATCGACCGTTATACTTCCTTTAGCACTCAGCAGTTTTTCACCGGCTTTTGCCAGCTCCGTAGCATCTGCGTATTGCAAAATTATACTGCGATGTTCCAGCGGCAAGCCGGCCTGAATCCGCGCTTGTTCACTCTCCTGACGGGCTGTATTTTCGTTTTGCCAGCGTACAGTATGCACATGCAGGATGTTTCCCTCCTGGCGTAACACCAGTCCGGCGCTTTTGACCACCGTCTGCAATGCCTGTTTCCACGGCACATCCGTCAGATGCAATGACAGCACGCCACTGACATCCGGTGACACCACCAGATTTTTCTTCTCCTGCACCGCCAGCGCCTGCAGCACCTGGACAACGGGAACATCATCCACCACCAGCGTCACGTTTTGTGCCTTCCCGGCCAGCACGCTGGGTATTACGGTCATCAGCACGATGACTATCCACCGCTTCATTCGCCTCTCCTTGTCGTTGCCACTGCCACCGTGATGGCTCGCAATCGTTCCCTGTATCGATAGTTACGCTTTGGGCTGTCACCTGAGATACCCTCCAGATGCTATTCAGTACATCTCGCTGCTCGACCCTCCGCCATTTGTGTTGACCATCCTGCATAAAACCAATTGAGCGTCCCCCCTGGATCACCGCCCCCTGATAACGCCATGCCGACAACTCAGTCATCCGGCAGTGATCCTCTGGCGGCTGAAAGGGATTGCGCATGCCGGTCAGCAGCAGCACGCTAAAACACGCGAACAGCCAGCGCTTAGTCATCATTCAGACGCTCCAGCTGTATCGTCAACAACACATCAGCATCTTCTGTACTAAGAGAAAACTGGCTCGTACTCATCCCCTGTTCCGCCAGTTGGGTAAACATCTGTGGGACCGTATCCCACGCAGTTTTCAGCGCCAGTTCGCCTCCCCGTACGGAGGGCTGCCAGTGGATCAGACGTGTAAGAGAGCTTTGATAGACCAATGGGGAAAAAGGAACCGGCCTCGCTTCAGTGGGAGAAAAGGGTTTCCCAACCGATGACGCCAACAGATACAGATTGCGCCATTGATCTTGAATCGCCACGCGTTGGCGGACTAATGCTGCCTGCTGCGCTTTCCGTTGCTGCTCTACAGGATAAAGGCACAACAGCGCAGCCGCGATCAGGACCAATATCCAGCCGCCCCAGCACAAAAGTCGAAACCGCGGCGTCTGCGCTAACCAGCCATCACAAAGCGTCTGCATGCATAACGCTCCGTATCAGACGATAGTGAAACTGCCAGCGTCCCTGCGCATCTTGTCGCGTTTCCCCTGAGCTTCCCAACTGAAACCCAGGGTGTTTACGTAATTGCGTCTCCAGTCGATGAAGCGCAGCAACGTTCAGCGTCAGCCCCGTCAGCTCCAGCGTATCCTGCTGCCAGGTCATTCCTGTTAACCACGCCTGTTCTGGCAGTAACGCGGCCATCCCTTGTAAAACAGACTGCCAGCTTCGCATCTGTTCACGCCGTTTTTCTCTTTGTTGCGCCTTCTGCCATTGTTGTTGACGCTGTTGCAGGCGCGGCTTGAGTGCTATCAGGGTTTCAGCCCGTATTTTTTCGGCATCAGCCAACAGTAATTCGACCCTATTATCTACGCGAGAAAGCGCGTAATAACCCAATGCGATGCCCACAATAACCAGTAAAGATCCACTCAATAACGCTCCCCACCATTGCAGACAGGCATACCGCCGCGACTGACGCCAGGGCAAAAGATTGATGGTCGCCGTCATCAGTACACACCTCCCATCGCCAGCCCAAGCGCAACAGCAAAGTTGTGGCTTTCCGTAGGAATCGGTGGCTGGCGGACGGACACCGCATTTAAGGGATCAAAGCCACCGGCGTCACATAGCGCAATATCCGCAGGGTAAAGAGATAATGCCGCGGCAAGCGCACCGATATCGTCAATTTCCCCCGTCGATTTACGTCCCCATGCCGTGCGGCTCGCCCAGAGCCATTGGGTATCGTCACGCCATGCCAGACATGATTGATGCTTGGGTAAATAAGGAATTAATCGCTGCAAGGCGCTGGCATCCGGCGTAATGGCCGTAACTTGTACCTTCAGGGGATGCATCAGCGTCAGGAGTGCCGATATTTCTTTGCTTTGTGCCGCCGTCACGTTGAACGCCGGGCTTAGCGTGTCTTCGCTATAATCAAACTGCAGCGCATCCTGCTCCATATCCAGTTCGCGAGCCATTGCCCCAGACAACCATGCCGTTTGCTCTGGTTCGCGCAGGGTCATTGCTGGACGGGGTAACTTTTTTTGTAACGTCCTGTTGGCAGGAAAAGAAAGGTGAATATGGTGCCTGTGCGGTAGCTCACGGCTCCACGGCAGGAGCACCGCAGTAAGCTGTTCCGGCTCACGAATGTGGCCATCGACGATAACCTGATGTGCCAGCGGCATACGCCACCAGCGTTGTAGCACCCAACCGGACGCGTCACGAACGATAGCGACAGCCAGCACGTCATGTAGCTGAATATGCAGACCAATTTTCCATATACGAAAAGCCATTGCTGATGATCTCCTTATCACCCGTTCCTTCAACGGGTATATCAATGCGTCTGGCTTGCCTTTATACTACCGCGCGTTTGTTTATAAACTGCCCAAATGCCACTAAATGGGAAATCTCCAGTGAAGTTCGTAAAGTATTTATTAATCCTTGCAGTATGTTGCATCCTGCTGGGAGCAGGCTCGATCTATGGCCTCTATCGCTATATCGAGCCACAATTACCTGACGTCGCGACGCTAAAAGATGTGCGTCTGCAGATCCCAATGCAGGTTTACAGTGCTGATGGCGAACTCATCGCGCAATATGGCGAGAAACGTCGAATTCCGGTTACGCTGGATCAAATGCCGCCGGTAATGGTTAAAGCCTTTATCGCTACAGAAGACAGCCGCTTCTATGAGCACCACGGGGTGGACCCGGTGGGGATCTTCCGTGCGGCCAGCGTCGCGTTGTTCTCCGGCCACGCCTCACAAGGGGCAAGTACCATTACCCAGCAGTTGGCGAGAAACTTCTTCCTGAGTCCGGAACGGACGCTGATGCGTAAGATTAAAGAAGTGTTCCTGGCTATCCGTATTGAGCAATTGCTGAGTAAAGACGAGATCCTCGAGCTTTATCTGAACAAGATCTATCTGGGGTATCGCGCCTATGGCGTGGGTGCTGCCGCGCAGGTCTATTTCGGCAAGACCGTTGATCAACTCAGCTTAAGTGAAATCGCAGTGATCGCCGGTCTGCCAAAAGCGCCGTCAACCTTCAACCCGCTCTATTCGATGGACCGGGCAACTGCGCGCCGTAACGTTGTACTGTCGCGTATGTTGAGCGAAAACTACATCACTCAGGCCCAATACGATCAGGCGCGTAGTGAAGCGATCGATGCCAACTATCACGCGCCGGAAATCGCTTTCTCAGCCCCTTATCTGTCTGAGATGGTGCGCCAGGAGATGTATAACCGTTATGGTGAAAAAGCCTATGAAGACGGGTATCGCATCACCACCACCATTACGCGTAAAGTCCAGCAGGCCGCCCAGCAGGCGGTACGTAACAACGTGATGGATTACGACATGCGCCACGGCTACCGCGGCCCATCTAACGTGTTGTGGAAAGTGGGTGAAAGCAGTTGGGACAGCAAAAAAATCACCGATACGCTGAAAGCGCTGCCGACTTATGGTCCGCTACTGCCGGCGGTTGTTACCAGCGCTAACCCACAGGAAGCGACCGCAGCGTTGGCGGATGGAACCTCGGTCTCATTACGTATGGAAGGCATGCGCTGGGCGCGTCCTTATCGTTCGGATACGCAGCAAGGCCCGACGCCGCGTAAAGTAACCGATGTGGTTCAGGCCGGTCAGCAAATATGGGTACGCCAGGTTGGCGACGCCTGGTGGCTGGCGCAAGTGCCGGACGTTAACTCCGCACTGGTTTCGATTAATCCGCAAAACGGCGCAGTGCTGGCACTGGTGGGTGGTTTTGATTTCAACCAGAGCAAATTTAACCGTGCGACCCAGGCATTACGCCAGGTAGGTTCGAACATCAAACCCTTCCTCTATACCGCCGCGATGGATAAAGGCCTGACGCTGGCAAGTATGCTGAATGACGTACCGATTTCCCGTTGGGATGCCGGTGCAGGTTCTGACTGGCAGCCGAAAAACTCACCGCCGCAATATGCTGGCCCTATCCGCTTACGTCAGGGTCTGGGTCAGTCGAAAAACGTGGTGATGGTTCGTGCCATGCGCGCAATGGGTGTGGATTATGCGGCAGAGTATCTGCAGCGTTTCGGCTTCCCGGCACAGAACATTGTGCATACTGAATCACTGGCGCTGGGTTCAGCCTCGTTCACTCCGCTGCAGGTTGCTCGCGGTTACGCGGTAATGGCAAACGGCGGATTCCTGGTCGACCCGTATTTCATCAGTAAGATTGAAAGCGATATGGGTGGCGTTATCTTTGAGGCGAAGCCAAAAATTGCCTGCCCGGAATGTGATATCCCGGTAATTTATGGCGATACGCAGAAGTCTAACGTGCTGGAAAACAGTAACGTTGAAGATGTTGCGGTATCTCAGGAACAACAAAACGCCGCCGTGCCAATGCCACAGCTGGAACAAGCTAACCAGGCGCTGGTCGCACAAAGCGGAACGCAAGAATACGCACCACACGTCATCAACACGCCGTTGGCCTTCCTGATCAAGAGCGCGTTGAACACCAATATCTTTGGTGAGCCAGGCTGGATGGGAACCGGCTGGCGTGCCGGACGTGATTTACAGCGCCATGACATCGGCGGGAAAACCGGGACAACCAACAGCTCGAAAGATGCATGGTTCTCCGGCTATGGCCCAGGGGTTGTGACCTCGGTATGGATCGGGTTTGATGATCATCGTCGCGATCTCGGACATACGACGGCATCCGGCGCGATCAAGGACCAAATCTCCGGCTACGAGGGCGGTGCGAAGAGTGCACAACCTGCGTGGGATGCCTACATGAAGAGTGTATTAGAAGGTGTCCCTGAGCAGCCGCTGACGCCACCACCGGGTATCGTTACCGTCAATATCGATCGTAGCACCGGCCAACTGGCGAACGGTGGTAACAGCCGTGCGGAGTATTTCATTGAAGGTACTCAGCCAACGCAACAGGCGGTACATGAGGTGGGGACAACCATTATCGATAATGGTGAGACGCACGAGTTGTTCTAATCTTTTGCCGGATGACGCTTCGCTTATCCGGCCTACATTTTCGGCGCAATCATTTGATATTGCTGGATGTTGTAGGTCGGATAAGGCGTCAGCCGACATTCGGCAACATAAACTACAATCGCCCTTGCCCTTTCAGCCATTCACGAACCAGGAACAGCGCGCTGACATTACGCGCTTCGTGGAAGTCAGGGTCTTCTAACAGATCCATCAAATGCGCCAGCGGCCAGCGCACCTGTGGCAATGGCTCGGGCTCATCACCTTCCAGCGACTCAGGATAAAGATCCTCTGCGACCACAATATTCATCTTGCTGGAGAAATAGGAAGGCGCCATGCTGAGTTTTTTCAAAAACGTCAGGTCCTTCGCACCGTAGCCCACTTCTTCTTTCAATTCCCGGTTAGCCGCTTCAAACACGCTTTCACCGGGATCGATTAACCCTTTGGAAAAACCAAGTTCGTAGGATTCGGTTCCGACCGCATATTCGCGAATGAGGATCAGGTGGTCATCCACAATCGGCACAATCATTACCGCTTCGCGCGTGGATGGGCGCATACGCTCATAAACACGACGTACGCCGTTGCTGAACTCAAGGTCCACGCTTTCGACTTTAAATAGCCGGGATTGTGCGACGGTTTCCACTTTCAAAATCGTGGGTTTTTGTAATGATTTGCTCATCATGAGGATCTTTGCTGTGAAATCTGGGGTTATTGTGCGATATACAGCACGGTTTCGGCAATGTGAATTGCCGTTTATTTACATTTATGTAACGTACTAAAAGTTAATCCCTATTTCAAATTAAAAGTCAATAGGTTGAAATAACTCCAGGAATTTGCTGATATTCCATTTTTGGTGATTTTGCTATTATTCGCATTTATTGGGCTGTACTTAAAGATGCTCAAGTTCAACTCCACACTTGCCGATAGCCAACCACAGAATCACGAATATTGAACAGGGTGCGACTGACCACGCCTGACAGACTAAGTAAGATGGGGAAAGCATGAGCACCATTCTGATTTTTTTAGCTGCTTTGCTGGCCTGCTCATTGCTTGCAGGGTGGCGATTCAGATCAAAATTCAGACAACAAAAATTACCGTTGAGCAACGTCTTCTCTGACGCCTCTAAGCGTAAACTAACACCCGAAGAACGTGGTGCGGTCGAAAACTATCTCGAAAACCTCAGTCAAATTCAGCAGGTGCCTGGCCCAACAGGTGCCAGTTCGGCACCGGTATCGTTAACCCTGAATGCCCAAAGTAATAGCGTCATCATACTGACGCATTCCATTACGCGCTATGGCATCACCACCGACGATCCGAACAAATGGCGCTACTATCTCGACTCCGTCGAAGTCCATTTGCCTCCCTTCTGGGAACAATACATCAATGATGAAAACAGCGTTGAGCTGATCCACACCAATACGCTGCCGCTGGTTATCTCGTTGAACGGTCACACGCTGAAAGAGTATATGCAGGAAGCGCGTGGCTATGCGCTACAGCATACCGCGTCTACCCAGGCGTCCATACGCGGTGAAGAAAGCGAGCAGATTGAACTGCTGAATATTCGCCAGGAAACGCATGAAGAATATGCGCTCAGCCGCCCGTCGGGATTGCGCGAAGCGTTACTGATTGCCGCATCATTCCTGCTGTTCTTTTTCTGTTTAATCATGCCAGACACGTTCGTACCGTGGACCGCCGGTGGCGCAGTATTGCTGCTGGCTGCGGGTCTGTGGGGCCTGTTTGCACCACCGTCTAAAACGGCTCTACGAGAAATCCACTGTCTGCGTGGCACTCCACGCCGCTGGGGGTTGTTTGGTGAAAACGATCAGGAGCAAATTAATAATATCTCCCTGGGTATTATTGACCTGATTTATCCACCACACTGGCAGCCTTACATTGCACAGGACCTTGGCCAGCAAACGGATATTGATATCTATCTGGATCGCCATGTTGTCCGCCAGGGGCGTTTTTTATCGTTGCATGACGAGGTGAAAAACTTCCCGTTGCAGCACTGGCTACGCAGCGCCGTCATTGCCAGCGGTTCGTTGCTGGTATTGCTAATGCTGCTGTTTTGGGTCCCGTTGGATATGCCGATTAAACTTACGCTTTCCTGGATGAAAGGGGCGCAAACTATTGAGGCCACCAGCGTTAAGCAACTGGAAAAGGCAGGCGTACGCGTGGGCGATACGCTGCATCTGAGTGGCACGGGGATGTGTAACATCCATACTCAGGGGAGCTGGAATGCACAACCTGCGACACCTTTTATGCCATTTGATTGTTCGCAGATTATCTGGAATGACGCGCGCGCCCTGCCGCTGCCCGAGTCCGACCTGGTCAATAAGGCAACCGCGCTGACCCAAAGTGTTAACCGCCAACTGCACCCCAAACCCGACGATGACTCTCGCGTCAGCTCATCGTTACGCTCAGCCATTCAGAAGTCCGGCATGGTGTTGCTGGATGATTTTGGCGATATTGTCCTGAAAACCGCCGATCTGTGTGCCGCCGAAGATGAATGCGTACGCCTGAAAAATGCCCTGGTTAACCTGGGTAACAGTAAAGACTGGAACGCTCTCGTTAAGCGAGCAAACGCCGGGAAACTGGATGGTGTAAATGTGCTGTTGCGCCCGGTAAGCGCCGAATCACTGGATAACCTGGTGAATACCTCTACGGCACCGTTCATTTCACGCGAGACCGCCCGGGCGGCTCAGGCACTGAATAGCCCTGCCCCCGGTGGTTTCCTGATTATCAGTGACGAAGGCAGCGACCTGGTTGATCAGCCCTGGCCGGCGACCTCGTTGTACGACTATCCGCCGCAAGAACAATGGAACGCCTTCCAGCGCCTTGCCCAGATGCTTATGCAAACGCCATTTCGCGCTGAAGGGATTGTCACCAACATCTCGACCGACGCCAACGGTACCCAGCACATTGGCCTGCACCGAATCCCGGATCGTTCTGGTTTATGGCGCTACCTTGGCACCACGCTGCTGATGCTCTCCATGTTGGGATGTGCTATCTACAACAGCGTTCAGGCATTCAGACGTTACCAGCGTCATCGTTCACGCATCACGGAAATTCAGGAATATTACGAGAGTTGCCTGAATCCAACGCTGATTGAGACCCCAGAAAGCCTGATTCGATAACACGCCCGCGCGACGGAATATGCTACCCTGTCGCGCATCTTGTTTTCCTCTGGGGAGTTTCCATGCACATAGATATTGCCTGGCAGGACGTCGACACCGTTCTGCTGGATATGGACGGTACGCTGCTCGATCTGGCATTCGATAACTATTTCTGGCAAAAACTGGTGCCGGAGACCTACGGCGCGCAACAGGGTATCTCTCCCCAGGAAGCCCAGGAATTTATTCGTCAGCAGTATCATGCCGTACAGCATACGCTAAACTGGTACTGCCTGGATTACTGGAGTGAACGCCTGGGTCTGGATATATGCGCCATGACAACCGCACAGGGACCGCGCGCCGTACTGCGTGAAGATACGGTACCGTTCCTTGATGCCCTGAAAGCCAGCGGCAAACGTCGTATTTTGCTCACCAATGCGCATCCGCATAACCTGGCGGTGAAGCTTCAGCATACCGGTCTGGCCTCACACCTTGATTTATTACTTTCCACCCACACATTTGGTTATCCCAAAGAGGATCAGCGGTTATGGCACGCTGTCGCTGAAGAAACGGGAATGAGTGCAGAGAAGACGTTGTTTATTGACGACAGCGAACCCATTCTCGACGCCGCTGCTCAATTCGGCATTCGTTACTGCCTCGGCGTAACCAATCCCGACTCCGGTACAGCGGAAAAACAGTATGCACGTCATCCGTCATTGAATGACTACCGCCGACTGATCCCCTCACTGATGTGAAGGAGACGCCATGAAAGAGAAGCCCCCTGTCGAAGTCAGGCTGGATAAATGGCTGTGGGCAGCACGCTTTTATAAAACGCGCGCAGTCGCCCGCGAAATGGTTGAAGGCGGTAAGGTGCATTACAACGGGCAGCGCAGCAAGCCGAGTAAGATTGTCGAGCTAAATGCCACCCTCACCCTGCGCCAGGGAAATGACGAACGGACGGTCATTATTAAAGCCATTAGCGAGCAGCGTCGCCCGGCAACTGAAGCCGTTATGCTGTATGAAGAAACCGCGGAAAGCGTGGAAAAACGCGAAAAAATGGCGCTGGCGCGTAAACTTAACGCGTTAACCATGCCGCACCCGGACAGGCGACCGGACAAAAAAGAGCGCCGCGACCTGTTACGATTTAAACACGGCGACAGCGAGTGACTGTCACCTGCAAGAGAGATGATTATGCCGCAACATGACCAATTACATCGTTATCTGTTTGAAAACTTTGCCGTGCGCGGCGAACTGGTAACCGTTTCACAAACCCTGCAACAGATCCTCGAAAATCATACTTACCCACAGCCGGTCAAAACCGTGCTGGCGGAGCTGCTGGTTGCCACCAGTCTGCTGACCGCGACGCTGAAGTTTGCCGGTGATATCACCGTTCAACTGCAAGGCGACGGCCCGTTGAGCCTGGCGGTAATTAACGGCAACAACAACCAGCAAATGCGCGGAGTGGCTCGTATACAGGGCGATATCCCTGAAGATGCCGATCTGAAAACACTGGTTGGCAACGGCTACCTGGTGATCACCATTACACCGGAAGAAGGCGAACGCTATCAGGGCGTGGTCGGTCTGGAAGGTGACACGCTGGCGGCCTGCCTGGAAGATTACTTCATGCGTTCTGAACAGCTGCCGACGCGTCTGTTTATCCGTACTGGCGACGTCGACGGCAAACCTGCTGCTGGCGGTATGCTGTTACAGGTCATGCCAGCGCAAAACGCACAGGCAGATGATTTCGATCACCTTGCAGCACTGACAGAAACCATCAAAGCCGAAGAGTTGCTGACGCTGCCAGCCAACGAAGTTCTGTGGCGTTTGTACCACGAAGAAGAAGTCACCCTCTACGATCCGCAGGATGTTGAGTTCAAATGTACCTGTTCACGCGAACGCTGCGCAGGCGCTCTGAAAACGCTGCCGGATGAAGAAGTTGACAGCATTCTGGCAGAAGAAGGTGAGATCGATATGCACTGCGATTATTGCGGTAGCCACTATCTGTTTAACGCCATGGATATTGCAGAGATCCGCAGCAACGCCTCCCCTGCCGATCCACAGGTGCATTAATCCCCGTTTTGCCCGGTGGCGCGCAGCTTTAAGGCCTACGGTAAAACTGTTGTCGGCCGGATACGGCGCTCGCGCCGCCATCCGGCAACAGATTTACTCATTGTGATAAGTCATCAGCAGTCGTTTGCCATTAATGGTGATATCCCGCCAGACTCTGGGAGCCGAATCCAGTTGATGATTCGCCAGCGCCTGCAGCAGTTGCTCTTTATTGAATCCCTCCGGTAGCCGGGCTGTCGCAATCAACACCCATTTGTTCTCCTTAACGCCAAAGACCAGACTCTCCCCATCACCAAAGGCATACAATACGTGCTCGGGCTGCCCATCCGCGTTGAGATCCTGATCCACCAACACACATGCATCCTGCTCGATACAGGAGGCGATCCGGTAGCGTTGTCCCTTTAAAAACGTCCAAAACGCGTCATCGGGCTTCTTGCTTCCCGGTGCAATCATCACCTTCGGCGCTAACTGCGTTGCCGTCAGCTCATTTACCGGATCGCGATGCCCTCGCAGAATGGCATTTAAATCACGCCTGCGTTTGCTGTCTTTGTTGAACGCATCATCTT
The DNA here is from genome assembly GCF_033341895.1 of Citrobacter sp. HN-141. NCBI lineage: Bacteria > Pseudomonadati > Pseudomonadota > Gammaproteobacteria > Enterobacterales > Enterobacteriaceae > Citrobacter > Citrobacter sp. HN-141. The sequence goes on along the minus strand of NZ_JAWPBF010000003.1, from coordinate 266,901 downwards.
TTTGTAATGCTTCCAGTGCGGCGCGACCGGGTTTTCCGCTGTGATCCAGCATATACAGGCTGACCTGGTCCGCCGTAATTTTCCCGCTGTAGTAGCGTCCCATATGGCTGTTGACGCTAATACGCCAGACATCAATGACCGGCGACGTCAGCAGAATCAACAGTCCCAATGTCAGGAGCGAAACGCCAAGAATGACCTTTCCCTGAATATCGAGCGGGTTGCCTCCCGCGCGCAAAATACTGACCAGATAGCCGAGGGACCACACCAGTAATACAAAGACCACCAATGCGCCATACAAACGCTCAGGCGTCCAGCCATACTGATGAATTCTCAGCCACATTGCCCAACCGGCAATCAGCATATAGAGAGGAGCAACAACCAGTGAAGCGTTAATCAAATAACGTAATGCACCAGGATAAGGTAACGCCTCTTTGCGCGGCTCGCGCACAATGGCCATCAGCGACAGGAAGATCAGCGTCAACGTGGACATCAGGCCCGCCGCTGACACGCGCCGTGAGATAGCGTCCAGTCCGGTGAAAGGCAGGGTCAGCATAAACATCAGCACTAACAGTGCAACCAGCGGGAGTAAACCTGTGGCGAGGAACGTCAGCAACTTTTGCACCGCAGCAACCAGGCGCGACTGCGTACGCGCCAGCACCACTGCCAGTGCGGTGATCAGGCCAAGCGCCAGATAGACAAACCAGTCAGTCTCAAAGAAAAGCGTGTTGAAGAAGGTGATTCCGACCAGTTGAAACATTTCACTCCACAGCAGGAGCACCAGCCAGAACAGGCCGTTAGCCACAACAGCGATTAGCAACGTCAGCGAATTAAGCCACAGGTAGGTATAAAACTGCGGATAGCGAGCCTGTTCACGACGTGCGTGAAGTTGATATTGCATCCACGGCAAAGCCAGCATCGCCATCAACAATAAGCGCCAGCCGTAGGCAAAAAAAATGTCATCCTGTCGCCATCTGTCACTGTCCGCCACACTCCACTTCAGCCACACACTCATCGCCAGCACAACCACGCAGATCAGCGCCATCCAGCACCATAGCGCACGTTGCTTAAATGAGACGACAGTCAGCAAAAGCGCAGAGGAGAACGCAATCGTTACAGGCATCCCGTAGAACAGCCAGTCACTGTTCTGCGGGGCAAGATACGCCATCAGCAGGTAGCACAGACCCCCCTGTAGCAGTCCGATAAAGACCATGCCCCAGCGGGTCGTTGGTGAAAGTTCAACACTGTCCATGTCGTTTTCCAGAAAGTAGAGAAAATCTAATTATCGCATCAACTTCACAAATATGAGTATTTGTCGGTCCATTTCGGACCCCAACTGCGCGAGGTGAATCGATATTGTTTATGTTTGAGTTACGTTTCTTTCTTACATGAATGCGATTACACTCACAAGATTCCCGCCAAAAACACTCTCTATTAACGTTTTAAGAACATTTTCCACAACAAAAAAGGGTTTCCTGCCATAATATCCGCCTCTTTGTGACAGGAGTCGCAGCGTATTCGGTTATTCGTGGAATTACCGGATGCGTAAATCTATGAGCCTTGTCGCGGTTAGCAATCCCTAAAAAACCTTACTATTCCAGGTAATACATATTGGCTAAGGAGCAGTGAAATGCGTGCGAACAACAGTTTAACCCCGCAAGATCTCAAGGCTTATGGTATCAATGACGTTCAGGATATCGTTTACAACCCAGACTACGACACGCTTTATCAGGAAGAACTTGATCCAAACCTGGAAGGCTACGAGCGTGGCGTGTTAACGAATCTGGGCGCCGTTGCAGTTGATACCGGTATCTTTACCGGACGTTCGCCAAAGGATAAGTACATTGTCCGTGACGACACCACACGAGACACACTCTGGTGGTCAGACAAAGGTAAAGGTAAGAACGACAACAAACCGCTTTCCCAGGAAACCTGGGAGCATTTGAAAGGGTTAGTCACCCATCAACTCTCCGGTAAACGTCTGTTTATCATTGATGCTTTCTGCGGTGCTAATGCGGATACCCGCCTTTCCGTGCGCTTCATTACCGAAGTCGCCTGGCAAGCACATTTTGTTAAAAACATGTTCATCCGCCCGAGCGACGAAGAACTGGTTGATTTCAAACCTGATTTCATCGTGATGAACGGTGCTAAATGCACTAACCCACAGTGGAAAGAACAGGGTCTGAACTCCGAAAACTTCGTGGCGTTCAACCTGACTGAACGCATTCAGTTAATCGGCGGCACCTGGTACGGCGGCGAGATGAAGAAAGGTATGTTCTCCGTCATGAACTACCTGCTGCCGCTGAAAGGCATTGCATCGATGCACTGCTCAGCAAACGTCGGTGAAAAAGGTGATGTGGCGGTCTTCTTTGGCTTATCCGGTACCGGTAAAACCACGCTGTCTACCGATCCGAAACGCCGCCTGATTGGCGATGACGAGCATGGCTGGGATGACGACGGCGTGTTTAACTTCGAAGGCGGTTGCTACGCGAAGACCATCAAACTGTCTAAAGATGCTGAGCCGGAAATCTACAACGCGATCCGCCGTGATGCCCTGCTGGAAAACGTCACCGTGCGCGCAGATGGCTCCATCGATTTCGATGATGGTTCCAAAACCGAGAACACCCGCGTTTCCTACCCGATTTATCACATCGACAATATCGTTAAGCCGGTGTCAAAAGCGGGTCATGCAACCAAAGTCATCTTCCTGACCGCCGACGCATTTGGCGTACTGCCACCGGTTTCTCGCCTGACGGCCGATCAAACGCAGTATCACTTCCTGTCTGGCTTTACCGCCAAACTGGCTGGCACCGAGCGTGGCGTTACTGAGCCAACGCCAACCTTCTCTGCCTGTTTCGGCGCAGCATTCCTGTCACTGCACCCAACGCAGTACGCAGAAGTGCTGGTGAAACGCATGCAGGCGGCTGGCGCACAGGCTTATCTGGTTAACACCGGCTGGAACGGCACCGGCAAACGTATCTCAATCAAAGATACCCGTGCCATTATCGATGCCATCCTGAACGGGTCGCTGGATGACGCAGAAACATTCCGTCTGCCGATGTTTGACCTGGCAATCCCAACCGAACTGCCGGGCGTGGATACACGTATTCTCGATCCGCGTAATACCTACGCATCCCCGGAGCAGTGGCAGGAAAAAGCCAATGCTCTGGCGAAACTGTTTATTGAGAACTTCGAGAAGTACACCGACACCCCTGCGGGCGCCGCGTTAGTCAGCGCCGGTCCGAAGCTGTAATTTTTGATCCGTTATATAGCCCCTTATCCGAAAGGATAAGGGTTTTTTTATTGTGCACACCTTTTAAAATGTACTCGGTACACCTATAATCTGCACTATCAGCCCCATGCGCAGGACGCGCCATGTTCACATTTATTGAGCTACAGGGATTTAGTAAACGCCGTCCGTTACTTTTGCCTGACGATGAGTTTCGCGCCTTTCAAGAGGCGCTTATAGAGAACCCTGAGGCTGGAGATACTATCGCTGGTACCGGTGGATTCAAAAAAATTCGCTGGAGTCGCTCTGGTATGGGCAAACGCAGCGGTATTCGGGTTATCTATTACAACGTGACGCGCAAAGGCCGAATCTATCTCGCTTTGCTCTATCCTAAAAATGAACAGGATGATTTAACCGAAGAGCAAAAAAGAGTTTTAATGCACTTATCCGATATGCTGATTTAATCATGGGAATTTTATTCATCAGGACACCGCGATCCGGTGTGGTGAGGCCAAAATGAAAGACGAATTATTTGCCGATTTGCTGGCCAGCGCAGAAGAAATGGTGCGTATAGAGAAAGGTGAAGAAACACCTAAGCCTGAACATGTACATACCTTCAGCGAAATTGATGTTAAAGCCATCCGCGAAGCAACAGGGTTACGCCAACAGGATTTTGCCATAGCTGTTGGCGTGAGTTATGACCTGGTTAAAAGCTGGGAAACGAAACGACGTCAGCCCACTGGGGCACCAAGAAAACTGCTTTTATTAATTCAAAAAAATCCATTTATAATTAATCAATTAAAAGCAATTTAAGCCAGTAGGTTTACTCTTTATCCTGTAAGTAAAAAGGGAGGCATTTAGCCTCCCTTTTTTCTACGCGTCTTTCGTTGTCCCCTGCGCACGCGTGAATGGAACCGGAAGCCAGGCGCGTATCGACAGCCCGCCCCGCTCACTGGTCCCAATTTCTAGCATACCGTTATGGTTATCGATAATACGCTGCACAATCGCCAGCCCCAGGCCCGTGCCGCTGGTGCTACGCGCGCTGTCACCGCGTACAAACGGCTGGAACAGGTGTTGACGCTGTTCCGGTTTGATACCCGGCCCGTCATCTTCGACTTGGAACCAGGCGCGATGCGCTTCCATACCGCTACTGACCTTAATCCAGCCATTACCGTAGCGGGCAGCGTTAACCACCATATTAGCAACCGCGCGTTTGATAGACAGTGGGTGCATCTTCACCTGAATGACGCCAGGAAGTAATGCAGTATCAATTTCACGCTCGTAACCACTTTCTGCCGCGATCACTTCACCTAATACCGAGTTCAGATCGGCCATTTCCATCGGCATCTCCTGACCCGTTCGCAGATAATCGATGAACTGTTCGATAATGGCATTACACTCTTCGATGTCCTTGTTGATGGACTCCGCGAGGTAGCCGTCTTCTTCACCCATCATTTCCGTCGCCAGACGGATACGCGTAAGCGGGGTGCGTAAATCATGGCTCACGCCCGCCATTAACAGCGTACGGTCATCGGCCAGCTGTTTTACGCCGGCGGCCATATGGTTGAAGGCTCGGGTCACAGAGCGCACCTCAGAGGCGCCATACTCGCGCAGCGGCGGCGGAATAATACCTTTCCCCACCTGTAACGCCGCATGTTCAAGATCCACCAACGGCCGGTTCTGAATACGGATAAATAGCCACGCGCCACCAATAGCCAGCAGCATGATCGCCAGCGTATAGCGGAACAGCGGTGAGAAGTCACCCTGATGGATTTCAGTGAGCGGTACGCGTACCCAGATGTTGGGCGACAGCCAGGTTTTCAGCCAGACGACAGGCGAGCTCTTGTTGACCTCAACACGTACTTCCGTTGGGCCACCCAACTGCTGCGCCATCTGATGGCTTAAGAATTCATAGTGTTGCGCCCAACGCAGACCTGCTTCTTCAGCGGCTTCGTTGGAGTAGAGGGAAATACCGAGCTCACGGTAAATTTCCCGACGAAATGCAGGTGGCACTACCAGTTGCGTACCGTCCTCCAGCTGCAGTTTATCAGTCATCAGCATACGGACTTCGTAGGCCAGGACCTTATTAAACTGCTGGAGGCTCGGCAGAATCGCGAAGTTCAGCACCACAAGGTAGGTCGTCACCAGGCTTGCAAACAGCAAGGTGACGATAAGCAATAACGTGCGAGCAAACGAACTTCGTGGCGAGAAGCGCATTCGCCTCATGCTTTAGAACCGTCCGGAACAAAAACGTAGCCCAGACCCCATACGGTCTGAATATAACGAGGATGAGCCGGGTCTTCTTCCACCATACGACGCAGACGAGAAATCTGCACGTCGATGGAACGTTCCATCGCAGAGTACTCACGCCCACGGGCCAGGTTCATCAGTTTATCGCGGGATAGCGGTTCACGTGGGTGGCTTACCAACGCTTTCAGCACCGCAAATTCACCGCTGGTGAGCGGCATAGGCTCATCTTCGCGGAACATTTCACGCGTCCCCAGGTTCAGCTTAAACTTACCGAAAGCGATAACCGCTTCTTCCTGAGAAGGCGCGCCCGGCAGTTCGTTCGCCTGACGACGCAACACCGCGCGAATACGCGCCAGCAGTTCACGCGGGTTAAAAGGTTTCGGGATGTAATCGTCAGCACCGATTTCCAGCCCAACGATACGGTCAACCTCTTCGCCCTTCGCTGTGACCATAATGATCGGCATCGGGTTGCTTTGACTGCGCAGGCGGCGGCAAATTGACAGGCCATCTTCTCCTGGCAGCATTAAATCCAGCACCATCAGGTGGAAGGACTCACGGGTCAGCAGACGATCCATCTGCTCAGCGTTTGCGACGCTTCGAACCTGGAAGCCCTGCTCGGTCAGATAACGTTCCAGAAGCGCACGCAAGCGCATGTCGTCATCGACCACCAGAATCTTATAGTTCTCTTGCATTGTTATTACTCCCAAAGGTTCGCAACAATTAAGTGTATATTCTTAAGAAAGCTCGCGTGAGTCACCAGCGAATTCTGGTATGAATTCCAGGCTAAATTGTTACAAAGCATATTAAACAGCAGCTTAAGTATACAATGTTTCTCGCAATACATTATTTATTCTGTTGATATGCTCACGTAATACTAATTGTGCGCATCATCACAGAGTCGAAGGTAAAACAATAAGATGAAAACGCCCCTGATAACCCGTGAAGGGTATGAAAAACTTAAACAAGAGCTCAATTATCTCTGGCGTGAAGAGCGCCCGGAAGTCACCAAAAAAGTTACCTGGGCCGCAAGCCTGGGCGACCGCAGCGAAAATGCCGACTACCAGTATAATAAAAAGCGCCTGCGCGAGATCGACCGCCGCGTCCGTTATTTGACCAAGTGCATGGAGAACCTGAAAATCGTCGACTACTCCCCGCAACAGGAAGGCAAAGTCTTCTTTGGCGCGTGGGTCGAGATTGAAAACGACAATGGCGACATCCGCAAATTCCGTATTGTTGGTTATGATGAGATCTTCGGTCGTAAAGATTACATCTCTATCGATTCCCCCATGGCGCGTGCCCTGCTGAAAAAAGAGGTCGGCGATCTCGCGGTGGTGAACACCCCTGCCGGGGAAGCCAGCTGGTACGTCAATGAGATCGAATACGTGAAGTGAGACCGGAACAATCCGAAGCCCCTGTAGATGACTGGCATTTTTGCCAGTCAATCCGTATAACTATCCCCTGATTTTTTATCCTATAGACGAAGCTATCCATGATGAATGATTCTTTCTGCCGCATTATCGCAGGTGAAATTCAGGCTCGTGCTGAACAGGTAGAAGCTGCCGTTCGCCTGCTTGACGAAGGGAACACCGTGCCGTTTATCGCACGTTATCGTAAGGAAATCACCGGCGGTCTGGATGATACGCAACTGCGTAATCTGGAGACCCGTCTGGGGTATCTGCGTGAACTGGAAGACCGCCGTCAGGCGATCCTGAAATCTATCGGCGAGCAAGGCAAACTAACCGACGACCTGGCGAACGCGATCAACGGCACATTAAGTAAGACCGAACTCGAAGATCTCTATCTGCCGTACAAACCTAAACGCCGCACCCGTGGGCAGATCGCTATTGAGGCCGGACTGGAGCCGCTGGCAGACCTGTTGTGGAACGAGCCGTCTCACCACCCGGAAACGGAAGCCGCTAAATATCTCAATGCCGACAACGGCGTGGCGGATACCAAAGCCGCCCTCGACGGCGCACGTTACATCCTGATGGAACGCTTCGCTGAAGATGCCGCGCTGCTGGCGAAAGTGCGTGACTACCTGTGGAAGAACGCGCATCTGGTTTCCACCGTGGTAAGCGGTAAAGAAGAGGAAGGCGCGAAATTCCGCGACTACTTCGATCACCACGAACCGATTTCTACCGTGCCGTCTCACCGTGCGCTGGCCATGTTCCGCGGCCGTAACGAAGGCATTTTACAGCTGTCCCTGAATGCCGATCCGCAGTTCGATGAGCCGCCGAAAGAGAGCCACGGCGAGCAAATCATTCAGGATCACCTTGGCCTGCGACTGAACAACGCACCGGCAGACAGCTGGCGTAAAGGCGTTGTCAGCTGGACATGGCGCATTAAGGTGCTGATGCACCTCGAAACCGAACTGATGGGCACCGTGCGCGAACGCGCAGAAGATGAAGCAATCAACGTCTTTGCCCGCAACCTGCACGACCTGCTGATGGCGGCGCCCGCCGGGCTGCGCGCCACCATGGGTCTCGATCCGGGCCTGCGTACCGGTGTAAAAGTGGCGGTTGTTGACGGGACAGGCAAGCTGGTCGCCACCGACACCATTTATCCGCATACCGGACAGGCTGCCAAAGCCGCCGTTGCCGTTGCGGCGTTATGTGAGAAATACAACGTTGAGCTGGTGGCAATTGGTAACGGTACGGCGTCGCGCGAAACCGAGCGTTTCTTCCTCGACGTACAGAAGCAATTCCCGCAAGTGAGCGCACAGAAAGTGATCGTCAGTGAAGCCGGGGCATCGGTTTACTCTGCCTCTGAACTGGCGGCGCTGGAGTTCCCGGACCTCGATGTGTCGCTGCGTGGCGCAGTATCTATTGCTCGCCGTCTGCAGGACCCACTGGCTGAACTGGTGAAAATCGATCCGAAATCTATCGGTGTGGGCCAGTATCAGCACGACGTTAGCCAGACCCAGCTGGCGCGTAAGCTGGATGCGGTAGTGGAAGACTGTGTGAACGCCGTCGGCGTCGATCTGAACACCGCCTCCGTACCGCTGCTGACCCGCGTTGCCGGCCTGACGCGCATGATGGCGCAAAACATCGTCGCCTGGCGCGATGAGAACGGTCAGTTCCAGAACCGCCAGCAGTTGCTAAAAGTCAGTCGTCTGGGGCCAAAAGCCTTTGAACAGTGCGCGGGCTTCCTGCGTATCAACCACGGCGATAACCCGCTGGATGCCTCTACCGTTCACCCGGAAGCCTACCCGATAGTGGAACGCATTCTGGCAGCAACCGAGCAATCGCTGCGTGACCTGATGGGCAACAGCGACGCACTGCGTCATCTCAAAGCGTCCGACTTCACCGACGAACGCTTCGGGGTGCCAACCGTCACCGACATCATCAAAGAGCTGGAAAAACCAGGTCGTGACCCACGTCCTGAATTCAAAACCGCACAGTTTGCTGACGGCGTAGAAACCATGAACGACCTGCTGCCTGGCATGATTTTGGAAGGCGCAGTCACCAACGTCACCAACTTTGGTGCGTTTGTCGATATCGGCGTTCATCAGGACGGTCTGGTGCATATCTCCTCTCTGTCGAACAAATTTGTTGAAGATCCACACACCGTGGTGAAAGCGGGCGACATTGTGAAGGTGAAAGTGCTGGAAGTGGACCTGCAACGTAAGCGTATCGCCCTGACCATGCGTCTGGACGAACAGCCGGGCGAAACCAATGCGCGTCGCGGCGGCGGCAACGATCGCAATCAGGGCAACCGCCCGGCCCCGAAAGCCGCAAAACCACGCGGACGTGACGCGCAGCCTGCGGGCAACAGCGCGATGATGGATGCGCTGGCGGCGGCAATGGGTAAAAAACGTTAAGTTTTAATCTTGTGCCGGATAACGGTATAAACACCTTATCCGGCCAGGTTGTCGTAATTAATGTGTATGTCGGATAAGGCGCTTAAACATCGCCATCCGGCATATTTACTCTATTTCCCGCTTTTTCTTACAATATATTTATCACTTTATTAACAGCTGAAACCTTAATTAAACATTAAGAAAATCCAATAATTTCTCCCTCGAATCATTCGTGTCAGACCAGAATAAATATTGAGCCATATCAAAATTGACTCAAATTATTTTTCAATCCAACATCCCGTCACATTTATTCTATTGATGATAGAAACCATTCTCATTATCATTGTTTTGTTGATTATTTACTCTTTCCTTCGTTGGCTAATCATCTGGTCTCATGCCGCCTTTCGCCCCATGAGGTAATCATCCAGTTAGCGAGATATAAGTAGGTCCCTATGCAATTCACTCCAGACACTGCGTGGAAAATTACCGGTTTTTCTCGTGATATCAGTCCGGCGTACCGGCAGAAGCTGTTGTCGCTCGGCATGCTGCCAGGCTCCTCCTTCAACGTGGTACGCGTCGCCCCGTTAGGCGATCCTATCCATATTGAAACACGCCGAGTCAGCCTGGTGTTGCGGAAAAAAGATCTGGCGTTATTAGAAGTGGAAGCGGTTTCCTGTTAATACAGTGAGTCTATAAAAATGAAAAAACTAACCATTGGTTTAATTGGTAATCCTAATTCCGGCAAGACAACCTTATTCAATCAGCTTACCGGTGCACGCCAGCGTGTGGGTAACTGGGCTGGTGTGACCGTCGAGCGTAAAGAAGGTCATTTCGCGACCACAGACCATCAGGTCACGCTGGTCGATTTACCCGGCACCTATTCTCTGACGACAATCTCATCCCAAACCTCTCTCGATGAGCAGATTGCCTGCCACTACATTTTAAGCGGTGATGCGGATCTGTTGATCAACGTGGTCGATGCGTCAAACCTTGAGCGCAACCTCTACCTGACGTTGCAACTGCTTGAGCTGGGCATCCCCTGCATCGTCGCGCTGAACATGCTGGATATTGCTGAGAAGCAGCAGGTCCGTATTGAGATCGATGCCCTTTCCGCCCGCCTGGGCTGTCCGGTAGTACCGCTGGTTTCTACCCGTGGCCGCGGGATTGAAGCCCTGAAGCTGGCTATCGATCGCTACAAGGAAAACGACACCGTCGAGCTGGTGCATTATGCCCAACCGCTGCTGCGTGAAGCCGACGCTCTGGCAGACGCGATGGCCAAAGAGATGCCGCTGCAACAGCGTCGCTGGCTGGGCCTGCAGATGCTGGAAGGCGATATTTACAGCCGCGCTTACGCCGGTGATGCCGCGCAAAACCTGGATGCTGCCGTTGCTCGTCTGAGCGAAACGATGGACGATCCGGCGCTGCATATTGCCGATGCCCGTTACCAGTGCATTGCCGCTATCTGCGATACCGTCAGCAACACTCTGACCGCAGAACCGAGCCGCTTCACTACCGCGGTTGACAAAATCATCCTCAACCGCTTCCTCGGGTTGCCGATTTTCCTGTTCGTGATGTACCTGATGTTCCTGCTCGCCATCAACATCGGTGGTGCGCTGCAGCCGTTATTTGACGTCGGCTCCGTGGCGCTCTTTATCCATGGTATTCAGTGGATTGGCTACACCCTGCACTTCCCGGACTGGCTGACCATCTTCCTGGCACAGGGTCTTGGCGGCGGGATTAACACCGTCCTGCCGCTGGTACCGCAAATCGGCATGATGTATCTGTTCCTCTCGTTCCTCGAAGACTCCGGCTATATGGCGCGTGCTGCGTTTGTGATGGACCGTTTGATGCAGGCGCTGGGATTACCAGGTAAATCGTTTGTCCCGCTAATTGTCGGCTTCGGCTGTAACGTACCGTCAGTAATGGGCGCACGTACGCTGGACGCCCCGCGTGAGCGTCTGATGACCATTATGATGGCGCCGTTTATGTCCTGCGGCGCACGCCTGGCGATTTTCGCCGTCTTTGCCGCGGCTTTCTTTGGTCAGAACGGCGCACTGGCGGTCTTCTCGCTGTACGTACTAGGTATCGTTATGGCGGTACTGACCGGCCTGATGCTCAAGCACACCATTATGCGCGGCGAAGCCACGCCGTTTGTGATGGAGCTGCCGGTGTACCACGTGCCGCACATTAAGAGTCTGATCATTCAGACCTGGCAGCGTCTGAAAGGCTTTGTCCTGCGTGCCGGTAAAGTCATTATCATCGTCAGCATTTTCCTCAGCGCATTCAACAGCTTCTCGCTGAGCGGGAAAATCGTCGACAACATTAACGATTCTGCTCTGGCCTCCGTCAGCCGCGTCATTACCCCAGTCTTCAAGCCGATTGGCGTTCACGAAGATAACTGGCAGGCAACCGTCGGTCTGTTCACCGGTGCGATGGCAAAAGAAGTGGTTGTTGGGACACTTAACACGCTCTATACCGCAGAAAATATTCAGGAAGAAGAGTTCAATCCGGCAGATTTCCACCTCGGTGACGAGCTGCTCGGTGCGGTGGATGAAACCTGGCAAAGCCTGAAAGACACCTTCAGCCTGAGCGTGCTGGCCAACCCTATCGAAGCCAGTAAAGGTGACGGTGAGATGGCAACTGGCGCGATGGGCGTGATGGGCGAGAAATTCGGCAGCGCTGCTGCGGCATACAGCTATCTGATTTTCGTGCTGCTGTATGTACCGTGCATTTCTGTGATGGGCGCCATCGCACGTGAGTCCAGCCGCGGCTGGATGAGCTTCTCGATTCTGTGGGGTCTGAACATTGCCTACTCTCTGTCGACGTTGTTTTATCAGACGGTCAGCTACAAAGAGCACCCGACCTACAGTCTGGTGTGCATTTTAGCGGTCATCTTGTTTAACATCGTGTTGCTGGGCCTGCTGCGTCGTGCCCGTAGTCGGGTGGATCTCGCGCTGCTGGCGACCAACAGGACGGCGAGTTCTTGCTGTTCCAGCACCACTGGCGATTGCCACTAAGGTTATAGACGATGGCATCGCTTATTCAGGTTCGTGATTTACTGGCTCTGCGGGGGCGCATGGAGGCGAAGCAAATTAGCCACACGCTGCATACCCCGCAGCCAATGATTGACGCCATGCTGAATCAGTTAGAAAAGATGGGCAAAGCGGTGCGGATTCAGGAGGATGCCGATGGGTGTCTGTCCGGAAGCTGCAAAAGCTGCCCGGAAGGCAAAGCCTGCCTGCGCGAGTGGTGGGCTTTACGCTAGTTCGATGCCGGATGGCGCGACGCTTATCCGGCCTACAAATGATGCAAACGTCCAGGCCGGATAAAGCGTTTACGCTGATATCCGGCTTTTTGCGTAATGGATTCCACGAAGAGATCTCTGTTTCAGCAAAACAGATCTATCTTTCAGCCTACCGCGCACCATTATTAATTCGTGGATGCTTACTGGCGACCAGGAAAGTAGAGTCTCGTCATCTTGTTTCTCAGGTGACGGATCGCCATGAATACTGACACTTCTACTACGCCACATGACGCGATTTTCAAAACGTTCTTAAACCACCCAGCGACCGCACGTGACTTTCTTCAGCTCCATCTTCCAGCCTCTTTGCAAAAACTGTGCGATCTGAAAACGCTACAACTGGAATCGGGCAGCTTTATTGAGGACGATTTGCGCGCATACTACTCTGATGTGCTGTGGTCGTTAAAAACATGCGAAGGCGATGGCTATATTTACACCATCATTGAGCATCAGAGTACCGCCGATGCCCATATGGCGTTTCGGCTAATGCGTTATGCCATTGCGGTAATGCATCGTCATTTGGCTGCAGGCCACAAGAAACTCCCGCTGGTGATACCTATGCTTTTTTATCATGGCTCAGCAAGCCCATACCCCTACTCACTTTGTTGGCTGGACGAGTTTGATGACCCAAAATCCGCCAGACAACTTTATAGCACCGCGTTTCCACTGATCGATATCACCGTCGTGCCCGATGACGAGATCATGCAGCATCGCCGGATGGCGCTGCTGGAACTTATCCAAAAACATATTCGTAAACGCGATTTGATGGGGCTGGTAGAAAAACTGGCCATCCTGCTTGTTAAAGGACACGCTAATGACAACCAGTTGAAAGCCTTGTTTAATTATTTAATGCAGGCCGGGAACACCACACATTTTGGCGAATTTCTTCATGAAGTCGCCGAACGTTTACCCCAACATAAGGAAAAGTTGATGACTATCGCCGAAAGATTACGTCAGGAAGGGCACCTTAATGGTCTTCAGGAAGGTCATAGAAAAGGGTTACAAGAGGGGTTACAAACAGGTCTGCAACAAGGTAAACGAGAGGAAGCTTTACGTATTGCATCAACCATGCAGGCTGATGGTATAGACCCGCTGACCATCTTCAGAATTACCGGTCTGACCGCTGAGGATCTGGCTACGCGTAGCCATTAATCTCAGGCCCGGCAAGCGTGGCTGTGCCGGGCAACGCAACGGATTTATAACCGCTGTTTTAACGCCACCAGCGCTGCGCAGAACTCGGCAGGATGTGAGATAAACGGCGCATGAGCGGCTTTAGCAAACACCAGTGACTCACTCTGCGGCCACAGAGCATCCAGCATTGGCACCACTTTACGCGGGACCAGGCCATCAAGATAACCGTATAAACGCAGGAACGGCAGGTTCAACGCACACAACGGTTCACGCAGATCGACCGTTTTCAGGATCTCCAGCCCGCCATTGAGCACCTCGACATCCGGCATGGGGAGCGCCAGTACCGTTTTTTTCAACGCCCGAGCATCCTGACGCGCGGTTTCCGTGCCCATCGTCTGCAATGCCAGAAAACGCTCTACCGTTTTCTGGAAGTCTGCGCTTAGCTGCTGCTGGAAGCCAGCCAGTACCTCCGGTTTAATGCCCGGCCACGTTTCGTGCGCACTAAAGCAGGGAGAAGAGGCAACGGTCACCAGCGCCTGAACGCGCTCAGGATGGGTCAATGCGACCTGGCTCGCCACCAGACCGCCCAGACTCCAGCCGAGCCAGACGGCTTTCCCCGGAACCTGTCTTAATACCCGTTCGGTCATCTCTTCCAGCGACATCGCGCCAAAACCCTGACTACGGCCAAATCCCGGTAAGTCGACAAGATGCAGCGTAAAATGCGAGCTCAGTTCCTCGCTTATGCAATTCCACACCTCTGCATTCAGTCCCCATCCGTGCAGCAGCACAAGATGGCAATTTCCCGAACCCTGGGTCTGCCACCAGATGTCATTCATCAGTTACTGTTCTCTTTTAGCTAACAAGGATGTCTCTATGCTAACAGTACCCGGATTATGCTGGCTATGCCGAATGCCGCTGAGGTTGGGGCACTGGGGGATTTGCTCTGTGTGCACACAAGCTATACGCCAGCATGACAGCCTGTGCCCGCAGTGCGGGCTACCGGCCATTCACACCTCGGTTCCCTGTGGTCGTTGCCTACAAAAACCACCGCCGTGGCAGCGCCTGGTTTCAGTCAGCGATTATATTCCGCCAGTAAGCGGGCTTATCCACCAGCTTAAATTTTCACAACACAGCGAAATAGCCCCTGCGCTGGCACGTCTGCTGTTGCTGGAGGTATTGCAGGCCCGGCGCGTCAGCGGTCTTCCTCTGCCAGACAGGCTCATCAGCGTACCGCTCTGGCAACGCCGTCATTGGCGCAGGGGATTTAATCAAAGCGACTTGCTATGCCGTCCTTTGGCACGTTGGCTGGGCTGTGACTGGAACAGCCGGGCCATAACACGGGTGCGGGCGACCGCCACACAACACCATCTCAGCGCCCGGTTACGCAAACGTAACCTGAAAAACGCCTTTTGCCTTGAATTGCCGGTGCAGGGACTCCATATGGTTATTGTGGATGATGTCGTCACTACCGGAAGTACCGTCGCGGAAATCGCGCAGCTGCTTTTACGCAACGGCGCGGCGACTGTCCAGGTATGGTGCCTGTGTCGAACCTTGTAGAGCCTCGATGATGGGCGTATTATAACCAAGTAAAATAGTCAACTATTAGGCCATTACTATGATCCATATTTCCGATGCTGCACAAGCGCACTTTGCCAAACTGCTGGCAAATCAGGAAGAAGGGACACAAATCCGCGTATTTGTGATCAATCCCGGCACGCCTAACGCTGAATGTGGCGTTTCTTATTGTCCGCCGGACGCCGTGGAAGCAACCGACACCGCCATTAAATTTTCTCTGCTGACCGCATATGTTGATGAACTGAGCGCACCGTATCTGGAAGATGCAGAAATCGATTTCGTCACTGACCAATTAGGTTCTCAGCTGACCCTGAAAGCACCGAACGCGAAAATGCGCAAAGTTGCCGATGATGCGCCGCTGATGGAACGCGTGGAGTACATGCTGCAATCGCAGATCAACCCACAGCTGGCTGGCCACGGTGGTCGTGTCTCTCTGATGGAAATTACCGATGAAGGCTTCGCCATTCTGCAGTTTGGCGGCGGCTGTAACGGCTGTTCAATGGTCGACGTTACGCTGAAAGAAGGTATCGAGAAACAGCTATTGGCTGAATTCCCCGAACTGAAAGGCGTTCGTGATTTAACCGAACACCAGCGTGGCGAGCACTCTTACTACTAACGACCAGACAAGTAGAGTATTCGCAGCCCCGATAAGACGCATCAGCGTCGTCATCGGGCATTGATGCCGGATAGTTGCGTTAAGGCGTTATCCGGCCCTCGACCTAACCGGGCCAACATTCCTCTGTTACATTTCTGCAATAAAACCCTCCATAATTTGACCCGCTTCTCATAATTTAAATTTTGCCTGCCCAGGTGATTTTCAAGTGCGGTATGTTACCCGTATCATTCGTATCAGCACCCAAGACGCACATAACAGCCAGCTAAACTGATTAGTTTTACAGGCAATCAGCATTGGTGCTGTGAATACTCTGTTCCCGGTCGGGACAATCGGAATTTGTCATCTAAACACTGACGTTACCCATAACAAAGTAAAGGCCAGGTAAATCATGCCATTAGTCATCGTTGCTATCGGTGTAATCTTGTTACTCCTCCTGATGATCCGTTTCAAAATGAACGGTTTCATCGCTCTCGTCCTGGTGGCGCTTGCTGTCGGATTGATGCAAGGGATGCCACTGGATAAAGTCATTGGTTCTATTAAAGCCGGTGTCGGCGGAACCCTTGGCAGCCTCGCCCTGATTATGGGTTTTGGCGCCATGCTGGGCAAAATGTTGGCGGACTGCGGCGGTGCGCAGCGCATTGCGACCACGCTGATTGCTAAATTCGGCAAAAAACACATTCAATGGGCGGTGGTCTTAACCGGCTTCACCGTTGGTTTTGCCCTGTTCTACGAAGTCGGCTTCGTGCTGATGCTGCCGCTGGTATTCACCATCGCTGCTGCTGCGAATATTCCGCTGCTGTACGTGGGTGTGCCGATGGCCGCTGCGCTGTCCGTAACTCACGGCTTCCTGCCGCCGCACCCGGGCCCGACCGCTATCGCGACCATTTTCCACGCCGATATGGGTAAAACCCTGCTGTTTGGTACGATTCTGGCAATCCCGACCGTCATTCTCGCAGGTCCGGTCTACGCACGTTTCCTGAAAGGCATCGATAAGCCGATCCCGGAAGGCCTGTACAGCGCGAAAACCTTCACTGAAGAAGAAATGCCAGGCTTTGGCGTCAGCGTCTGGACCTCTCTGGTACCGGTCATTCTGATGGCCATGCGCGCCGTGGCAGAGATGATCCTGCCAAAAGGCCATGCTTTCCTGACGGTTGCGGAATTCCTCGGCGACCCGGTCATGGCGACGCTTATCGCGGTGCTGATTGCGATGTTCACGTTTGGTCTGAACCGTGGACGTTCGATGGATCAGATTAACGACACGCTGGTGTCCTCAATCAAAATCATCGCGATGATGCTGTTGATCATCGGTGGTGGTGGTGCCTTCAAACAGGTCCTGGTGGATAGCGGCGTCGACAAATACATCGCTTCAATGATGCACGGCTCTAACGTGTCTCCGCTGCTGATGGCATGGTCTATTGCTGCGGTACTGCGTATCGCCCTGGGTTCTGCAACCGTTGCAGCAATTACTGCAGGCGGGATTGTGGCGCCGCTGATTGCGACCACCGGCGTAAGCCCGGAGCTGATGGTTATTGCAGTGGGTTCCGGTTCCGTCATTTTCTCCCACGTGAACGATCCTGGCTTCTGGCTGTTCAAGGAGTACTTCAACCTGACCATCGGTGAAACCATCAAGTCATGGTCAATGCTGGAAACCATTATCTCCGTCTGCGGTCTGGTAGGGTGTCTGCTGCTGGGTATGGTGGTTTAATCGAGACGGCTTGTAGGCCAGATAAGGCAAAGCCGCCATCCGGCAGCCTGATGGCGCTACGCTTATCAGGCCTACGTACTACCAGCTATCACCATAAAAAAGCCGGGGGAAATCCCCGGCTTTTTTACTTCTTCTTCGCGGCTGCTTTTCGGCGCTTATCCAAATCCTTAATCAGCTTGTTCACGCCCTCATCGGCAAACATCTGCTCCAGCGTGGCGGTGAGTTTACGTCGCCAGTTTTTGTACTGATCGCTGGTGCCCGGAATATTGACCGGTTCCGCCATATCCAGCCAGTCTTCAGGCTGTAGACCCAGGAGTGCACTGTTGCTGTCGGCGATATAACGCTGCATCCCGCGATTGAGGATCGGCGTCATCGACATCAGCGATGCCTTATGCCCGGCACGTTTTGGCAGACAACCGTACTTGTGCAGCGCATCCAGCAACCCCTGCTTGGCCAGTTCCCGGTCCTGATACAACCCTCGCAGCACAACTTCATCCGGATACAGCCCCAGCGCTTTACCCAACGTCAGGTCGCCGCTGTCCCAATAGCCTTTAAGCGTAGGAAGGTCATGCGTCGCCGCGACTGCCATTGATTGTTCCGGGTACGCTTTTGGCGCGCGGAAATTCTTCTCATGGTCGTTCTCAAAATAGAGCACCTTGTAGGAATAGACACCGCTATCACGCAGCTTGCTGACGATCTCTACCGGCACAGTACCCAAATCTTCACCAATCACCATGCAGTGATGGCGTTGACTTTCCAGCGCCAGTATGGAGAGCAGGTCATCAACCGGGTAATGGACGTAGGCGCCGTGATCGGCAGTCTCTCCGTAGGGGATCCACCACAGGCGCAGCATCGACATCACATGATCGATGCGTAACGCGCCGCAGTTCTGCATATTGGCGCGCAGCAGTTCGATAAACGGTTCGTAGGCCCGTGCCGTGATGATGTGCGGATCCATCGGCGGCAGCCCCCAGTTTTGCCCAAGCGGCCCAAGAATATCCGGCGGCGCACCAACGGAGGCTTTCAGACAATACAGTTCACGGTCACACCAGGTCTCTGACCCACCTTCTGCCACACCAACCGCCAGATCGCGATACAACCCAATCGGCATGGCAAAGCCCTGACTGGTTTCCCAGCAATCTGCAAATTGGGTATACGCCAGCCACTGCAGCCACAGGTAGAAATCCACCTCGTCACGATGCTCTGCGCAGAACTGTTTGACCTCCGGCGAATCTACCGACTGGAAAGCTTCCGGCCATACCGGCCATCCCCAGCGCAATGCGTCCTCTTTCACCTGATGCGCATGCAGCGCATCAAAGGCTGCCTGCCAGTAGAGGCTATCCCCTTCCTGAGCCACAAACTGGCGAAATGCCGCCATCTGCTCATCATCACGCGCAGAGAAGCTTTTCCACGCCATACGTAGCGCCGTCATCTTCAGTGCGGTAACAGCAGAATAATCAACCCACTCTGCATCGCGCGCGCGTTGCAGAGCTTGCTGAGTCGCAGGTTTCTGCCACCACGCCTGCGCCTCTTTACTCAGACGGAAATCATCAACTGCGTTCACATCAATATAAATAATGTTCAGCCAGCGGCGTGACGACGGGCTGTACGGGCTGGCGCTCTCCGGATTCGCCGGATACAGCGCGTGAATCGGATTAAGCCCGATAAACGCGCCGCCGCGTTGCGCCACATCCACCAGCATGGTGCGGAGATCGCCAAAATCGCCGATCCCCCAGTTCTTTTCCGATCGCAGGGTGTAGAGCTGAACACATGCCCCCCACAGCTTCTGCCCGGCTAACAACGCCTGCGGTTCGTAGCAGCGCTTTGGCGCCACGATGATACGACAATGGGTACGCAGCTCGCCCTGGATCAGGGTCAACGTGTGATACCCCTCCGGCAGCTTCGCCGGAAGGTTAAAAGATTTACCGCCGACGGTATGCCCTTTGTGCTGCACGCCCTCTTCGGTGGTCAGCAGCCAGTTAAACTCTCCGCTTCCCTCAACCGCCAGCGGCATTTTCTTGCCAGCGGTATAGACCATGACGTTCGGCACCGGGGTTACCGCCACCTGCGTGGCAGCGGTGGTGCGATGCATGGCGTCAAGCAAACGCCGTTTGGTTTCGGCACCAATAGACTGCGGTTTACCGTGGGCATTAATGTAATTGGGGCTGATCCCCGCCGCCAGCGCGGCATTATCCAGACGTTTGCTTTCCATCGCGATTCCTTAACGTTTCGCCTGCCAGATACGAGCCTGATAATCGCGGATGGAGCGATCCGAGCTGAACATGCCGCAACGCGCGGTATTCAGAATCGCCGCCCGGGTCCAGGCGTCCTGGTCACGATACAACACGTCAACCTGCTTCTGAGCTTCAACGTAGGCCGCGAAGTCCGCCATCACCAGATACGGATCGCCGCCCTGCTTGCCGATACTGTGCAGCATCTGGTCAAAGGCATGCTTGTCGCCGTCGCTGTATTTCCCGCTTTCCAGCTCTTTCAGGACAGCATCCAGCACTTTGTCTTTCTTACGCCATTTCACCGGGTCGTAGCCTTTGGCTTTGAGCGCCTTCACCTCTTCCACGGTATGACCAAAGATAAAGATATTCTCGTCACCCACCTTCTCAGCGATTTCGACGTTTGCGCCATCCAGCGTACCAACGGTTAACGCGCCGTTCAGCGCCAGCTTCATGTTACCGGTGCCGGAAGCCTCTTTCCCTGCGGTTGAAATTTGCTCAGAGATATCCGCCGCCGGGATCAGCATTTCCGCCGCCGATACACAATAATCCGGCAGGAAGACGACCTTCAGTTTGTCACCCACTTGCGGGTCGTTATTGATGGTTTGCGCAACCTTGTTGATGGCGAAGATGATATTTTTCGCCAGGTAGTAACCCGGTGCCGCTTTTGCGCCAAACAGGAATACGCGCGGCACGCGATCTGCCTGCGGGTTCTCACGGATTTCTTTGTACAATGCCAGAATATGCAGCAGGTTCAGGTGCTGGCGTTTGTACTCATGCAGGCGCTTGATCTGAATATCAAAGATAGCGTTAGTCGTTATCTCAATACCGGTACGCGCTTTAATAAACTTCACCAGTCGCGCTTTGTTCGCCAGCTTGATGTCGCGGTACTGCTGACGGAATTTCGCATCGTCTGCGTATTTTTCCAGGTTAATCAGTTGGTCTAAATCGTTGGCCCACTCTTTTTTCAGCGACTTATCCAGCAGCGCTGCAAGCGCCGGGTTGCACTGCTTGATCCAACGACGCGGGGTAATTCCGTTAGTCACGTTATGGAATTTGTTCGGCCACAGCTGGTGGTATTCAGGGAACAGATCTTTCACCACCAGATCAGAGTGCAGCGCTGCCACACCATTAACCGCAAAGCCGCTGACTACGCACATATTCGCCATGCGCACTTGTTTGTTGTGCACCACCGCCAGTTTCGCCCAGACGGCGGCATCGCCCGGCCAGGTTTTATCGACCAGTTTCTTAAAGCGGTCATTTATCTCTTTGATGATTTGCATATGACGCGGCAGCAGCGCCTTCACCAGCTTCTCATCCCAGCACTCAAGCGCTTCGGGCATCAGAGTATGGTTGGTGTAAGCAAACGTCTTGCTGGTGATCGCCCATGCATCGTCCCAGCTCATCTGGTGCTCATCAATCAGCACGCGCAGCAGTTCAGGGATCGCAATAGTCGGGTGGGTGTCGTTCAGTTGAATAACTTCGTAGTCGGCCAGTTCGTGCAGTTTACGTCCTGCCAGATGATGACGGCGCAGAATGTCTGCCACGGAGCAGGCACACTGGAAGTACTGCTGCATCAGGCGCAGCTTTTTACCTGCCGTATGGTTATCGTTCGGGTACAACACTTTCGTCAGTTTTTCAGCGTCGATCCCCTGCTGCTCCGCACGCAGGAAATCACCGTCATTAAATTTGGTCAGGTTAAACGGGTGCACATGAGTGGCCTGCCACAGGCGGAGCGGTTGTGCCACGCCGTTGCGGTAGCCCAGTACTGGCAGGTCCCAGGCCTGACCGGTGATGGTGAATCCCAGCTCCCAGTGACCCTCTTTGGTAACTTTACCGCCAATCCCGACTTGCACATCCAGTGCTTCATTGTGGCGGAACCACGGGTAGCTGCCGCGATGCCAGTCATCCGGCGCTTCCATCTGTTGACCATCAGCAAATGACTGACGAAACAAACCGTACTGATAGTTGAGGCCGTAACCCGTCGCCGACTGGCCAACCGTCGCCATCGAGTCGAGGAAACACGCAGCCAGACGACCCAGCCCTCCGTTCCCCAACGCCGGATCGGTTTCTTCTTCCAGTAAGTCGGTCAGGTTGATGTCGTGTGCTTTCAGCTCGTCGCTCACCGCCTGATACCAGCCCAGGTTGAGCAAGTTGTTCCCCGTCAGACGGCCAATCAAAAACTCCATCGAGATGTAGTTAACGTGACGCTGATTTTTTGCCGGTTTCACCGCTGGCTGGGCGCTGAGTAACTCAGCCAATGCCCCACTCACGGCCTGCCACCACTGGCGCGACGTCATTTCGTGAGCCGACGATAAACCGAAGCGCTGCCACTGACGTGTCAGGGCAGCCTGAAATTGATCTTTGTTGAAAGTAGGCTGTGACATAGGGATTCCAGGTCCTTAGGTAATAAACAACGTTATCGCTAGTTTGCCAGGCTCGTTGTTGACCTTCCTCATCCTGGCAGGGATTAGGCAGGGAGGAGGAGCGGGGATGAGCGTTAAAATGTGATCGCCGCCACTTTAAGAGGGGGTGTTATGGCCGATAAATACGCAGGTTATCCGCATACCCTCTGAAATGCATCGCGGTTTTCGCATTAATCAAAAGAGATTATCCAGACAATATCAAACAGGAAGATGACATTTAGAAAAAATATGTAAACGGAGAAATAGTTTCTAACCTGAAATACACATTCTGCTTGAGATATTTCACATGAAAGTTTTAAGTCGAGCACAAAATTCATCGACTTTTATTCATCGTTACAGTAACCACATAAAAAAAGAGGAGTTATTCCACCCTGTAAAAATAACGCTGGAACCAGTCACCATGCCTGTTGCGACTCTTTAAAACAATTATTGCAATAGATGTATAGATTTGTGACATAGTGCAAAATCAGACACACAAAAAGCCCGCTTAGCTTGCAATAAATCCCGATCTGGCCGACCTTATATCTATTAATTACGAAGCGCAAAAAAAATCATTTTTCCCCATTTTCACACAGTGAAGTGACTAACTTATGTTGATTCCGTCTAAATTAAGTCGTCCGGTTCGACTCGACCATACGGTGGTTCGTGAGCGCCTGCTGGCTAAACTTTCCGGCGCGAACAATTTCAGGCTTGCCCTGATAACAAGTCCTGCTGGTTATGGAAAAACAACGCTTGTTTCACAATGGGCGGCGGGGAAGAACGAATTAGGCTGGTACTCCCTGGATGAAGGCGATAACCAGCAAGAGCGCTTCGCCAGCTATTTGATTGCGGCAATCCAACAGGCGACCGGTGGGCACTGCACCACCAGCGAAGCCATGGTGCAAAAACGCCAGTATGCCAGCCTGACCTCACTGTTTGCCCAGCTGTTCATTGAACTGGCGGAGTGGCATCGTCCACTCTATCTGGTCGTGGATGATTATCATCTGATCTCCAATCCAGCCATCCACGAAGCAATGCGTTTTTTCCTGCGCCATCAGCCGGAAAATCTGACGTTAGTCGTGCTGTCGCGTAACCTACCGCAACTGGGCATTGCCAACCTGCGCGTACGCGATCAACTGCTGGAAATCGGCAGCCAGCAGTTGGCCTTTAACCACCAGGAAGCCAAACAATTTTTTGACCGCCGCCTGTCCTCCCCAATTGAAGCTGCGGAAAGTAGTCGCATGTGCGATGACGTTGCAGGCTGGGCCACAGCGTTACAACTGATCGCCCTATCTGCCCGTCAGAACAACCATTCCGCCCACCAGTCGGCACGACGTCTGGCCGGTATCAACGCCAGCCATTTATCCGATTATCTGGTCGATGAAGTCCTGGACAGCGTCGATATCGGAACCCGTCATTTCCTGCTAAAAAGCGCTATCCTGCGCTCGATGAATGATGCGCTGATTGTTCGGGTCACGGGCGAAGAAAACGGCCAAATGCGGCTGGAGGAAATTGAGCGCCAGGGATTATTCCTGCAGCGGATGGATGATGTCGGCGAATGGTTTAGCTATCACCCGCTATTTGGCAGCTTTTTACGCCAGCGTTGCCAGTGGGAGTTAGCTACCGAACTTCCCGAAATACACCGCGCTGCCGCTGAAAGCTGGATGGCGCAAGGTTTTCCGACCGAAGCCATCCACCACGCGCTGGCGGCAGGTGACGCCCATATGCTGCGCGACATTCTGCTGAACCATGCATGGGGACTGTTTAACCACAGCGAACTGGCATTACTTGAAGAGTCATTGAAAGCTCTGCCGTGGGAAAGCCTGCTGGAAAATCCACGCCTGGTGCTGCTACAGGCCTGGCTGATGCAAAGCCAACACCGCTACAGCGAAGTTAACACCCTGCTGGCTCGCGCAGAGCAGGAAATGAAAGGCGATATGGAACAGACGCTACATGCCGAATTTAACGCTTTGCGTGCGCAGGTAGCGATTAACGACGGCAACCCGGACGAGGCAGAGCGTCTGGCAAAACTGGCGCTGGATGAATTACCGATTGCCTGGTTTTATAGTCGTATCGTTGCCACGTCAGTGCACGGTGAAGTCCTGCACTGTAAAGGCGATCTCACGCGTTCTCTGGCGTTGATGCAGCAAACAGAGCAAATGGCGCGTCATCATGACGTCTGGCATTACGCGCTGTGGAGTCTGATCCAACAAAGCGAAATTTTATTTGCCCAGGGCTTTTTACAGGCCGCCTGGGAGACGCAGGAAAAAGCGTTCCAGCTGATTAAAGAGCAGCATCTGGAACAGCTGCCGATGCACGAATTTCTGGTGCGTATACGGGCGCAACTCCTGTGGGCATGGGCGCGTCTGGATGAATCAGAGGCCTCTGCCCGTAGCGGCATTGAACTGCTTGCAACCTTCCAGCCGCAGCAACAGCTTCAGTGCCTGGCGCTGCTGGTTCAGTGTTCACTGGCGCGGGGCGATCTTGATAACGCTCGCAGCCTGCTCAACCGTCTGGAAAACCTGCTGGGCAACGGCCACTATCACAGCGACTGGATCTCCAACGCCGATAAGGTGCGCGTCATTTACTGGCAAATGGTCGGTGACAAAAATTCCGCCGCCAACTGGCTGCGCCACACGCCGAAACCAGAATTCGCTAACAACCACTTCCTGCAAAGCCAGTGGCGTAACATTGCCCGCGCGCAGATCCTGCTGGGTGAGTTTGAACCGGCAGAAATTGTGCTGGAAGAACTAAACGAAAATGCGCGTAACCTGCGCCTGATGAGCGATCTTAACCGTAACCTGCTGCTGCTTAACCAGTTGTACTGGCAGGCGGGGCGTAAAAATGACGCACAGCGGGTGTTGCTCGACGCCCTGCAACTGGCGAACCGCACCGGGTTCATCAGCCACTTTGTGATCGAAGGCGAGGCCATGGCGCAGCAGTTACGCCAGCTGATTCAGCTCAACACATTACCGGAACTTGAGCAGCATCGTGCGCAGCGTATTTTGCGCGAGATTAACCAGCATCACCGCCACAAATTCGCCCACTTTGATGAAGGGTTCGTTGAACGCCTGCTCACCCACCCGGACGTCCCGGAGCTGATCCGTACCAGCCCGCTGACCCAGCGTGAATGGCAGGTTCTCGGTCTGATTTATTCCGGCTACAGCAACGAGCAGATTGCCGGTGAGCTGGCTGTTGCCGCGACGACCATTAAGACGCATATCCGCAACTTGTACCAAAAGCTTGGCGTGGCGCACCGCCAGGATGCGGTGCAACATGCGCAGAAGCTGCTGAAAATGATGGGGTATGGCGTTTAGTTAACGCCTGATACGCTACGCGTATCAGGCCAGGAATTCGCTTAGCACAGCTCTAACTGGATATGATGGTCAGCAATGACCTGCATCACGCCAGCAGGCGGCAGCGTGTCGGTATATACCGCATCGACCATGCTGATACTGCCCATATTCACCATCGCGTTACGACCAAACTTCGAATGATCCACCACCAGCATCACATGACGTGAATTCTCAATAATGGCGCGTTTGGTGCGAACTTCGTGATAATCAAACTCCAGCAGCGAACCATCGCTGTCGATACCGCTTATCCCTAAGATGCCAAAGTCCAGACGGAACTGTGAAATAAAGTCGAGGGTCGCTTCGCCCATAATCCCACCATCGCGGCTTCGCAGTTCGCCACCGGCCAGAATAATGCGGAAGTCCTCTTTTGCCATCAGCGTATTCGCCACATTGAGGTTGTTGGTCACAATGCGCAGGTTGCTGTGATTAAGCAGCGCATGAGCGACCGCTTCCGGCGTGGTGCCAATGTCGATAAACAGCGTGGAGCCGTTCGGGATCTGCGTGGCAACTTTACGGGCAATACGCTCTTTTTCCGCCGTCTGTGTCGCCTTACGGTCATGCCACGGGGTATTCACAGAGCTGGACGGCAACGCTGCGCCGCCGTGATGGCGCAGAATCATGTTCTGATCGGCCAGATCGTTGAGATCCCGGCGAATCGTTTGTGGGCTGACGGAGAAATGCTCCACCAGCTCTTCGGTGCTGACATATCCCTGTTTTTTTACCAGCTCGATGATCGCGTCATGTCGTTGTGTTTGCTTCATTATTGTTCCCTGAAATTACGTTCGTTTTCGCACATGAATAGTATCGGCAAATGCCATTGCCAGACCGACAGCCAGCCCGGCGATATGCGCGCCGTTCGCCATCGACATGCCGAACAAATCAAACCAGCCGGCAACAATCCACATCAACGCAAAGATAATCAAACCACGCTGCAGGAAAATGCCGCTTTGCGGATCGCGCTCGCCGCGCAACCACACGTAGCCCATCAGGGCGTACACTACGCCGGAAAGTCCACCGAACCACGGGCCGCTAAATTTTTGCTGCACATAGCCGCTCAACAGCGCGCTAATCACGGTAATGACGATCAGTTTTCCGCTGCCGAGTCGTTTTTCCACCGCGCCGCCGAGATACCACCACCACAGCAGGTTGAAGAGAATGTGCATCAGTGAGAAGTGCATAAACGCGTGGGTGAAATAACGCCAGAATTCAAATTTCAGCGTAGGATCAAACGGCCATGCCAGCCAGAGCATCACCGCCTGGTCGCCCAGCACGTTCATCGCGATAAACACCAGCACACACGCGGCCATCACCGCCCAGGTCACCGGACCCGCACGTTCGCGTAACGTGGCAAGAAACGGATAGCGTTGATAGCGCAAACCGCTGTCGGTCTGCCCCGACTGCCAGCTTGCCGCCAGATAACGCGGATCGCCCGGATTCTCCAGAAAACGCGCCAGTTCAGCCCGCACGCGCTCGGCCTGGGACTCATCCGCCAGCCAGACATCCGTTTGCTGATGTTGTTGAATCGTCAGGATAACGCCCTGTGTCGCCATGTAATCAACAAACGCCTGCGCCACGCGGGGGTTAGCAAAAGAGGTAATCATCAACATTGTTGCTGTCGCTTATTCCACACAAAAGAGGACAGTATATAGACCCTGCCTGTTTCAGGCTGCATCTTTGTTATACCCGCCATACTTCAATGAAGGGTATAGCTTACGAACCAAACGTCACTTCTGCCGGAAAATGTCGATGCCAGGCGTCAAAGCCGCCGTCGACGCTGTAAACCGCATCATAACCTTGCTGAAGCAGATACTGCGCCGCACCTTTACTGCTGTTGCCGTGGTAGCACATCACCATCACGGCGGTATCGAAATCATGGTCACGCATAAACGTCCCCAGCGTATCGTTCGTCAGATGAAACGCCTGGGGCGCGTGACCCATCGCATAACTTTGCGGATCGCGAATATCCACCAGCACCGCCATTCCGTGCAGTAGTTTCTGATGGGCTTCTTCGACATTGATACATTCAAACTGATCCATGGTGTTCTCTTTTCAAGTTCTACTTATGTTCTGGCAGGTAACCAATATTACCCTCCAGTGTACGTTGCCTGAGCAGGTAAACGCCATAATGTTATATGTATCACTGTAAATTGTTTATCCGATGTTACCAATGGCGCGATTCTTTGCTATTATGCTCGATAACGAACATTAATGAGCTATAACGAAAGTGCGAGAGGCCAGCATGGAAACCAAAGATCTGATTGTGATAGGTGGAGGCATCAACGGTGCCGGTATCGCGGCAGATGCCGCTGGACGCGGTTTATCCGTGCTGATGCTGGAAGCGCAGGATTTAGCCTGTGCGACCTCCTCCGCCAGTTCCAAACTCATCCACGGTGGCCTGCGCTACCTGGAACACTACGAATTCCGTCTGGTTAGCGAAGCGCTGGCCGAACGTGAAGTGCTGTTGAAAATGGCACCGCATATCGCTTTCCCAATGCGCTTTCGCCTGCCCCATCGCCCGCACCTGCGTCCGGCATGGATGATCCGTATTGGTCTATTTATGTACGATCATCTGGGCAAACGCACCAGTTTGCCAAGTTCTACAGGTTTGCGTTTTGGCGCAGATTCCGTAATGAAACCTGAGATTGTGCGCGGTTTCGAATATTCTGACTGCTGGGTAGACGATGCACGGCTGGTTTTGGCAAACGCCCAAATGGTCGTACGCAAAGGCGGAGAAGTATTAACCCGCACTCGCGCCACCTCTGCTCGCCGTGAAAACGGGTTGTGGATTGTTGAAGCTGAAGATATCGATACCGGCAAAAAACACACCTGGCAGGCGCGTGGCCTGGTCAACGCCACCGGTCCGTGGGTGAAAGAGTTCTTCGACGATGGTATGCACCTACCATCGCCGTACGGTATTCGCCTGATCAAAGGCAGCCACATTGTGGTGCCGCGCGTGCATACCCAGAAGCAGGCTTACATCCTGCAAAACGAAGATAAACGTATTGTGTTTGTTATCCCATGGATGGATGAGTTCTCGATTATCGGGACGACCGACGTGGAGTACAAAGGCGATCCCAAAGCGGTGAAAATTGATGAAAGCGAAATCAATTACCTGCTGAAAGTCTACAACGCGCACTTTAAGAAACAGCTGGGCCGTGACGATATCGTCTGGACCTATTCAGGTGTGCGTCCGCTGTGCGATGACGAATCAGACTCACCACAGGCGATCACCCGTGATTACACGCTGGATATCCACGACGAAAACGGCAAAGCGCCGCTGCTGTCGGTCTTTGGCGGTAAGCTGACGACCTATCGTAAGCTGGCTGAACACGCGATGGAAAAACTGGCATCGTACTATCAGGGAATTGGTCCGGCGTGGACGAAAGAGTGCATTCTGCCAGGCGGTGACATTGGCGGCGATCGCGAAGATTACGCGGCCAAACTACGCCGTCGCTACCCGTTCCTGACCGAATCGCTGGCACGCCATTATTCTCGCACCTACGGCAGCAACACCGAATGGGTCATCGGCGAAGCCACCTCGCTTGCCGAGTTAGGTGAAGACTTTGGCCATGAGTTTTATGAGGCCGAGCTGAAATATCTGGTCGATCACGAATGGGTTCATCGTGCGGAAGATGCATTGTGGCGTCGTACGAAAGAAGGGATGTGGCTGAATGCCGAACAGCAGTCCCGCATGACACAGTGGCTGGCAGAGTACGTTGAGAAACACCAGCTGTCTCTGGCCTCCTGATAAAAATGCCGGATGGCGGCTAACAACTTCTCCGGCCTACGAGAGTATATAAACGTAGGCCGGGCAATCGAAGCGCCCCCGGCATCGAGTGTTACAACCGCACCGAATCAATATGCCAGATGTTCTCGGCGTATTCTTTGATTGTCCTGTCCGATGAGAAGTAGCCCATATTGGCGATATTTATCATCGACCTGGTGGTCCACTCTTCCGGATGGCGATACAGTTCGTCAACTTTGTCCTGGCAATCAACGTAGCTGCGATAGTCCGCCAGCACCTGATAGTGGTCACCAAAGTTGATCAGTGAGTCCACCAGGTCACGGTAGCGTCCCGGCTCCTCGGGGCTGAATACGCCACTGCCAATTTGCGTCAGCACCTGGTGCAGCTCTTCATCTTTCTCGTAATACTCACGCGGCTTGTAGCCCCGGCTACGCAGCGCCTCGACCTCTTCCGCCGTATTCCCGAAGATAAAGATATTTTCTGCGCCCACATGCTCCAGCATCTCAACGTTAGCGCCGTCCAGCGTCCCGATGGTCAGCGCACCGTTGAGAGCAAATTTCATATTACTGGTCCCGGAGGCTTCGGTCCCGGCCAGTGAGATTTGCTCAGACAGGTCGGCGGCAGGAATAATCACCTGCGCCAGGCTGACGCTGTAGTTAGGAATAAACACCACCTTCAGCTTATCGCCAATTTGCGGATCGTTGTTGATCACCTTCGCGATGTCGTTGATCAGGTGAATGATATGTTTCGCCATGTAATAAGCGGAAGCCGCTTTACCGGCGAAGATATTCACACGCGGCACCCACTCGGCGTCAGGATCGGCCTTAATGCGGTTGTAGCGGGTGATCACATGCAGCACGTTCATCAACTGGCGTTTGTATTCGTGAATACGCTTTATCTGCACATCAAACAGCGATTTCGGGTTCACCACCACGTTAAGCTGCTGGGCAATGAGCGTGGCCAGACGCTTTTTATTCTCCAGCTTCGCACGGCGCACCGCTTGATTCACCAGCGGGTAATCGCAGTGCTGTTCAAGCTCGCTGAGCTGGCTGAGATCGGTTCGCCAGGTGCGGCCAATATTCTCATCCAGCACTTCAGAGAGCGACGGGTTGGCCAGCGCCAGCCAACGGCGCGGCGTCACGCCGTTGGTGACGTTGCAGAAGCGAGTCGGGAAAATCTTCGCAAAATCAGCAAACAGCGACTGCACCATCAGGTTGGAGTGCAGCTCGGAAACGCCGTTAACCTTGTGGCTCACCACGACGGCCAGCCACGCCATACGCACACGACGGCCATTCGACTCATCAATGATCGAAGTGCGCCCCAACAGACCCGTATCGTTCGGATACTGCTCCTGCAGCGTTTTCAGGAAGTAATCGTTAATCTCAAAGATGATTTGCAGGTGGCGCGGCAGAATTTTACCCAACATATCCACCGGCCAGGTTTCCAGCGCTTCGCTC
This sequence comes from Citrobacter sp. HN-141, assembly GCF_033341895.1. Classification (NCBI taxonomy): domain Bacteria; kingdom Pseudomonadati; phylum Pseudomonadota; class Gammaproteobacteria; order Enterobacterales; family Enterobacteriaceae; genus Citrobacter; species Citrobacter sp. HN-141. Next base: position 236,107 of record NZ_JAWPBF010000003.1, on the reverse strand, counting down.
ATCAAGGTGTGGTTGGTATACGAGAAGACCTGGCAGCAGACCTCAAACGCATCGTCCCAGCTGAACTTATGCTCATCGATCAGCAGTCGCATCAGTTCAGGGATCGACAGCACCGGATGGGTGTCGTTGAGGTGAATGGCGATTTTATCCGCCAGGTTGTCGTAGGTTTTGTGCAGCTGGTAATGACGGCTCAGAATGTCCTGCACCGTGGAGGAGACCAGGAAATACTCCTGACGCAAGCGCAGTTCGCGTCCTGAATAGGTGGAGTCGTCCGGGTACAGTACGCGGGAGACGTTCTCGGAGTGGTTTTTATCTTCCACCGCCGCAAAATAGTCGCCCTGGTTAAATTTACCGAGGTTGATCTCGCTACTGGCCTGGGCATTCCACAGGCGCAGCGTGTTGGTGGCGTCGGTGTCGTAACCGGGGATAATCTGATCGTAAGCGACCGCGAGGATCTCTTCGGTTTCTATCCAGCGCGTTTTCTTGCCTTCCTGCTGAATACGCCCGCCAAAGCGCACTTTGTAGCGCGTATTGTGGCGTTTGAATTCCCACGGGTTACCGTATTCCAGCCAGTAGTCCGGCGACTCTTTCTGTCGGCCATCAACAATGTTCTGTTTGAACATCCCGTAGTCATAGCGAATACCGTAACCGCGTCCCGGCAGACCCAGCGTTGCCAGTGAGTCAAGGAAGCAGGCCGCCAGGCGACCGAGACCACCGTTACCAAGACCAGGGTCGTTTTCTTCGTCGATCAGATCTTCAAGATCCAGCCCCATACCTTCCAGCGCATTTTTGACATCATCATAAATACCCAATGATAACAGTGCATTGGAAAGCGTGCGGCCAATCAGGAACTCCATAGACAGGTAATAGACCTGGCGGGTTTCCTGGGATAATTGCGCACGATTAGAACGCAGCCAGCGCTCCACGAGACGATCGCGCACCGCGAACAATGTGGCGTTCAGCCACTCATGTTTATTGGCAATGACCGGGTCTTTACCAATCGTGAACATCAGCTTGTAGGCAATAGAATGCTTAAGTGCCTCTACGCTGAGTGTGGGCGATGCATAAGTAAATGGAGCATTCATATAGGTGATTCCTGGATATCTATTTCAAGCGATAGTAAAGCTCACGGTAAGACTTCGCCGCGACTTGCCAGCTAAAATCCATGGTCATGGCCTGGCGTTGTACGAACCGCCAAAGCGAAGGCCGGGACCACAACACGAAAGCACGCCGGATCGCCCGTAGCAGCGACCAGGCATTACTATCTTCAAATACAAACCCACTGGCGATACCGTCCGCCAGATTCTCCAGCGAACTATCAGACACCGTATCAGCCAGCCCACCGGTACGCCGCACCAGCGGCAACGTACCGTACTTCAGTCCATACAATTGCGTTAATCCGCACGGCTCAAAACGGCTGGGCACCAATATCACATCGGCCCCGCCCATGATGCGGTGCGAGAAGGCCTCGTGATAACCAATCTGCACGCCAACCTGGCCTGGATGTTCCGCAGCCGCCGCTAAGAACCCTTCCTGCAATACCGGATCGCCCGCGCCGAGCAACGCCAGTTGTCCACCCTGCTCTAACAACCCAGGCAGCGCTTCCAGCACCAGATCCAGCCCTTTTTGACTGGTCAGACGGCTCACAACAGCAAAAAGCGGCACTTTATCGTTGACCTTAAGTCCCATCGCAATCTGTAGTTGCCGTTTGTTCTCGCCCTTCTCTTCCAGCGAGTCACGGGTATACCGCGATGCCAATAACAGATCGGTTTCCGGGCTCCAGATTTTTTCATCAACGCCGTTCAGCACGCCGGAAAGACGTCCTTCACGATGACGTTGCTGCAACAGACCTTCCATCCCGTAGGCAAACTGCGGCTCGGTAATTTCCCGCGCGTAGGTTGGACTCACCGCCGTAATGTGGTCGGCGTAGTACAACCCTGCCTTCAGAAACGAAATCTGCCCGTTAAACTCCAGTCCATGCACATTAAAGAACGACCATGGCAATTGGATGTCATCCATATGCTTTGCATAAAACATGCCTTGATACGCCAGGTTGTGTACGGTGAACACCGATTTCGCCGGATGGCCGCGCGCCGCCAGATACGCCGGCGCCAGGCCAGCATGCCAGTCATGCGCATGCACCACATCCGGGCGCCAGAATGGATCAAGGCCGCAGGCCATTTCGCATCCGACCCAGCCGAGCAGCGCAAAACGTTGTACGTTATCGGAGTAAGCAAACAGGTTCGTATCGTGATACGGGCTCCCGGGACGGTCGTAGAGGTGCGGCGCATCAATCAGGTAAATACCGACGCCGTTGTAATGGCCGAACAACAGCGTTATCCGTCCGGCGAAGGTATCGCGACGCGTCACGACCTGCGCATCAGGAATGCCGCGACGAATATCAGGAAACGCCGGAAGCAACACGCGGGCATCCACACCGTCCGCAATTTGTGCCGCAGGTAACGCCCCGATAACATCCGCCAGTCCCCCGGTTTTTAACAGGGGGAACATCTCTGAACAAACGTGTAAAACCTGCATTATCGCTCCTGTTTGATTTGCAGTTTGCGTAGCATCTCACGCGTGACCAGCACAATGCCTTCCTCTGAGCGGTAGAAGCGACGAGCATCTTCTTCCGCATTTTCGCCAATCACCATGCCCTCAGGAATGATGCAGGCGCGATCGATAATGCAACGACGTAAGCGGCATGAACGTCCCACCCACACTTCAGGTAACAACACTGCCGAATCAATGTTACAGAAAGAATTCACCCGCACTCGCGGGAACAGTACGGACTGCACCACCACCGAACCGGAAATAATACAGCCACCGGAAACCAGCGAGTTCAGCGTCATTCCGTGGCTACCGGAACGGTCCTGCACGAATTTCGCTGGCGGCAGTGATTCCATATGCGTACGGATTGGCCAGTTCTGGTCATACATGTCCAGTTCAGGCGTCACCGAGGCCAGATCGAGGTTCGCCTTCCAGTAGGCTTCCAGCGTTCCCACGTCACGCCAGTACGGCTCGGATTCCGGATCAGACTGCACGCAGGACAACGGGAAGGGATGTGCATACGCCATGCCAGCTTCGGTGATTTTCGGGATAATGTCTTTACCGAAATCGTGACTGGAGTTTTCATCGAGGTCATCTTCCGCCAGCAATTCATACAGATAATCGGCGTTGAAAACGTAGATCCCCATACTGGCGAGAGATTTAGTAGGGTCACCTGGCATAGCAGGAGGATTCGCGGGTTTTTCAACGAACTCGATAATTTTATCGGTGTCGTCCACGTCCATCACGCCAAACGCACTGGCTTCTTCGATAGGCACTGGCATACAGGCGACGGTGCAACGTGCGCCTTTCTCAACGTGGTCGATCAGCATGCGCGAGTAGTCTTGCTTATAAATATGATCGCCTGCGAGGATCACCACATATTCCGCTTTGTAGCGTCGAATGATGTCAAGGTTTTGGGTCACCGCATCCGCCGTGCCGCGATACCAATTTTCACCCTGCATCCTTTGCTGGGCGGGCAGCAGATCGACAAACTCGTTCATCTCTTCGCTAAAGAATGACCAACCGCGCTGAATATGCTGTACCAGGGTATGTGACTGGTACTGCGTGATCACGCCAATACGACGGATCCCGGAGTTAATGCAGTTGGATAAGGCAAAATCAATAATGCGGAATTTACCGCCAAAGTGCACGGCAGGCTTGGCACGTTTGTTGGTTAGATCTTTCAGGCGGGTACCGCGGCCACCGGCCAGGATCAGGGCAACAGATTTTAATGGCAGCTGGCGCGCCAACATTACACGATCGTTCTTCTCTAAACTCACCATGACTAACTCCTTTTTTATCTTCTCTGGAACACACACAGTCCGTGCGCAGGTCCCTGCCAGACAGCCGTAAGCACCGGATTGTCCTCTCCGGCAAATGGGGGAACGGCGTGCCATTCCCCTTCAGGTAAAACGATATCTGTCACCTCAAGCGTGGCGTTTATTGCAATCAGGAAACGGTCCGAAAGCAGGATTTGCATCTGTTTCGGGCCGTTTTGCCACTCATCCGCACTTAAGGGTTGTGCGTACTTATTCAGCCAGCGGACATTGCCGTCGCCTTCTTCCCACCAGCAATCTCCAGTGAGGGCCGGGATTTGCTGGCGGAGATGAATCAGGGCTGCGGTAAATGTCGTTAGCCCATTGTTTGCCTGCTGCCAGTCCAGCCAGGTTAACGCGTTATCCTGGCAGTAAGCGTTATTGTTACCGTGCTGGCTATGACCATGCTCATCGCCTGCCAGCAACATCGGCGTCCCCTGGGAGAGCAACAGCGTGGTTAACAGCGCGTGAATGCTGTCACGCCGCCGTTCAATCAGGTCCAGCGAGCCGCCTAATCCTTCTTTACCATGATTGTCGCTGTAGTTATTGCTAGTGCCGTCCCGATTTTCCTCACCATTCGCTTCATTGTGCTTATTTGTGAAGCACACACAGTCGCGCAGCGTAAAACCGTCATGCGCGGTCACCAGATTGACGGTAGCGCTGGGTTTGCGGCCATTGCGTTTAAACACATCGCTGGATGCGGCGAAACGTCCGGCAAACTCGCCCAAAGACAGATTACGCTGAAGCCAGAAGCGTCGACTTGCATCACGAAAATGGTCATTCCACTCGGCAAACGGCGGCGGGAAATTACCCACCTGATATCCGCCCTCACCAATATCCCACGGTTCCGCAATCAGTTTGACGCGAGAGAGCAGCGGACAGTTTTGGATCGCGGTAAACAGAGGGGCATCCTGACGAAACGCAGGCGTACGCCCCATGACGGCAGCTAAATCAAAACGAAAACCATCGACGTGGCAGGTTTCAACCCAGTAACGCAGGCATTCACAGGCATACTCCACGACACCAGGATGGCTCAGATTGAGGGTGTTCCCACAACCGGTCCAGTTGTAGTAATCACCATCGTCCCTGATCCAATAATAGCTACGGTTATCAATTCCGCGCAGCGAGAAGACCGGTCCCTCAAGATCCAGTTCGGCGCTGTGGTTCAACACGATATCGAGAATGACTTCAATACCCGCTTTATGCAGTGCTTTTACCGCATCACGAAACTCATCCAGCGCACTCTCTGGCGAGCAGGCATAGGCAGGATGCAATGCAAACATCGCCACCGGGTTGTACCCCCAGTAGTTCGACAATCCCAACCGCTGAAGGCGCGGTTCGTTGGCGAAATGTGCGACGGGCAACAGCTCCAGCGCGGTAATGCCCAGACGCTTGAAATAGTCGAGCATCACCGGATGACCGAGCGCTTTGTAGGTACCGCGCATCTCTTCGGGGATATCAGGATGCAGATACGTCAGCCCTTTGACATGCGCTTCGTAAATCACGGTATTGCCCCACGGCGTGCGTGGCGGGGTATCGTCTTCCCAGTCATACCGATCTGACACCACCACGCTTTTCAGGGCGATGGCGGCATTATCGTGATGATCCGGTTCATCGATCCCACCGTGCAGCAGAGGGTTATCTTTTAATTCACCTTCAACCCGACGCGCGCAAGGGTCGAGAAGCAGCTTCGCCGGATTGAAGCGGTGGCCCTGCCCGGGCTGCCACGGTCCATGCACGCGATAACCGTAGCGCAGACCTGGTCTGGCATCGGCCAAATAGCCGTGCCAGATATCCCCGCTACGCCCCGGCAGGTCATAGCGGTATTCGCAGCCTTGCTCATCGAATACGCATAACTCAACGCGTTCGGCATGGGCCGAGAAAAGGGTGAAATTGACGCCATGGCCGTCATACGTTGCACCATGGGGTGTGGCGTTGCCGGTTGCCAGTTGCGTCATTACCCCTCCCGAACCAGCCAAATCGTTGCCAGCGGCGGCAACGTGAGGCTCAGTGAGTGTTGACGCCCATGGCTGGCGATTTCATCACTGTGCACCGCACCACCGTTGCCGGTATTGCTGCCGTGGTAATGCATCGAGTCGGTATTGAGGATCTCACGCCATTTGCCCGGTTGATTGATGCCGAAACGGTAGCCATGGCGCGGCACAGGCGTGAAGTTACTGGCGACGATAATTTCATTACCGACCTTGTCTCGGCGGACAAAAATCAGCACCGACCGTTCGTTGTCATCCACCACCAGCCACTCAAAGCCATAGGCATCAAAATCAAGCTCATGCAACGCTTTATGATGACGATAGGTGTGGTTCAGGTCACGTACCAGTCGCTGTACACCGTGGTGCCAGTTGTCGCCCCCTTCCAGCAAATGCCAGTCAAGGCTGGCGTCGTGGTTCCACTCGCGTCCCTGAGCAAATTCGTTGCCCATAAACAGCAGTTTCTTACCGGGGAAGGCCCACATCCAGCCGTAATAGGCACGCAGGTTAGCAAATTTCTGCCATGCGTCTCCCGGCATGCGGTCGAGAATCGATTTCTTACCGTGCACGACTTCATCATGTGACAGTGGCAGAACAAAGTTTTCGGTGTAGTTGTACAGCATGCCGAAGGTCAGCTTATCGTGGTGATACTGACGATGAACCGGGTCCAGCTTCATGTAATCCAGCGTGTCGTGCATCCAGCCCAGGTTCCACTTGTACCAGAAACCTAAACCGCCCATATCCTGCGGTCTGGAGACACCGGCAAAATCGGTAGACTCTTCCGCCATGCTCACCGCACCTGGAACCTGTTCGCCAAGAATACGGTTGGTATTGCGCAAGAACTCAATGGCTTCAAGGTTTTCGCGACCACCAAATTCATTCGGGATCCATTCCCCTTCTTTACGGCTGTAGTCGCGATAAATCATGGATGCCACGGCATCCACGCGCAGCGCATCGATACCAAAGCGCTCAATCCAGTACAGGGCGTTGCCCACCAGATAGTTGCTGACTTCACGGCGGCCGTAGTTGTAGATCAGCGTATTCCAGTCCTGGTGATAGCCTTCACGCGGGTCGCTGTGTTCATACAAACTGGTGCCATCAAACTGAGCCAGACCAAAGTCGTCCGACGGGAAATGACCCGGAACCCAGTCGAGGATCACGTTCAGCCCCGCCTGATGGGCGGCATTGACAAAATAGCGGAAGTCATCGCGCGTGCCGAAGCGGCGGGTCGGCGCATACATGCCGGTCGGCTGGTAGCCCCAGCTGCCGTCAAACGGGTGCTCGTTAATCGGCAACAGCTCGAGATGGGTAAAGCCCATCCACTTCACGTAAGGGATCAGCTGATCCGCCAGCTCACGATAGCTCAGCCAGAAGTTGTTATCGGTATGACGACGCCATGACCCCAGATGCACTTCATAGATAGAGATCGGCGCATCAAACTGGTTAGCTCTTTTGCGCTCCTCAGTTTGCACCACTTTTTCCGGCAAACCGCAGATAAGCGACGCCGTTTCCGGGCGCATTTGCGCTTCAAAGGCATACGGGTCGGCTTTGACACGTAAATGACCGTTGGCATCGATCATCTCGTATTTGTACAGCTGTCCCTGCTGTGCGCCGGGGATAAACAACTCCCAGATACCGCTCTCTTTTCGCAGGCGCATGGGGTGGCGGCGACCATCCCAGTAGTTAAACTGTCCCACTACCGAGACGCGTCGTGCATTGGGTGCCCAGACGGAAAAACGCGTACCGGTCACTCCGTCCATGGTATCCGCATGTGCGCCCAGCGTTTCGTACGGGCGCAGATGCGTCCCTTCGGACAACAGCCAGGCATCCATATCCTGGATTAGCGGGCCAAAACGATAAGGGTCATCAATCAGATTCTGCTGTCCATGCCAGACAACGGCCAACTGATAGCGAAAGAAATTTTTACGGCGGGGAAGTACAGCACAAAAAAAACCGCGAGAGTCGAGGCAATCCAGCTTGCCCACTTTGCGTCCGGTTTTTGGTTCGATCACCCACACTTCGGTGGCATCGGGTAATAGGGCGCGGACTTCAAGTCCGGCTTCAGTTTGGTGCATACCCAGTACGGAAAAAGGATCCGCAAAATGGCCTGCAATTAGCGCATTAATCACGTCTCTATCGATACGAACGGACATGGTTGTCTTCCTGTTTTATGGTGTCACCCCTTCCAACTGATTTTCGACATCAGGTGCGACACTTCTTTGACCTGAACGGCGCAGCACAATTGTGCATCCTCTCTGCGTCGTCCCACCTTCAGGCAACAACTTAATACCTCCGGTACTAAGTCACCCTTAAAGAATAGCCAATGCTTTATCTTACTCCCGGTAAAAAATGAAACATCTGCGCTTACTCCTGTATTACGCAAAAAAAAGGGTGATTCCTCACCCTTGATCGTTAACAAATTATTACGCCAGCTGACGCAGCATACGGCGCAGTGGCTCTGCGGCACCCCAGAGCAGTTGGTCGCCTACGGTAAAGGCTGACAGGAACTCCGGTCCCATATTCAGCTTACGCAGACGGCCTACTGGCGTGGTCAACGTACCGGTAACGGCCGCTGGGGTTAACTCACGCATAGTGATATCCCGATCGTTTGGTACAACTTTGGCCCACGGATTGTGCGCCGCCAGCAGTTCTTCCACGGTCGGAATAGACACATCTTTTTTCAGTTTAATGGTGAACGCCTGGCTGTGGCAGCGCAGCGCGCCGACGCGCACGCACAGACCATCAACCGGGATCACGGAAGACGTGTTGAGAATTTTGTTGGTTTCCGCCTGTCCCTTCCACTCTTCACGGCTCTGACCGTTATCGAGCTGTTTGTCGATCCACGGAATCAGGCTACCGGCCAGCGGTACGCCAAAGTTATCAACCGGCAGTTCACCGCTACGGGACAGGGTCGTGACTTTGCGTTCGATGTCGAGGATAGCAGAGGAAGGTGTCGCCAGTTCATCGGCCACATGGCTATACAGATGCCCCATCTGCGACAGCAGTTCACGCATATGACGTGCGCCGCCACCGGAGGCCGCCTGGTAAGTTGCCACGGATACCCAGTCAACCAAATCATTGGCAAACAGGCCGCCGAGCGACATCAGCATCAGGCTAACAGTGCAGTTACCGCCGACAAAAGTCTTAATGCCTTTGTTCAGACCGTCGGTAATGACATCCTGGTTAACCGGATCGAGAATGATGATGGCATCGTCTTTCATGCGCAATGAAGAAGCCGCGTCAATCCAGTAACCCTGCCAACCGCTTTCACGAAGCTTTGGATAGATTTCGTTGGTATAATCGCCGCCCTGACAGGTCACGATGATATCGAGCGCCTTCAGCGCGTCCAGATCAAAAGCGTCCTGAAGTGTGCCGGTCGCGGTTCCACCGAAGGTCGGTGCCGCCTGCCCGAGCTGGGAAGTAGAAAAGAAAACAGGGCGAATGGCGTCAAAGTCGCGCTCTTCAACCATGCGTTGCATGAGAACAGAGCCGACCATACCGCGCCAGCCGATAAAACCAACATTTTTCATAGCGTTTTTTTCCTGCAGAGATGTGTGCTGTGTATGCTAACCAGTATCCTACTGGCCTATCCTTCACCATACAAAAAGCAGCCAAAGTCGCAAGTGAAATTAATCAATGATAGCGAAGCCATCAGTAATGCGACTTATCCCGCTGCGCAAGCAAGCAGAAAGTCCGTGGTAATTATCAGGGAATTTGAGTTATGAATGAAATCATTTCAGCGGCAGTTTTATTGATCCTGATTATGGATCCGCTCGGAAATCTGCCCATTTTCATGTCCGTATTGAAACATACCGAACCAAAACGCCGTCGCGCGATTATGATTCGCGAGCTGTTCATTGCTCTGTTGGTGATGTTCATTTTCCTGTTTGCGGGCGAGAAAATTCTGGCATTTCTTAACCTGCGAGCTGAAACCGTCTCCATCTCCGGAGGCATCATTTTGTTCCTGATTGCCATCAAAATGATTTTCCCCAGCGCCACCGGCAACAGCACCGGACTGCCAGCAGGCGAAGAACCCTTTATCGTGCCGCTGGCGATTCCACTGGTTGCCGGTCCAACAATCCTGGCATCGTTAATGCTGCTCTCGCATCAGTACCCGAATCAGATGGGGCATCTGGTGATTGCGCTACTGATCGCCTGGGGCGGTACCTTTGTGATTTTGCTGCAGTCTTCGCTGTTTTTACGTCTGCTGGGTGAGAAAGGGGTTAACGCGCTGGAGCGCCTGATGGGGCTGATTCTGGTGATGATGGCCACCCAGATGTTCCTCGACGGCGTGCGGATGTGGATGAAGGGGTGACAGTATTTTCTTTGATTTTGTAGGCCCGGTAAGCGTAAGCGCCACCGGGCAACAAGACTCAGCTCAGCAGCTGGAAGGCAATCATACCGACAATCGCGCCGACCGTACCGAGGATGGTTTCCATCATCGTCCAGGTCTTCAGCGTTTGTGCTTCCGTTGCACCGGTAAATTTACCGAACAGCCAGAAACCGGCATCGTTCACGTGGCTAACCACAATAGAACCGCCCGCGATACAGATAGACAGTGCCGCCATCTGCGCACCGGAGAAGTTCAGTTGCTCAATCACTGGCATCACCAGACCCACAGCCGTTAAGCAGGCTACGGTCGCGGAACCCTGAATAATACGTACCGCCGCTGCCAGCACAAAGCAGGTAATGGCAATCGGTAAGCCCATACCGGTTAACGCTTCGCCCAGCGCCGGACCGACGCCGGAATCCACCAGCACCTGTTTGAACACGCCACCCGCACCAATCACCAGCAGAATAATCCCCGCCGGTTGCAGCGCATGGCCGCAGATTTCCATCACGCGGTCTTTTGGCATGCCCTGGCGCACCGCCAGACCGTAAATCGCCACCAGACAGGCAACCAGAATCGCGGTAAACGGATGACCGATAAACTCGAACCATTCGTAGGTTGAAGAACCGACCGGAACAAAGCGTGCGGCGATGGTTTTCAGACCAACCAGCACCAGCGGCAGCAGGATCAGCGACAGGCTGAAGCCAAAGGACGGCATTTTGCCTTCGCCCAGATGCGGCTCGGTAATGTCTTCCGGTACATGCAGCTCAACGTAACGGCTGATGAAATTACCCCACAGCGGCCCGGCGATAATCATGCCCGGGATCGCCGCACACAGGCCAATCAGGATCATCCAGCCAAAGTCGGCGTGCATCTGAGAAGCCAGCAGCATCGGCGCAGGCCCCGGCAGCAGAAACGCCGCCGCTGCCGCCACACCCGCAAACAGCGGAATGACCAGCTTCACCAGGTTGGTACCGGTGTGGCGCGCCATCGAGAATGCGACACTTATCAGCAGCACAATCGCCACTTCAAAGAACAACGGCAGCGCGCAAATCAGACCGGCCAGGCCGATCGCATAATGCGCACGGCTGTGACCGAAGGATTTCAGCATCTTGACGGCAATCTGATCGACTGCGCCGGTTTCATGCAAAATCTTGCCAAACATCGCGCCCAGCGCCACCACAATCGCCAGAAAGCCGAGCGTGCCTCCCATCCCTTTTTCCATCGTTGCCGCGATTTTATCGAGCGGCATACCGGAAAAGAGACCTGCACCAATGGATACCACCATCAAAGCAACGAAGGCGTGCATACGCGCCTTCATTACTAAAAACAGCAGTAATAAAACGGACCCTACTGCTGTTAAAACAAGCGTTAATGTAGTCACTACTTACTGCCCTGGTTAATAACCTCAATGGTGCTAGCTACCACACCGTCCAGCGGCTGATCGATATCCACCACCAGAACATCGTTTTCATTCGCACCCGGTTCTTCCAGCGCTTCAAACTGAGTTACCAGCATCTGCGTTTTGAAGAAGTGACCTTTACGCGCCTTCAGACGACTTTCGATAACGTCAAAATCCCCTTTCAGGTAGATGAAAGAGAGATTCGGGTTACCGTCACGCAGCTGATCACGATAGTCTTTTTTCAAGGCTGAGCAGACGATCAGCGAAACCTTGTTGGTGCGCTGCATCGCGAAGGCGGCGTCATTCAGCGCCTGTAACCACGGTTTACGGTCGTCATCGTTTAACGGCTCACCGGAAGCCATTTTCATGATGTTGCTGCGCGGATGGAGAAAATCGCCATCAAGAAACGCGGCCTGCAGTTGATGCGCCACTTCGCTGGCGACAGCAGATTTACCGCTGCCCGATACGCCCATCAGAACGTAAACGTGGTGATCATGATTAGTCGTGCTCAAAGCGTTGCTCCCACTGGTACAAGAATCAGGAAATTGTTACGGGTAACTGTTATCGGTAACATTGTCCAGCCGGATAAATGGAGAAGCAATATCCATTCGTGCCCGAAGTGTATAAGTGTGAGCTACTTCAAAATTGTTGGGTTAAATAGATCCGCCCGGTGACAAGGTGAAACCTAAATCTAACATTTTAGGTGTAACTACCTCACCACGGATGCGCGCCAGCAGACGTTCTGCACCAATGCTGCCCATCCGTTCACGCGGCGTCAGTACGCTCGCCAGACGCGGTTCCATCACCTGGCCGATATCGTGACCGTGGAATCCGGCAATCGCCATATCATCGGGTATTCTTAATCCCAAACGCTGACATTCAAACGCTGCGCCTACCGCTAAGTCATCGTTGGTACAGAAGACGCCATCAAGCTGCGGGTATTCACGCCGCGCCTGACGGATAAGCTCGATACCGGAGGAGTAGGAAGAAGACTGCTCCACCATCACACTATACGGCACCAGGCCGGCGTCGCGCATGGCTTGCTCGTAGCCCTTCTGTTTGATGATAGTACGTTCATCAAGACGCGCACCCAGATAGGCAATATGGCGATGGCCACGCGCGATAATGGCGGCGGTCATCTGCCGGGCGGCCTCGAAGTTGTCAAAGCCGACGGCAATATCCAGACACGGTGACTGGCTGTCCATCAGTTCAACCACCGGGATACCCGCAACCTCAATCATTTTCAACGTCCGGGGCGTATGGCTACGTTCGGTGAGGATCAGACCGTCGATATTCCATGACAGCATCGATTCCAGGCGTTCCTGCTCCATCTCGGGCTTATAGCCGTAGTGCGCCAGCATGGTCTGATAACCGTGGCGGTCAGTCACGGCCTCAATGCCGCGTAGCACTTCAGCAAAAACCTGGTTAGTAAGAGACGGTAACAGCACGCCGATAGCGCGGCTGGTGGCGTTAGAAAGGATATCAGGAGCGCGATTGGGAATATAACCCAGCTCATCAAGTGCAGCGGAAATTTTGCCCCGCAGCGCCACGGAGACCTGCTCCGGGTTACGCAAAAAGCGACTGACCGTCATTTTGGTCACGCCCACGCGGTCGGCTACATCCTGAAGTACGGGTCTTTTCTTTTTCATCGTCCTGAAGCGTTAAAAAGGGATAGATATCCCCAGTTTACCACGGACGTGCGGAATAAATGACAAAGGATGAAGAGCCGGATGGCAACGCTGTCGCGTCTTATCCGGCCTACATCAACACGTAGGCCCGATAAGCTACGCGCCATCGGGCAAGATTACGCAGATTTAGACTGGCGGCAGGTCAAACAGTAACACTTCGCTGTCGCTGTCGGCATGAATAGAAATTGCCTGTTCATCCCAGATTGCCAGACCGTCGCTGGTGGTCGCTTTGGTCCCATTAATGGTGACGTTACCTTTTACCACCTGGATCCAGACGCGGCGTTCAGCGGCAATCTGATGCACCGACTGTTCATCTTTAAGCAGCGCCCAACGGTACAACTCCATATCCTGATACACTTTCAGCGAACCCTCTCGCGCATCCGGTGACAGCACCAGCTGTTTGCCCTGAACAGCATCGAAACGACGTTGCTCATAACGCGGCGTAATACCGTTTTCCTGCGGCATGATCCAGATCTGATACAGATGCAGTTTCTCAGTATTGCTCGGGTTGTACTCCGAGTGACGGATCCCCGTCCCGGCGCTCATAATCTGGAATTCACCTGCTGGAACCTGCTCCTTATTGCCCATGCTGTCCTGATGCTCCACCGCACCTTCCAGCACGTAGGTCAGGATTTCCATGTCTTTATGGGGGTGAGTACCAAATCCCTGGCCTGCGTCGATCACGTCATCGTTAATCACGCGCAGTGCCGAGAACCCCATAAAGTTCGGGTCATAGTAGTTGGCAAAAGAGAAGGTATGCCAGGAATCGAGCCAGTCATGATTAGCATGACCACGGTCGTTAGCTTTGCGTAAATAGATCATTGTGTTCACCCCCAGATGTTTTCGATGGAGTAAGTGTGGACTCAATCCGCCTGGGATCATAGAGGGTGAAAATTGACTCCTCTGTTCAAAAAATATGAACAAACCCAGAGGAGTCTGTACAGGCTATTTGGCGAGGGTAATCGTGGCAGGCGTTGCCTGTTCAAAGGCGCGTTCGAGGATCTCCAGGTTGGTAAGAACTTCAGATTCCTTGACGTAATTAGGCGTACCCACTGTCAGCGTCTGATACAGCGCATCATAGACGCGGCCATAGTCGCCGACTTCCGGTTTCACCTCTTCTTTCACTGAGACGCCTTCATCATTGATGTACTCCAGCAGCCCAATGGAATCGTCAGCGGCAAAACCGGGTTCTCCCGGCATGATATTCGCCTTCAGGCTGGTTTCCTGCTGGTCGATGCCGTATTTCACAAACGAACCTTTGGTGCCATGCACGATAAACTTCGGATAGTCGATTTTCACCAGATGACTGGTTTTAACAATGGCTTTCAGGTCGCCGTAAAACAGCTGCGCTTCAAAGGTATCGTCCGGGTTCGCTTTGTTACGCAGGCTGCGGATGTCGTAGGCCACATGATCGGGGCGTCCGAACAACGAGATAATCTGATCCATGGTGTGTACGCCCAGACCATAAAACGCGCCGTCCTGCGGCAGTCCCGGCTTGGTTTCTGCTTCAGGACGGTAGTAATCGAAATGGCTTTCAACCTCCACAATCTTGCCGAGCTTGCCGCTCTCAATGGCTTTTTTCGCGGTGAGGAAGCAGGAGTCAAAACGGCGATTCTGATACGGCGTAACGGTCAGCCCTTTGCTTTGCGCCAGTTCAAACAGCTCTTTTGCTTGCGCAAGCGTCGGGGTGAAGGGTTTCTCAACCAGCACATTCTTACCCGCTTCCAGCACGCGTTTAGCGTATTCGAAATGGCTGTCAGCATGCGTACAGACGATCACCAGTTTCACCTGCGGATCGTTTAAGATCTCGTCGAGGTCGCTGGTAAAGTGGATATGTGAATACTGCGGCGCCTGCTCTTCCGGTTTCGCGTTGCGGCGAAAAATATGTGCGACATGCCAGCTGTCTTTGCGGTTCAGGACATAAGGTAAATGGTAGCGAGTGGTACTTTTGCCAAAACCAATAAATGCGCAATGTAAGGCCATGAGACAATCCTTCTGAAGGTGAATGTCTACACCATAGCGCAAAGCGGCTGGAGACTGAATGTTGGATTCTTTGCCGGATGGCGGCGGAGCCTTATCCGGCCTACAAAAACAGTAGCCTCAAGCTCGGGCGTAAGTGGCGTAGGCAGATTATTCACGGCCTGCGCGCAGCAACCGGAGCGTACACAGAGTACGTGAGGATTGCGAGCACAGCCCGGGATTAAGCTGACAAGTAAGCTAGCCCGAAACCCAGTCAAAAAAAAAGCCAGCAAAAGCTGGCTAAAGTAATACTGGAAGCAATGTGAGCAATGTCGTGCTTTCAGGTTCTCCGTAGGGGTTCCCCTGAACGCAGAGAAATAATAATCATTCTCATTCGCACTTGTCTACTTATTTTTGCAAAAAAATGCAGTTGACGGAATTTTCTTTCTCAGCGAGTGTAAATACACAATTACCCCTGCAGGAGATAAGGAATGAGTGAGATAGTGATACGCCACGCTGAACCAAAAGATTACGACGCTATTCGTCAGATCCATGCGCAGCCGGAGGTGTACCACAACACGCTACAGGTTCCTCATCCTTCCATGGAGATGTGGCAAGTGCGACTCGCCGAGCAGCCCGGCGTCAAACAACTGGTTGCCTGCATTGATGATATCGTCGTGGGACATCTTTCCATTGCCGTCGCCCAACGCCCGCGCCGCAGCCACGTCGCTGATTTTGGTATTTGTGTTGATGCTCGTTGGCAGAACCGCGGCGTTGCCAGCGCCCTGATTCGCACAATGATCGACATGTGTGACAACTGGCTGCGCGTCGATCGTATTGAGCTAACGGTATTTGTTGATAATGAGCCTGCTGTAGCAGTCTATAAGAAGTACGGCTTTGAAATCGAAGGCACCGGTAAGAAATACGGCCTGCGCAACGGTGAGTATGTTGATGCCTACTTTATGGCGCGCGTGAAGTAACGGGTAAGAAACCGCCAGGAAGTACTCGCCGGGCCTGCATTAACGGCAGACCCGGCAATACCATCAATATCCCGCCGTTAAATCATCCACGGAACGCGGGTCGGACGCGCCATACAGTGCGCCATCCGGTCCAACCATAATGCTCTGCGTGCTGCCCATTGCTTCTTTCAGCACCACTTTCTGTCCTTTCTGCTCCAGCAGCTTGATGGTGTCAGGGCTAAACCCTTTTTCAACGCGCAGTTCATCCGGCAACCATTGATGATGGAAGCGCGGCGCGTTGGTCGCTTCGGCAACGTTCATCCCAAAATCAATGCTGTTGACCACCATTTGCAGCACGGTAGTGATAATTCGGCTTCCGCCTGGGCTGCCGGTCACCAGCCAGGTTTTCCCGTCTTTTACCACGATAGTCGGCGACATCGACGACAGCGGACGCTTCTTCGGCCCGACGGCGTTGGCATCGCCTCCCACCAGCCCGTAAACGTTCGGCACACCCGGTTTAGCAGAGAAATCATCCATCTCATTATTGAGCAGAATACCGGTGTTACCCGCCACAATACCGGTTCCGAAGGTGGTATTCAGGGTATAGGTCACCGCCACGGCATTGCCGTCTTTATCCACCACCGAGAAGTGCGTAGTCTGGTTACTTTCATAGGGAGCAAGTTTGCCAGGCTTGATTTGGCTGGAAGGCTTCGCTTTGTTGATATCAATCTGATCGGCAAGCGTTTTAGCATAGGCTTTGTTGGTCAGCGCCTGCCACGGCACTTTCACAAAATCCGGGTCGCCCAGATATTCGGAACGGTCGGCGTAAGCATATTTCTCCGCTTCAGCCATAACCTGCATGGCATCGGCGCTGCCAAACCCGTACTTCTTCATATCGAAGTTTTCGAGAATATTGAGGATCTGCACGATGTGAATACCGCCAGAGGACGGCGGCGGCATCGAGAAGACCTGATAACCACGGTAGTCACCGCTGATTGGCGCACGCTCTACGGCTTTGTAGTCAGCTAAGTCCGCTTTGGTGATAAGCCCGCCATTCTTCTTCATCTCCTCGGCTATCTGATCGGCAATCGCCCCTTTATAAAACGCATCAGGGCCATTCTCGGCAATCATTTCCAGGCTTTTCGCCAGATTCTTTTGCACCAGCTTGTCGCCCTTTTTCAGCGGCTCGCCGTCCTTCCAGAAAATGGCTTTGCTGTTCTCGTGATTAGGGAGCACTTCGCTGCCATAGGTTTTCAGATCGTCGGCCAGCGCGTCGTTAACCACAAAGCCCTCTTCCGCCAGCTTCATTGCCGGACGTACCACTTTATTCAACGGCAGCGTACCGTATTTCTCCAGCGCCAGCGAGAAACCCGCCACGGTACCCGGCGTACCGGAAGCCAGATGCGAAGTCAGTGACTTTTTCGCATCGGCGTTACCCTGTTCATCAAGGAACATATCGCGAGTCGCGCCAGCAGGCGCCATTTCACGGAAATCAATTGCTGTCGTCTTCCCGTCTTTGGTGCGCAGCATCATAAAGCCGCCACCACCCAGGTTACCCGCCTGTGGATGCGTCACCGCCAGCGCATAACCAACGGCGACGGCAGCATCGACGGCATTACCGCCCTGTCTGAGAATATCAACCCCAACCTGCGTGGCCAGCGCATCCACGGACGCCACCATCCCCTGCTGCGCACGCACAGGATGAAACACATCTTCTTCAACACCGTAGGATACCGGTGGCGGCGCAGCCGGTGCAGCCGCAACGCTAAAACAACTTCCTGAGAGCAGAGCAGCAATGGCTACCCGGCGTAAAAACGTCGGTTTTATCATCGTTATTCTCCAGATTTATGGGGTCGGCCCCCACTAAGCCTGGTGCATAACTCTGAAATAATCATCGTAACAGCGAGAAAGGAGTAAACTTAAGAGATCCCCGAGAGGAGAAAAGCGATGAAACGACTCTTACTTTTAGCCATGCTATTGCCGTTTGCAGGCTTTGCACAGCCAATCAACACCATGAATAACCCGAATCAACCCGGTTATCAGATCCCGAGTCAACAGCGTATGCAAACACAAATGCAAACGCAGCAAATTCAGCAGAAAGGGATGCTCAACCAGCAGTTGCAAACGCAGACACGCATGCAGCAACAGCATATGGAAAACCAAATCAACACCAACTCCCAGCGAGTACGTCAGTCTCAGCCAGGTGAGTTGAATTCCGGTCAGCAGCAAATGCTGCCCAACAGCAATGGCGGGATGTTAAGCGGAACGCATAACCCGGACAACTCGCTGAATAAACAGCAACAGATGCTGCCGGAAAAAAAGAATGGCGACATGCTAAAACCGTCCAGCACGCCGCAACCTAACGTTCCGTTAAAAACGCTTGGACCTTAACAGGGCTGAAAATCCGGCCCGATGACATCAATCGCATCGGTACAGATGCAGTCTACTCCCCAGCGTAGCAGTTCTGCCGCGCGCTGGGGTCGGTTGACGGTATACACCAGAATCCGCAGCCCCGCATCGCGCAACGCATCCACACGCGCCTCATCCAGCAGCTTATGATTAAGATGAATAGAGACACAGCCCAACCGGGTGGTGAGCTCTCGCCAGTCATCACGCCACTCATCAAGCAGCAAACCACGCGGCAGCTCAGGCACCGCCAGTTGCGCCGCTTCAAGTGCATCAATTTCAAACGATGACAGCAGCGGCGGCGTCATTCCCGCCCACAGTTCACGCGCGGCCAGTGCCACGGCTTTGCCGGTCAGCGTCCCGGTTCCGGTGGTCGGTTTGATTTCAATATTCGCCATCATGCCATGCTGGCGGCAGCGCTCTGCCACCTGGGAGAGCCGCGGCAATGGCTCGCCTTTAAACTCACCGCTAAACCAGCCGCCGGCATCAACACGCAGAAGATCCTGCCAGTTCAGTTCACCCGCAACGCCCCAGCCGTTGCTGGTACGTTCCAGATTGTCGTCATGCAGCAGAAAGATCTCACCGTCTTTCGACAATTTGGCATCGAATTCAATCATGGTGTGACCGTATCGCGCCCCCACGTCAATCGCCGCCAGGGTATTTTCCGGTGCCAGCTTACCGCCGCCACGATGGGCGACAATATGGGGATAAGGCCAGTTACTCATACGCGTTGTCCTGTTTCGCCATCAAAGAGATGCAAATGATTGTCTGGCAGATGCAGCCACAGCGTGCTGCCTGCCGTCGGGCGATGCTGATGCGCCAGTCGCACCACCAGCTTTTGCTCACCCCAGCGTCCGTGTGCCAGGTTATCTGCGCCCAGCATTTCCAGCGTATCTAACACCAGCGGCACGCCGCCTTCGGCCTGCGAGCTTAGCGCAATATGCTCCGGGCGGATACCCAGCGTCATATTACGCCCACCAGACTCCCTGGCGCTTCTACCAAGAGGTAACGTCATACCGTCTTCCAGCTCAAAATGGGTGCCACAAGCGCTTACGTACCCATCCAGCAGGTTCATCGCCGGGCTGCCGATAAAGCTCGCCACAAAGCGACTGGCGGGTTTTTCGTAGACTTCCACTGGCGTGCCAATCTGTTCAGCAATGCCCTTGTTCATCACCAGCACACGCTGGGCCAGCGTCATCGCCTCAACCTGATCGTGTGTGACGTACAACGAGGTGGTTTTCAGTCGGCGATGCAGATGTTGTAACTCAAGACGCATCTGCACACGCAGCTTGGCATCGAGGTTAGAAAGCGGTTCATCAAACAGGAATACCGCCGGATCACGAACAATCGCCCGCCCCATCGCCACACGCTGACGCTGGCCGCCAGAAAGCTCGCGCGGACGGCGTTTGAGCAGTTCGCCCAGTTCAAGAATACGCGCCGCCTCTTTCACCCGTTCGGCAATATGCTCCTTGCCCATTCCCCGAATCTTCAATCCCCAGGCCATGTTTTCTTCCACGCTCATATGCGGGTAGAGTGCATAGTTCTGGAACACCATCGCAATGCCACGATCTTTCGGTTCCATTTCGGTGACGCGCTTATTATCAATCCAGATGTCGCCGCCGCTCACCCGCTCCAGGCCGGCGACCATCCGCAGTAGCGTAGACTTTCCGCAACCGGATGGGCCTACCATCACAATGAATTCCCCGTCCGCGACGTCCAGCGTCAGCGGTTTAATCACCTGGGTTTTGCCGTCCCAGCTTTTGGTTACTGCCTGTAGTTTTAAACCAGCCATTTTATTTCTCACTGTCCACTAAACCACGCACAAACGCGCGCTGCATGGCTAACACGATGATTACCGGAGGGATGAGCGTCAGCAGCATGGCTGCCATTACCTGATTCCACTGTGTGGTGCCTTCACCGGTGGCAATCATGCCTTTGATGCCTGCTACGGCGGTGCCCAGGTTAACGTCGGTAATAATTAGCAACGGCCACAGATACTGGTTCCAGCCGTAGATGAAGGTGATGACGAACAGTGCCGCCAGATTGGTTTTCGACAGCGGCAGCACGATATCGCGGAAAAAACGCATCGGCGACGCACCGTCAATTCGCGCCGCTTCAACCAGTTCATCTGGCAGCGTCATAAAGAACTGGCGGAACAGGAATGTCGCGGTAGCCGATGCCATCAGTGGCAACGTCAGACCCGCATAACTGTCGAGCATCTTCAGATTGGCGATCACCTCCACCGTCGGGAAGATACGCACCTCCACCGGCAGCATCAGGGTGATAAAAATCATCCAGAAGAACAGGTTACGCAGAGGAAAGCGAAACCAGACAATGGCGAATGCGGAGAGCATCGAGACGGTGATTTTTCCCACCGTAATACTGAATGCCATGATGAAACTGTTGAGCATCATCAGCCAGAACGGTGCGCTATTCACCCCCACACCATTGACCCAGATGTATTTCATGTTTTCCAGCAGTTGTGTGCCGGGCACCAGCGTCATCGGCGTTTCAAACACCGCTTTGTTATCCAGCGTCGCCGCAACAAACGCGACGTACAGCGGAAACAGGATCACCATGATCCCCAGAATCAACATGGTATGGCTGAATATTGTCAGCCCGCGACGATTCTCTATCATTGGTAACGCACCTTACTTTCCACATAGCGGAACTGCACCACCGTCAAAATAATGACGAGGAACATCAGCACCACCGACTGCGCGGCTGATGCGGAGAGATCCAGTCCGACAAAACCTTCACGATAGATTTTATAAATTAGCGTGGTAGTAGCCTGCACCGGCCCGCCCGCTGTCGCAGCATCGATCACCGGGAAGGTGTCAAAGAAGGCGTAAACCAGATTCACCACCAGTAGAAAAAAGCTAACCGGCGCAATCAGCGGCAGCGCCAGCTTAAAGAAGCGGCGAATCGGCCCTGCGCCATCAATTGCGGCAGCCTCAATCAGCGACCGCGGGATCGACTGCAGTGCGGCAAAGAAGAACAGGAAGTTGTAACTAATCTGCTTCCAGACCGATGCAAACACCACCAGAAACATCGCCTGACCGCTGTTTTGCGCATGGTTCCAGTCATAGCCAAATTCACCGAGAAAATGGGTAATCAACCCACGTCCTGGGTTGAACAGAAAGATCCACAGCACGGCGGCAACCGCGGGCGCAACGGCGTAGGGCAACAGCATCAGCGTTTGATAAAAACGGCTTCCGCGTACCACGTAATTCACCAACGCGGCAAAAAATAGCGACACCAACAGGCCGCTTACCGTAACCAACGAGCTGAACTTGATAGTGGTCCAGAACGAATCAAGGTAGTACGGGTCATGGAACAGTGCGACAAAGTTTTCCAGCCCGACAAACTGACTGGAGAGACCAAAGGGATCAACACTTTGCAGTGAGTACCACAGCGCTTCACCGGCAGGCCAGATAAAGAAAATAACGGTGATAACCAACTGCGGGGCCACCAATGCGTAAGGCAGCCAGCGCGATTTAAACACCGGACGGGATGATGACATGAAGTTTTTATTCCTGAGCAGTGCCGGATGGCGCTGCGCTTATCCGGCCTACGGGTATGAGTAGGCCGGGTAAGGCGTAGCCGCCACCCGGCATTTCACGATTAAGACTTGGTCGATTGCTCAAAGCGGCGCAGTAACTGGTTGCCACGTTCAACGGCGGCATCCAGCGCCTGCTGCGGGGTTTTCTTCCCGGTCCAGACGCTTTCCAGCTCTTCATCCACGATGGTGCGGATCTGTGGCATGTTGCCCAGACGCAGCCCTTTGGTGAACGGCAACGGCGGCTTGTTCAGCATCTGACGAGTGGCGATATCCGCGCCGGGGTTCTTATCATAGAAACCCTGCTCGCGGGTCAGATCGTAGGCGGCGGTGGTGATAGGCAGATAGCCGGTCTTCTGGTGCCATTCGGCAGCAATTTCCGGTTTCGCCAGGAAGTTGAGGAACTCCGCGACGCCCTGGTAGGTTGCTTTGTCTTTACCCTGCATTACCCACAGGCTGGCCCCGCCAATAATGGCGTTCTGCGGTGCACCTTTCACATCGGCATCGTACGGCATCATCCCAACGCCATAGTTGAATTTAGCGTAGTGGCGGATATCCGCCAGAGAGCCGGACGACGCGGTGGTAATCGCACAATCACCGTTGTAGAACTTCTCGGTGGATTCGTCTTTACGCCCGAAGTAGCTGAAATCGCCCTTTTTATTCAGCTCTTCCAGCAGCGCGATATGTTTCACCTGCTCCGGTTTGTTGAACTCCAGTACGGCATCAGTACCGTCAAAACCGTTATTTTTAGTCGCGACCGGTAATCCGTTCCAGGCGCTGAAGTTTTCAATCTGGATCCAGCCCTGCCAGCCGCTGGCATACCCGCACTTCATACCCGCGGCTTTCAGCTTCGCGGTGTATTCCGCCAGATCCTGCCAGGTTTTCGGCGGTTGCTCAGGATCTAAACCGGCTTTTTTGAAGGCATCTTTGTTGTAGTACAGCACTGGAGTGGAACTGTTAAACGGCTGAGAGAGCAAGTGTCCGGTTTTAGAGTCGGTGTAATAACCTGAAACCGTCGGCACGAACTGAGATTCGTCGAAGTTAATCCCGGCCTCTTTAAACACTTCGTAGACCGGTTTAATGGCTTTGGAGGCCATCATCGTGGCGGTACCGACTTCATAAACCTGCAGCAGTGCAGGTGCGTTTCCGGTACGGAAGGCGGCAATACCCGCGCTCAGACTCTGCTCATAGTTGCCTTTGTACTGCGGAACAATTTTGTAGTCCGGATGAGCCTCATTAAAACGTTGCGCCAGTGAATCAACTTCTTTACCCAGTTCGCCTTCCATTGAATGCCAGAACGGGATGGTGGTAACGGCCAGTGCCTGACCTGCAAATGCCAGGCTAAGTGCCAGTCCTAAAGCTGTATGTCGTAACGATATCATCGGTTATCTCTCTTGTTGTGCCGTATGCGCGATATCACGCGTTTTATGCTCGCGGGGGTAACATGACATGCTCGAATGACAGAAAAATAACTTTTTTATTACAAAAAAAAGATAGTAAGGCGACAAACAGATGGCAAGGCGGTGAAAGCGGAGTGACAGGAAAATGCGGGGTGGAGCACAACAAAGCCGGGGAGGTGCCTTACCCGGCCCATAAAAAGATTTGCCGTACAGATGAGATCACTCAGGTTGTGCGAACGTAAACTCCAGCGCCAGGCCCAGGATCTGCATACCATGAATGTTATCTTCCGGAGATATCGCCACCAGGCTTTCCAGAAACTTGAGTCGCCGTGACTGGGCGTTGATGATGAGTTTTCCCCGTAATGCAGGAAGCTTCAGCGAAGAGATGGGATAAACCACGCGCCCGCAGACTTCCACCGGCAGCCTGCGCAAATCGACTTGCTGAAGTACGCCCACAGAGGAATACAGCAGCGCTACAGGCGTTACGGCGAGCAACGGTGAGGGACTAATACTGACAAAATCCAGCAGAAGTTCTGGACGCAGATAGTTCAGCCCATTAAACGAAACCGTGACGCCATCAATTGCGGGCATGGGCTGCACATTAGTTTGACGCGGTGAATCATTCATGCAATTACCATTGATATAAAATATAAATCAAGCTATTGATTATACTGAATATAGCGTACAAATGCTGGGACAGAACTCGCAATCCCTGAAGGTATGAATGATTGCGTTGCCAGTCTTACTCTCTTCGCCAGCGGCGTTCATATTCGTTCTGTAAACGCTGCTGCTCCCGCCGCTCACGGTCACGCTGGATATCCGATTTTTCATCTTCCCAGCCCGGACACACTGAACTGCTGAATACCTCGCAGGGTGAGTTGGATTGTGCTGACGGGTTGACCGGCTTTTCTTGCCAGATTGCAGGATCGCGCGGATCGAAAGTTTGCTCTTTCACTGCCTGCGCACTGAATGAGCAGGCCACTAGCAGACTTCCAATCGCCATACAGGCACCTGAACGTGTCATCCTTTCTCCGTGTTCATGTTTATTATTGATAATCATTATCAATAATAACATAGCGCAATAAAAAAGGGGCCTGCTGAGCCCCTTGTCTATTTAGATAACGGTTAACCGCCCAGATAAGCGCTACGCACCGCTTCGTTCGCCAGCAATGCATCACCGGTATCTTCCAGCACCACGTGACCGTTTTCCAGCACGTACCCACGGTCAGCGAGTTTCAGTGCCTGGTTGGCGTTTTGTTCGACGAGGAAAATCGTCATCCCCTGCTCGCGCAATTGCTCAATGGTGTTAAAGATCTGCTGGATAATGATCGGCGCCAGCCCCAGAGACGGCTCATCGAGCAGCAACAAACGCGGCTGGCTCATCAAAGCCCGGCCAATCGCCAGCATCTGCTGCTCACCACCAGACATGGTTCCCGCACGCTGGATACGACGTTCATGCAGACGTGGAAACAGGTCGTATACCCATTGAATACGCTCCTGAAACTGGTCGCGCTCGGCAAAAAAGCCCCCCATCGCCAGGTTCTCTTCTACCGTCATACGGGAAAATACGCGACGCCCTTCCGGGACAATCGCCACCGCTTCACGCATGATTTTTGCCGTCTGCCAGTCGGTAATATCTTTACCATCAAAGACAATACGCCCACTTGTAGCCCGAGGATCGCCGCACAGCGTTCCGAGCAGCGTGGTTTTCCCCGCACCGTTGGCACCGATAAGCGTCACGATTTCACCCTGATTGATGTACAGGCTGACATCGTGCAGTGCCTGGATCTTGCCGTAGTGGGCGTTGACGTTGTCAAAAGACAACATGACTTTTTCCATCTTATGCCTCACCACCATTATGCTTCACCTAAATAGGCGCGGATCACGTCCGGGTTGTTACGAATCTGCTCCGGTGTCCCGTTCGCCAGCGGCGTCCCCTGGTTCACCACGTAAATACGGTCTGAAATGCCCATCACCAGCTTCATGTCGTGCTCAATCAGCAAAATGGTGGTGTCGTGATGATCGCGCAGTTCAGCAATCAGCTCGTCCAGCTCTTTGGTTTCTTTCGGGTTGAGGCCCGCAGCAGGTTCATCGAGCATCAGAATTTCCGGCTGAGTGACCATACAACGGATAATCTCAAGGCGGCGCTGGTCGCCATAGGCCAGGTTGCTCGCCTGCCGGTTAGCATGCTGCAGCAGGCCGATACGATCAAGCCAGGTGGCGGCGCGGTCCAGCGCTTCATCCTGCGCGCGGCGAAAAGCCGGAGTTTTTAACAGCCCGGAGAAAACCCCAGCTTTCAGTTGCTGATGCTGCGCCACCAGCAGGTTTTCAATCACGGTCATTTCGCGAAACAGACGCACATGCTGGAAGGTACGCACCACGCCCATACGCGCAATTTGCTGGCCCGGCAGCCCTTCAAGGTGCTGGTCGCGCAGCTTAATCGTCCCGCCGGTCGGCTTATAGAACCCGGTCAGGCAGTTGAAGACCGTGGTTTTCCCCGCGCCGTTCGGGCCAATCAGAGAGACAATCTCTTTTTTATGCAAATCCAAAGACACATTGTTGACCGCCAGCAGGCCGCCAAAACGCATCATCAGGCCGCTAACCGATAATAATGGCTGACTCATGCCTGCTCTCCTTTTGCTTCCCCGTTTTTCAGCTTCAACTGTGGACGGGTCATCGGCAGCAAACCCTGCGGACGCCAGATCATCATCAGTACCATCAAACCACCCAGCATTAACATGCTGTATTCATTGAAATCACGCATCAGTTCACGTGAGACCACCAGCAGGATGGCCGCCAGGATCACCGCAAACTGCGATCCCATCCCCCCCAGCACGACAATCGCCAGCACAAAGGCCGACTCGGCAAAGGTGAACGATTCCGGGCTGACAAAACCCTGGCGCGCGGCAAACAGCGTTCCGGCAAAACCGGCAAACGCAGCGCTGATAGTAAAGGCGGTCAGCTTGATGCGCGTAGGGTTTAAGCCCAGTGAACGGCACGCGATTTCATCTTCACGCAGCGCTTCCCATGCACGGCCCAGTGGCATACGCAACAGGCGGTTGATGACAAACAGCGAGAAGACCACCAGCAGCAGCGCCACCAGGTAGAGGAAAATCACACGGTCAGAGGGATCGTATTTCACGCCAAAGAAGTTGCTGAAGGTATCCCAGCCGCCTTCACGGGCGCTACGGCTGAATTCCAGACCGAAAAAGGTGGGTTTAGGGATCTGGCTGATACCGTTCGGGCCACCGGTGACTTCGGTATTATTGAGCAACAGGATACGCACGATTTCGCCAAAGCCTAAGGTCACTATCGCCAGGTAGTCGCCGCGCAGACGCAGAACCGGGAAGCCAAGCAGGAATCCTGCCGCCGCCGATACCAGTCCCGCCAACGGCAAACAGGTCCAGAAACCAAGACCGTAATAGTGATTCAGCAGCGCAAAGGTATACGCACCAATGGCATAGAATCCGCCGTAACCCAGCACCAGCAAGCCGGAAAGGCCGACCACCACGTTTAAGCCGAGGCCGAGGATGATATAAATCATCGTCAGCGTAGCGATATCCACCGTGCCGCGCGACACCATAAATGGCCATGCGACAGCAATGACCAGCAGCGCCACCAGGAACAGCTTCTGTTTGACGGTTGAGCCATCAATCGCCGGCAGAATGAACTTCGGTCCGGAGACGCTCTTCAGGCTCTTCTGGAAAACGGGACGCAGCAATTGGAAAAGAAAGACCACGCCGGTACCGATAAACACCCACTGCCAGCGGATATCCGCAGCGGTATCCACCACCAGCTTCGTGCCATCCAGTTCAAGTTGAACGCCCATGAAGACGCCCGCCAGGATGAAAAACATGACCGCTGAAAGCAGCGCCATTGCAAAATGCATCGGTTTCATACTTTCTCTACCTCCGGGCGACCCAGAATACCGGTCGGCATTACCAGCAGCACCAGAATCAGCAGTGCGAATGACACCACATCTTTGTATTCCGTACTCAGATAAGCAGAGGAGAGCGCTTCCGCCACGCCCAGAATCAGGCCGCCGATCATCGCCCCAGGGATGCTACCGATACCGCCAAGAACCGCCGCGGTAAAGGCTTTCATCCCGGCCATAAAGCCAATATAGGGGTTAATGACACCGTAGAACTGTCCAAGCAACACACCTGCTACCGCCGCCATTGCTGCGCCAATCACAAAAGTCAGCGCGATCACGCGGTCAGTGTTAATGCCGAGCAGGCTGGCCATTTTCAGGTCTTCCGCGCAGGCACGACAGGCGCGTCCCATACGCGAATAGCGGATAAACAGCGTCAGCGCCAGCATCGCAAGGAAGGTCACAATCCAAATAACCAGCTGCATGGTGGTGATGGACGCAGAGAAGTTTTCACTGCTGCCGACAGTCCACTGACCGTTAAACAGGCTGGGCAGCGCCACATCGCGCGAACCTTCAGTCAGGCTGACGTAGTTTTGCAGGAAGATAGACATCCCGATGGCGGAAATCAGCGCAATCAGGCGCTTGGAGCTGCGTACGGGCCGATACGCCACGCGTTCAATGCTCCAGCCGTAGGCGCTGGCAATCACGATGGCACCGACGAAGCCCGCGGCAACCAGCAGCCAACTGGAATCAATGCCCATCATCATTAGCGCAGCGATGATCATAAAGGAGACATAACTGCCGATCATATACACCTCGCCGTGGGCGAAGTTGATCATGCCGATAATACCGTACACCATCGTGTAGCCAATGGCGATCAGCGCGTAGGTGCTTCCCAGCGTGACGCCGTTAAACATCTGCTGCAAGAAATAGAGGAACTGCTCGGACATAAGGTAACCTTTTTAAACCCGCCCGTTTTGCACGGGCGGTGGGATAACGCGTCTTCAGGTATTACTTCGCGACAGTCGATGAACCATCCGCGTGCCACTGGAAGACACCAAACTCAAATCCCTTCAAATCGCCTTTTTCGTCCCATTTCAGCGGCCCAATCACGGTATCAGCCCCGTGTGCTTTCAGATCTTTCACCAGGTCTAACGGCTCTTTGCTACCGCTACGATCCATCGCTGTCGCCAGTGACTGAACGGCTGCGTAGGTGATCCATACGTAAGGTCCGGTTGGATCTTTCTTGTCAGCGTTGAGCGCATCGACGATAGCTTTATTCGCCGGGTCCTGGTCATAGCGTTTTGGCATAGTAACCAACATGCCTTCCGCGGCATCACCGGCAATGTTAGACAGTGAGGCATTGCCTACACCTTCTGGTCCCATAAACTGCGTCTTCAGGCCAACTGAACGCGCCTGACGCAGCATTTGCCCCATTTCCGGGTAGTAGCCACCGTAATAAACGAAGTCGATATTTTCTTTTTTCAGGCGGGCGATCAGCGCAGAAAAATCTTTCTCCCCAGCGGTGATCCCATCAAAGAAGACGATGTTGGCTTTTCCTGCTTTCAGGCTGTCCTGCACCGAACGCGCCAGGCCTTCACCGTACTGCTGTTTGTCATGAATGATGGCGATACGCTGTGGCTTCACCTTCTCCAGGATGTATTTCGCAGCAGTCGGCCCCTGAGAGGAGTCCAGACCCGCGGTGCGCATGATGTGCGCGTAACCACGCTGCGTCAGTTCCGGGTTAGTCGCTCCCGGAGAAATCATCAGAATGCCTTCATCTTCGTAAATATCTGATGCCGGTTGAGTCGATGAAGAACACAGGTGACCAATTACGTACTGAATGCCGTCATTGACGATTTTGTTCGCGACGGCAACGGCCTGTTTCGGATCGCAGGCATCGTCATATTCCACGGCAACCAGTTTGTCGCCTTTGATCCCGCCTTTGGCATTGATATCTTTAATGGCCTGACGTGCGCCATTAAATTCCATATCACCCCACTGCGCGACCGGACCTGACATCGCGCCGACAACAGCGACCTTGATATCTTCCGCCATGACCGCGTGTGACATTGCCAGTGCTATCACCCCTGCGATGATTGTTTTCGCATTCCGTTTCATTACCTGAATCCCCATTCGTGACGTAATTAATATTTTGTATTTATGTGGTTAAAAAGCAGTCTGTGCTTTTTTTGAACTGCACTATTTTTACCAGTCTCATTAATGGTTTAGCGCAGTTTTTTAAGCAAAATCAGGCTAAAATCTCTATTTTTCAGTCGATTAAGAAAAGATAATATTCTGCTTTTCACTATAGATAAACAAAAAAAAGTACGTTTGTCAGCATAAAATAACGGTACAAAGAGCCGAATAAAATGCTGCATTCCAGGGTATTATTCTGCCTGTTTTTCAATCTCTACGGTTTCAAACTGTCATTGCCGTTGTTACAAAATTATTAATCTGGTTATTCACATAAAAAAGAGAAAGCATCCAGGCGAATTATTTCGGTACACTCATTCCATCTTTTGTGATTTGGACATGCTGTTAATGAAGCTGACCATCGTTCGTTTAGAAAACTTCAGTGCTCAGGATCTCCTCGATCTTGGCAAAATCTGGCCGGAATATTCCGCCTCATCATTAAGCGTAGATGAAACGCACCGGATCTATGCCGCACGCTTTAACGAGCGCCTGCTTGGCGCAGTTCGCGTAACCCTGAGCGGCACACAAGGCGCGCTGGATTCATTGCGCGTACGCGATATCACCCGTCGTCGTGGCGTTGGGCAGTATTTGGTTGAAGAAACTCTCCGCGAAAACCCGGACGTGAGCTCATGGTGGATGGCGGATGTTGGCGTTGAAGACCGCAGCGTGATGGCAGCGTTTATGCAGGCGTTAGGCTTTACAGCACAGGCGGATGGCTGGGAGAAACGGTAAAAAAACCGTCCCCAACCAATTGTATTACTCGCATTTTCCCAAGAATTTCGCGTTGCAGGCGGGCGGCAAGTTATAAAATCCCCGGGAGCTTACATAAGTAAGTGACCGGGGTTGAATAACGTAGCC
The DNA here is from genome assembly GCF_033341895.1 of Citrobacter sp. HN-141. Lineage (NCBI taxonomy): Bacteria > Pseudomonadati > Pseudomonadota > Gammaproteobacteria > Enterobacterales > Enterobacteriaceae > Citrobacter > Citrobacter sp. HN-141. The sequence goes on along the minus strand of NZ_JAWPBF010000003.1, from coordinate 205,625 downwards.
AACGCACCTGCAGCGCGAAAGGCGCCGGGAAAATTATTTAGCGTCGGTCGCCGTACCATTAGCATGCCAGTCAAACACGCCAAATTCGAAGCCTTTCAGATCGCCTTTCGCATCCCATGACAGCGGCCCCATCACGGTTTCCACTGAGTTGGCTTTCAGGTATTTGGCAATTTCAGCCGGATCGTCAGACTGGTTCAGACCGGCCTGCAAGGATTGCAGCGCGGCGTAGGTGGTCCATACGAATGCACCGCTTGGGTCCTGTTTCTTGGCTTTGATCGCGTCCACAATCGGTTTGTTCGCCGGAACCTGATCGTAGTTCTTCGGTTTCGTTACCAGTAAGCCTTCTGCAGACTCACCCGCGATGTTAGACAGCGACACGTTTGCGACCCCTTCAGGTCCCATAAACTGGGTTTTCAGACCCGCAGCGCGTGCCTGGCGCAGGATCTGCCCCATTTCCGGGTGGTAACCGCCGTAGTAAACGAAATCGATATTCTCTTTCTTCAGACGCGCCACCAGCGTAGAGAAATCTTTCTCGCCAGCGGTGATCCCGTCGAAGAACACCACGTCAGCGTTGGCTTTCTTGAGGTTGTCCTGTACGGAACGCGCCAGGCCTTCACCGTACTGTTGTTTGTCGTGAACGATCGCAATGCGCTTCGGCTTCACTTTTTCAACGATATATTTGGCAGCAGTCGGGCCCTGATCGGAATCCAGACCGGTGGTACGCATCACCAGTTTATAGCCGCGCGCGGTGAGTTCCGGTGCCGTTGCCGCAGGGGTGATCATCAGAATACCTTCGTCTTCATAGATATCTGACGCAGGTTGAGTGGACGATGAGCACAGGTGGCCGATAACGTATTTAATCCCGTCGTTGACCACTTTGTTAGCAACCGCTACCGCTTGTTTCGGGTCACAGGCATCGTCATATTTCACCATGACCAGTTTGTCGCCCTTCACGCCGCCCTTGGCGTTGATATCCGCAATGGCCTGTTCTGCGCCGGTAAATTCCTGATCGCCATACTGCGCCACCGGGCCGGACATCGCGCCGACGACGGCAACTTTAATATCCTTAGCAAAGGCCATATTGCTCAAAGACAGGGCGATACATCCTGCCAATAACGCTTTACCCTTCATATTCATCCTGACAATCCCCATTATTGTGGTTATTACGTGTGTTGTGATGTTGTTGTTCAGCACTTTATATCGATTATTGGATAGCTACCCGTGCTTTAGCAGCATACTCTGCTAAAACATACCCGATTTTTATTATTTTGGAATAGCTAAATTTGACATGCAGATAACAACTTGATGACAAAAAGCATAAACGTCAGGAGAGAGGGGGAGAGATAAAAACAAAAAACCCCGGATTTTCATCCAGGGTTTATCAGCATTTCCAGGTCGGCTGGAAGATTACGCTTCGATTGCGGCGCGCAGTTTTTTCATGGCGTTCTTTTCAAGCTGACGAACACGTTCAGCGGAAACGCCGTAGCGATCGGCCAGTTCCTGCAACGTAGACTTGTTGTCTTCGTCCAGCCAGCGGGCGCGGATAATATCCTGGCTACGCTCGTCCAGACCTTCCATTGCGTGAGTCAGCTTGTTCGCGGCCTGATCTTCCCAGTTATCCTCTTCAATGCCATCAGCAAAGTTGGAGGATTTATCCTGCAGATACAGAACCGGAGCCATCGGCTGGCTGTCGGACTCGTCGTCCGAAGACATGTCAAACGTCATGTCCTGCGCCGCCATACGGGATTCCATTTCGCGCACATCTTTGCTGGAAACACCCAGCTCGCGAGCAACCATTTCCACTTCATCCTGATTAAACCAGCCCAGACGCTGCTTGGTTTTACGCAGGTTAAAGAACAGCTTACGCTGTGCTTTGGTGGTCGCGACTTTCACGATACGCCAGTTACGCAGAACGTATTCGTGGATCTCAGCTTTGATCCAGTGCACGGCGAAGGAAACCAGGCGCACACCCACTTCCGGGTTGAATCGACGCACGGCTTTCATCAGGCCGATATTACCTTCCTGAATCAGATCCGCCTGCGGCAGGCCATAGCCCGCGTAGTTACGAGCAACATGAACAACAAAGCGCAGGTGAGACAGGATCAGCGTTTTAGCTGCTTCCAGATCGCCCTGGTAATGCAGCTTTTCAGCCAGCGCCCGCTCCTCGTCAGCCGACAACATCGGCCACGCGTTCGCAGCCCGGATGTAAGACTCCAGGTTACCAACAGGGGCTAAAGCTAAATTTTGCATTTCTTTGGTCATTCAAATCCTCTCAATCTTTGTCATCTGGCGTTGGTAAAAACCAATAGCAACAACCATGCCAGAGCTTATGAGCAACGAGAATATCATTCAATCTTTTATCAGACAGTGATTTTATCCACAAGTTCCATGTCGTAATGTGTATAGATTACGCACAAAATGTGACATCACAATGAATACGCCGGGAAGAGACAACAGGGACTCTTTCCCTGCAGAGCGAACTACTCAGTGCAGGGAAAGATTATACCAGAGATTTTTTAATCGGGGGTAAAGTGGCGTAAATGTTGAACCGTGGCAAGCCAGGCTGCCACCCAGCCAATCATTGAGCACACCAGCAGCAATAACAGGCACTCATCGAATGATAACCCATTGATATCAAACTTAGTTCCAAATACCTGAGCCACCTCAGTCACCGCTGACGACAGACGCATCACCAAAATTTCTGACAAAATCAGTGAAAGAAATGCACCAGAAAAACCGAGCAGTGCCCCGCCGTAGAGGAACGGACGCAGGATAAATCCATCCGTCGCGCCAATCAGTTTTTGCACGTTAATGGTATCGCGACGCGCAAAAATGCTCAGACGCACACTGTTACCGATGACCAGGAAGACCGCCGCAACCATCAGCACGCCAATCATCGCGGACACACGACCGACCAGGCCCGTTAACGCAGCCAGTCGCGCAAACCAGCTGTCATCCATGCGTACTTCATCGATACCGTTGATTTGCGCAATGCGATCACGCAGCGTGTTCAGTGATTCCGTGCCCTGGAAATCCAGTTTCGGAATAACAACCGCCACAGCCGGCAGCGGGTTTTCTTCCAGCATATCCAGCGCGCCGCCAAAGCCGGACCAGTTACGGAATTCGCCCAGCGCATCGTCACGGGAGAGGTAATTCACTTTCTCCACGCCCTGCTCGGCCTGTAACTGCCCCACCACGCGTGCCGCCGCATCATCATCCAGCGTTTTTTGCAGATATACGGTGATCTGCGGGGACGGGTAATACTGGCTTGCCGCCTGGTTCACGTTCTTGTAGACCATGTAACAAACACTTGGCAACGTCAGTGAGATCGCGATAACCATCACCGTCAGGAACGTCGCCAGCGGCTTGCTTTTCAGATCCTGCAACGCCCCCTGGAACGCATAGCGCACTTGCTCGTTAAAGACGTTGGTTTTACGCGAGTTCGGTTTTGGCGACGCTTTCGCACGTTTTGGCGCGTTGCGACCACCCTCTCCTGGCGCACCGCCCGATTTACGAAAGCGATCCAGTCGGCCACCGAACTGTTTGATTTGATTGATAGCGTCGCGTCTATTCATTCACCAGGCCTCCGTGCAAGTGTCCGTCACTCAGGACAAGCTGGCGATAAGAACGACGGGAGATCAGCCCAATATCGTGCGTCGCCATTAATACCGTTACCCCGACGCGATTAAACTCTTCGAACAGACGCAGGATCCCTTCTGACAGCGCATCGTCAAGGTTCCCCGTCGGTTCATCCGCCAGCAGTACCGCAGGCTTGTTCACTACCGCGCGGGCGATGCCCACACGCTGCTGTTCACCGCCGGAGAGTTGAATCGGGAAGTTTTTCGCTTTGTCCAACAGCCCAACTTTATCCAGCGCCGCTGACACGCGACGACGAATATCGTCCCCGCTGGCACCCGCAATGATCAGTGGGATTGCCACGTTGTCGAAGACGGTTCTGTCCATCAACAGGTGGTGATCCTGAAAAATCATGCCGATCTGACGACGCAGAAACGGCACTTCACGGTTTTTCAAACGGCTGATGTCGTGCCCGCTGAAGTAGATCTTCCCGGCACTGGGCCGTTCAATTCCACAGATCAGCTTCAGCAGGGTACTTTTACCCGCGCCGGAGTGGCCGGTCAGAAACGCCATCTCGCCAGGCTGCATATGGAATGTGACTCCCTGCAGCGCTTGTCTCCCACCGAGATAGGCCTTGCTGACATGTTCAAAGCGAATCATTGTTAATCCTCTCGGGCAAAAAGTGCCTCTATAAAATCGCCCGCTTTAAACGGACGTAAATCCTCGATACGTTCGCCCACACCGATATAGCGGATAGGGATGCCAAACTGATCGGCAACCGAGAAGATAACCCCGCCCTTCGCCGTTCCGTCCAGCTTGGTCAGGGTGATACCGGTTAAACCCACCGCTTCATGGAACAGTTTGGCCTGGCTTATCGCATTCTGCCCGGTACTGGCATCGATAGTCAGCATAACTTCATGCGGCGCATCAACGTCCAGCTTCTTCATCACGCGAACGATTTTTTTCAATTCTTCCATCAGGTGCGATTTGTTCTGCAAACGCCCTGCGGTATCAGCGATCAGCACATCTACGTTTCGCGCCTTCGCCGCCTGAATGGCATCAAAGATAACGGACGCGGAATCCGCGCCGGTATGCTGAGCAATCACCGGGATGTTGTTACGCTGACCCCAGACCTGCAGCTGTTCTACCGCTGCCGCACGGAAAGTATCACCTGCTGCCAACATTACCGATTTACCCTGCTGCTCAAACTGACGCGCCAGCTTACCAATAGTGGTGGTTTTGCCCACACCGTTGACGCCAACCATTAAGATAACAAATGGTGTTTTGCCATCAACATTCAGCGGTTCGTCAACCTTCGCCAGAATCTCACCCATCTCTTCTTTCAGCAGACCGTACAGCGCTTCCGCATCTTTAAGCTGCTTGCGGCTGGCGCCTTCCGTCAGATTCGCAATGATTTTGCGGGTGGTTTCTACGCCCACATCGGCGATCAGCAGTTGCTCTTCCAGCTCTTCAAACAGATCATCGTCGATCTTTTTACCACGGAACAGACTGATAAATCCGGAACCGAGGTTTTCTTTGGTTTTCAGAAGGCTACGCTTCAGGCGCGCAAAGAAACCTTCTTTCGTCGGTTTTTCCTGCTCCTGCACAGCGTCTTCTACCACCGCCTCTTCTGCTGCTGGCGTGTCTTCAACAGGCTCAACAATCGCGGCATCTTCAGCAATTTCTTCCACCGCTTCAGCTGCCAACGCCTGTGCTTCCAGCTCTTCATCAGTTAGCTGTGGCTCGTTTTCAGCTTCTTCTTCAACGGCTTCAACAATTTCAACGGTTTCCGCTTCAGCCTGCCACTCTTCTGGTGAAACGTCTTCGGCTTTAACCTCTTCCGGCAGCGGTAATTCTTCGTGTTCGGTCACTGCCGCAGGTGCCGGTGTTTCCACTATTAATTCAACCACCGGTTCAACGTGCGGTTGCTGTTGTTGAGCAACAGGTTCTTCTTCCGGCTGCAGTTTTTCAATTTCCGCAACCTGTTCAGTGACGTCAACAACTTCAGCGGCAAAGGCTTCTGTTTCCGCCTCACTATGCGTTTCCTGCGCGCGTGACGGCTCATCAACGACGGTAGCTTCTTCAGTAACCGGTTGTTGCTCTTCGTTTTTTAGTTCTGTCTCGTTTTCCGGTGCCTGCTCTTTTTGACCAAAGCCCAGCCAGGAAAAAAAGCCACGTTTTTTCTCTTTCGCCATTTGCGACTACACTCCCCCGCTGTTGCTTCATGGCACAGCGTCAACGCTATGTACATAGCAGCTAAAAAAATGATGAAATAGTCTATCACTTAACTTAACTCACATCACCGCCTGGAATGACATGCTATAGGCGGATTGAGCAATAATAGAAATGAAAAAACCGAATCACTCAGGCAGCGGTCAGATCCGCATTATTGGCGGGCAATGGCGAGGCCGTAAACTCCCGGTTCCGGACAGTCCGGGTCTACGCCCAACGACCGACCGTGTGCGCGAAACGCTGTTTAACTGGCTGGCCCCGGTGATGGTCGATGCCCGTTGCCTTGATTGCTTTGCCGGCAGCGGCGCGTTGGCTCTGGAAGCACTCTCCCGCTATGCGGCAGATGCCACGCTTCTGGAGATGGATCGCACGGTTTCGCAGCAGTTACAAAAAAATCTCGCCACGCTGAAGGCAACACATGCCCGCGTCATCAACGCCAACACCCTGACGTTTTTAGCCCAAACGGGTACACCGCATAACGTGGTGTTTGTTGACCCGCCGTTTCGCAAAGGATTACTGGAAGAAACATTAACACTTCTGGAAACTCACGGCTGGCTGGCAAACGAAGCGTATATTTACGTTGAAAGCGAAGTCGAAAACGGCCTGCCTGCGGTTCCGGTTAACTGGTCGTTGTATCGCGAAAAAGTAGCTGGGCAGGTTGCTTATCGCCTGTATCAACGTGAAGCACAAGGAGAGCAACATGCTGATTAATCTGGGACGTCTGTTAATGCTGTGTGTCTGGGCATTCCTGCTCCTGAATATTTTTCAACCGTTCCCACGTCCGCTCAATATCTTCGTGAATGTGGCGCTGGTGTTTATGGTGCTGATGCACGGCATGCAGTTGGCGCTGCTGAAATCCACCATGCCGAAAGATGGCCCACAAATGACCCGCGGCGAGAAAATCCGTATTTTTCTGTTTGGCGTATTTGAACTGCTGGTCTGGCAGAAGAAGATTAAAGATCAGTTGAAGAAGTAACTGCGATCTTTTCGCCCGACGGCGCGTCGCGGGCCGGGACGACTAAACCTGTAGGCCGGATAAAGCGTAAGCCGCCATCCGGCATCAGCCAAATGAAACCTTAATGTTCAGCCGTAAAATCAACAAAACGCGAACCCTTGTAGCTCAGCGTGCCTTTGTCGCCAACCGTTAGCGCATGATACTGCTGGGCATCAAGACGAAAGGTCTGCTCCAGGCCGCCGCTTTGCGGTTTGAAGCTGGCTTCATAGCGCATGCTGGTGCCCGCTGGCGTCACTTCCTGTTGACGTGAACGCCGGTCATTTAGCGGCTTCTCTCGCTTATTACTCACCACCACCCTCTTTTGCACTAACGGTGCAGCATCATTTTCCGCTTTTTCCCGCCGCTGCTGGACAAAGCGAAACGACGCGGCAATAACGATTAAGACAATGATCACAATAAAAAAAAGGGGTGGCTTACTCATATTATTAACCCATCAGAAAATGCGGAAATAAGCATACCTTGCCTGTTATGGTGTTGTCATCTGGCGGTATCGGACTCTACACTGGTCAATAGAGCCGTAAGCACCCCGCTTACGAAAAAATAACGAATTCAAGGAACTAAGATGCTTTGGTCGTTTATCGCTGTTTGTCTTTCCGCATGGTTGTTCGTGGATGCTTCCTATCGTGGGCCCGCCTGGCAACGCTGGGTCTTTAAACCCCTGACGTTATTGCTCCTGCTGCTGCTGGCCTGGCAGGCGCCAATGTTTAACGCTATCAGCTATCTGGTGCTGGCTGGCCTGCTTGCCTCGCTGCTGGGCGATGCGCTGACGCTATTGCCGCGCCAACGCCTGCTGTACGCCGTGGGGGCATTCTTCCTGTCGCATCTGCTGTACACCATCTACTTCGCCAGCCAAATGACGCTGTCGTTCTTCTGGCCTCTGCCGTTGGTACTGGTGGTACTGGGGGCGTTGCTGATCGCCGTGATCTGGACGCGTCTGGAAGAGCTGCGTATCGCCATTTGTACCTTTGTCGGTATTACTCTGATGATGGTCTGGATGGCAGGCGAACTGTGGTTCTTCCGCCCGACGGCTCCGGCGCTGTCAGCATTTTTGGGGGCCTCTCTCCTGTTCATCGGCAACATTGTCTGGCTGGGGAGCCATTATCGTCGCCGCTTCCGCGCCGATAACGCAATTGCCGCCGCCTGCTACTTCGCCGGGCATTTCCTGATTGTTCGTTCGCTGTATCTTTAAAAATCCTTGACTCTGGAGTCGACTCCAGAGTGTATCCTCCGGTTAATACGAAATGATTATCAATCGGAGGATGCCATGTCGACACCAGAGGCCAATGGCAAAAAAGCCCCACAGTTTTCTTCATTCAAGCTCGCGCCTGCGCCGCAGAAAGCTGATGACTGCTGCTGTGAAGGCAGTTGCTCAACCCCACCGCCCGTATCCGATACCGTACAAGGTACCCGCTATTCCTGGAAAGTGGCGGGCATGGACTGTGCGGCCTGCGCCCGAAAAGTAGAGAATGCGGTCCGCCAGGTCAGCGGCGTTAACCAGGTTCAGGTTCTGTTCGCTACCGAAAAGCTGGTGGTGGATGCCGGTTCCGATGTCCGCCAGCAAATTGAAAGCGCAGTGCAGAAGGCCGGCTACACCCTGCGTGATGAGCAGGCGCCAGAAGAAGCCCCCGAATCACGGTTTAAAGAAAATCTGCCACTGATTTCATTGATTATCATGATGGCCATCAGTTGGGGACTGGAGCAGCTCAATCACCCCTTCGGCCAGATAGCCTTTATCGCCACCACACTGGTGGGTCTGTACCCCATTGCACGTCAGGCGCTGCGCCTGATGAAGACCGGTAGCTACTTTGCCATTGAAACGCTGATGAGCGTCGCCGCCATCGGGGCATTGTTTATCGGTGCAACGGCGGAAGCGGCCATGGTACTGCTGTTGTTTTTAATTGGTGAACGCCTGGAAGGATGGGCAGCCAGCCGCGCCCGTAAAGGGGTCAGCGCGCTAATGGCGCTGAAGCCGGAAACCGCCACGCGTCTGCGTAACGGCGAGCGCGAAGAGGTGGCCATTAACACCCTCCAGCCAGGCGACATCATTGAAGTTGCCGCCGGAGGACGTTTACCCGCCGACGCTAAACTGGTTTCGGGTTTTGCCAGCTTTGATGAAAGTGCATTGACGGGTGAATCTATTCCGGTTGAGCGGGCATTGGGCGAAAAAGTCCCGGCAGGTGCCACCAGCGTAGACCGACTGGTCACTCTCGAGGTTCTCTCTGAACCCGGTGCCAGCGCAATTGACCGTATTTTGAAACTGATTGAAGAGGCCGAAGAGCGTCGCGCCCCTATTGAGCGTTTTATTGATCGCTTCAGCCGGATTTATACCCCGGCCATCATGGCGATTGCCTTGCTGGTCACGCTCGTACCGCCGCTGCTGTTTGCCGCTTCCTGGCAGGAATGGATTTATAAAGGGCTAACGCTGCTGCTGATCGGTTGCCCGTGCGCACTGGTGATTTCAACCCCTGCCGCAATCACTTCCGGATTAGCCGCAGCGGCGCGTCGCGGAGCGTTAATCAAAGGCGGTGCCGCACTGGAACAGTTGGGCAGAGTCACGCAGGTGGCGTTTGATAAAACCGGCACCCTGACCGTCGGTAAACCGCGCGTCACGGCGATTCATCCGGCAAGTGGGCTAGACGAAGCTGCACTGCTGGCGTTGGCAGCGGCCGTTGAACAAGGCGCAACGCATCCGCTGGCCCAGGCCATTGTCCGTGAAGCACAGACGCGTGAACTGAGTATTCCACTAGCGACAGAACAGCGTGCGCTGGTTGGCTCAGGGATTGAAGCACAGGTAAACGGCGAGCGCGTACTGATTTGCGCGGCAGGCAAACATCCTGCTGATGTCTTTGCCGGGCAGATAAGCGAACTGGAAAGCGCAGGCCAAACCGTCGTGCTGGTCGTGCGTAACGATGCCGTTCTCGGCGTACTGGCCTTGCAGGACACGCTGCGCGACGATGCCCGCACCGCCATCAGCGAGCTGAATCAACTCGGTGTGAAAGGGGTGATCCTGACCGGCGACAATCCTCGTGCGGCAGCCGCTATTGCCGCTGAACTGGGGCTTGAATTCAAAGCGGGGCTGTTACCGGAAGACAAGGTACAGGCCGTTACCCAGCTCAACCAACTGTCACCGCTGGCGATGGTCGGCGATGGGATCAACGACGCTCCGGCGATGAAAGCCGCCACTATCGGCATTGCCATGGGTAGTGGAACCGATGTTGCACTGGAAACTGCCGATGCGGCCCTGACGCATAACCGTCTGCGTGGCCTGGTACAAATGATCCAGCTGGCGCGCGCCACCCACGCCAATATTCGACAAAACATTACGATTGCGTTGGGTCTGAAAGGGATTTTCCTTGTTACCACGCTGCTGGGGATAACCGGATTGTGGCTGGCAGTGCTGGCTGATACGGGGGCGACGGTACTGGTGACCGCCAACGCGCTGCGCTTATTACGTAAAGGATAATGTGTGTGTGCCGGATGCGGCGTTGCCTTATCCGGCCTACAGGTTACACAGCGTGAGCGCCATCCGGCATGACAAGATTACTGGCCTTTGCGCAGCAGATAGCGGTACGGCAGCGAGTCGGTCTCTTTTGCCACCAGCTCATGTTCCATAAAAGTACAGAAGCCGGGAATATCGCGGGTTGTCGCCGGATCGTCTGCAACAATCAGCAGCGTCTCACCGGCCTGCATGCCACGCACGGTTTTACGCACCATCATGACGGGTTCCGGACAGCGCAGCCCCTGCGCATCAAGAGTATGGTCGGGAGAAGTAAACAGATCGCTCATCGTAGTCTCATTCATACAAAAACGGCGTTATTTTACGCTCTGTTGTGGCGTAAGCCAATCAGGTTAACGATTGCGTGAAAAACAACCATTGCAATGTGTTTTTAAAGCAGTATCATGCGACGGTTTTTTATTGGGTTCCCTCACCCCATCCAACAAAAAGGTCACAATATGACTCCGTTTACACAAAATCAGCGCGTAAAAGCGTTGTTCTGGCTATCGCTATTTCATCTGCTGGTGATCACCTCCAGCAACTATCTGGTGCAGCTTCCGATCTCCATTTTTGGTTTTCATACCACCTGGGGCGCGTTTAGCTTTCCGTTTATTTTCCTCGCGACCGATCTGACCGTGCGTATCTTTGGCGCACCGCTGGCAAGACGCATCATCTTTGCCGTGATGGTTCCTGCGTTGCTGATCTCATATGGCGTGTCTTCACTGTTCTATATGGGCTCCTGGCAAGGTTTTGATGCGCTGCTGCACTTTAACCTGTTTGTCGCCCGTATCGCCGCTGCCAGTTTTATGGCTTACGCGCTGGGACAAATTCTGGATGTGCACGTCTTTAACCGCCTGCGTCAGAACCGTCGCTGGTGGCTCGCGCCTACGGCCTCAACGCTGTTTGGCAACATCAGCGATACGCTGGCGTTCTTCTTTATCGCCTTCTGGCGCAGCCCGGATGCCTTTATGGCCGAGCACTGGATGGAAATCGCGCTTGTCGATTACTGCTTCAAAGTGCTGATCAGCATTATTTTCTTCCTGCCGATGTATGGCGTGTTGCTGAATATGTTGCTGAAAAGGCTGGCAGATAAATCTGAAATCTCTGCATTGCAGACGAGTTAAAGGTTCATTTTCCGAGTTGTGATAAGATGGACGAATGAGCCGTTATGGCCGTTTATCGAAAGGAAGAAGTCAATGCGCAATCTGGTTAAATATGTCGGTATTGGCCTGCTGGTTATGGGGCTTGCGGCCTGTGATAATAGCGATACAAAAGCGCCAGCAGAGGGTGCTGCCGCACAAAGCAGCGCCGCCGGACAACCGGTTAACCTGCTCGACGGCAAACTCAGTTTTTCCCTGCCGGCAGACATGACCGATCAGAGCGGCAAGCTGGGCACTCAGGCCAACAACATGCACGTTTATTCTGACGCAACCGGCCAGAAAGCGGTGATTGTGATTGTCGGTGACGATACCAGTGAAGCACTGCCTGTACTGGCAAAACGTCTGGAAGACCAGCAGCGTAGCCGTGACCCGCAGCTGCAGGTGGTCACTAACAAGTCAATTGAGCTGAAAGGCCACACGCTGCAGCAGTTAGACAGCATCATTTCAGCGAAAGGCCAGACTGCCTACTCCTCCGTGGTGCTGGGTAAAGTGGACAACCAACTGCTGACTCTGCAAATCACGCTGCCTGCTGACGATCAACAGAAAGCGCAAACGACCGCAGAAAACATCATTAACACGCTGGTTATCCAGTAATCGTTAAGACGATGATGCGGCCTCCGGTGACACCACCTGAGGCCGTTTTTTTAGCCGCCATGTCAGCAATAACGCCACCGCCACCAGCCCTGCGGCCGCCAGATAGATAACCGGTACCCCCGCCCATGTCATCACCAGCCCCGCCAAAGGCCCGGTGACGCCCAGCGACAAATCCATAAATACCGTATAGGTCGCCAGTGCCGCGCCCTGATTCTGCTGCAGGACCGCTTTTACCGCTACCACACCCAGCGCCGGGAAGACTAACGAGAACCCTGCGCCGGCCAGTAGCACGCCGATTTTCGCCATCCACGGCATGGAAGCCATCCCGACCAGCAACAGCCCAACAATTTCGACGCTAAAGCAGATCATCGCGACATTCAGCCCGCCTAACCGGTTGATGCCATTTGGGAATAGCAGACGAGTACCAACAAACGTGCAGCTAAATAGCGTCAGCGCGAATGCCGCGCCGTCCCAGCCTTTTGCGTCGTAAAACAGGGTAATAAACGTGGCGATCACCCCAAAGCCGGCAGAGGCCAACGCCAGTGCCATGCCGTACGGCCAGACGCGCCCAAGCACCGCGCGAAACGGCATCGGTTTGCCCTTGCTGGCCTTCACTGCCGGACGCGGCAGCGCCAGCAATATTGCCAACAACGCCACGGTCATCACGGTCAGCGCCAGCCCCTGTAAGCCACCCCAGGCGTAGCACAGCACACCCAGCGGTGCACCTATCGCCATCGCCCCGTAGGTGACAATCCCGTTCCATGAAATCACCCGTCCAATGTGCATTGAGCCAACCACCCCAACGCCCCATAATGTAGAGCCGGTCCCGGCAAAGCTTTGCCCGATACCCAGAATCACGCGCCCGAGGCACAGCAGTAATAAACTGGCCAGCGGCCAGCCATGAGCGCTCCCTGCCAGCAAATAGCCCAGACCACTTAAAAAACAGCCGCACAGCCCAAATACCACAATTTTTTTCGGCCCCAGCAAATCGGCATAGCGACCGGCATGAGGGCGGCTCAACAACGTCGCGAAGTATTGCAGACTGATAACCAGCCCGGCCCAGAAGGCACTAAACCCCATAACATCATGGACATAACCCGGCAATACCGCGAGCGGCAGGCCGATGGTCAGATAGCTGGCGAAGTTAAACATCACCACGGAGACAATGCGCAGATTGAGGCGTAAACCGCTCAGCGTCGGTTCAGCGACGGGTTCGGGCATGGGGGGTCACCACATATTCACAACAGTGTTTCATTTCTACCATGTTGCCGGACAGAAATCAGCTGTCAGATTAGGAATATAGGTCGCAAGCCAGCCGCTACACTTAATGCAAAAATGCACACAGGAAGAAGACATGACAACCATCCAGCCTGATAAAACAGGTTTGCACATTTTGCTTAAACTGGCCGCGCTGGTGGTGATCCTCGCGGGTATACACGCCGCAGCCGATATTCTTGTACAGCTACTGCTGGCCCTGTTTTTCGCCATTGTGTTGAATCCCCTGGTAACCTGGTTTATTCGTCGGGGGATCCGTCGCCCGGTTGCCATTACGCTGGTGGTCGTGGTGATGCTCATCGTCCTTACCGCGCTGGTTGGTGTCCTGGCGTCGTCGATCACAGAATTCATGGCCATGCTGCCCAAGTACAATAAGGAGCTGACGCGCAAAGTCCTGTATCTGCAAGAGATGGTGCCCTTTCTGAATTTGCATATGTCGCCAGAGCGCATCCTGCAACGTATCGATTCCGACAAGCTCATGACCTTCACAACCACGCTGATGACCAGCCTTTCCGGTGCGATGGCCAGCGTCGTTCTGCTGGTGATGACGGTGGTCTTTATGCTGTTTGAGGTACGCCACGTCCCCTATAAAATGCGCTTTGCGCTGAACAATCCGCAGATCCATATTGCGGGGCTGCATCGGGCATTAAAGGGCGTATCCCACTATCTGGCACTGAAAACGTTGCTCAGCTTATGGACTGGCGCCATCGTCTGGCTGGGGTTGGCGCTAATGGGCATTCAGTTCGCTCTGATGTGGGGCGTGCTGGCCTTCCTGCTCAATTATGTGCCCAATATAGGCTCGGTTATTTCCGCCGTGCCGCCTATGATTCAGGCGTTGCTGTTCAATGGCCTTTACGAGTGCGTGTTGGTCGGCGCGCTGTTTCTGGTGGTGCATATGGTGATTGGCAATATCCTTGAGCCACGTATGATGGGGCATCGCCTGGGATTGTCGACGCTGATCGTTTTCCTGTCCCTGTTGGTATGGGGATGGCTGCTCGGTCCCGTGGGCATGTTGCTCTCCGTCCCATTAACCAGCGTGTGTAAAATCTGGATGGAAACCACCACCGGTGGCAGCAAACTGGCCATTTTGCTTGGTCCCGGCAGACCCAAAAGTCGGCTACCCTGAAAAACTACCAACCGAGGTAGTTTTTATCTTTTTATATGCCCGTTAAACTGATATCCATACAGGTATATATCGCAATTTATCTTAAATAAAGAGTGAAAAGGATTTCATTTTTTAATAAAGAAAATACATAAGTCAAGGTGGTGGTTTCTTTGCCAAAACGCATAAAAATAATGAATCCCCCCACAGCATTTAACTCAAACTATCTGCCTATATTTAAAGGTTATTTTATTTGATACGTTTTATCTAAAAATCTATACTTCTCGCCAATGATGATGCTGAAAAATTTCCGTTGAAGAAAGTCACCGAATATTACCATCCGGCAACCTCATCGCCTTGCTATCGGACACGTGAAATAAAATGCTGATTTAGCTTAAATAAAATCACAGGTGCTGCAGGGTGATCATTATTTCGAAGCTTATTATTAAACACGTATAAACAGTACTTTGATAGGGAGTTTTAATGAAACAGTATATTAAGTGGTTTGCGGCCATTGCCGTTGTCGGTGCGCTGGCGGGATGTGCGCGTACTGCGCCGATCGATCAAGTTCACACCAGCGTAAGCGCGGGACACACTCAGGATCAGGTTAAAACCGCGATTCTGAAAGCGGGCATTCAACGCCAATGGGTCATGTCTGAAGCCGGTCCTGGTGTCATTAAAGCACGCCAACAAACCCGCGACCATGTGGCTGAAGTCCGTATCACTTATACCGCCACCAGCTATGACATTAAATACGACAGCAGCCTTAACCTGCAGGCTTCTGGTGGAAAAATCCATAAAAACTACAACCGCTGGGTACGCAATCTGGATAAAGACATCCAGCTCAATCTGTCAGCCGGTGCCAATCTGTAATTACGCCTAAAGTCGGGCCGAAAAGGCCCGATACTCTTACTCTCTGCCATTTAACAGGTTGTCCCCACATGTACGAACAGGATTCGCTTAGCGCACTGGATGCCATTACTGAAGCACAACGTATTGCCTTTGCCCCTATGCTTTTTCAAACCGCGTTGTGTCTGCGAAATGCGGGAGTACTCACCTGGCTGGACAAGCAAGGTAAACGCGGCGCCACGCTCGACGAAATTACCGAGAACAGCACCATCAACGAATATGCCGCCAGCATCCTGTTGGATATGGGGTTAAGTGGGCGAATCATTACCCACAAAGAAGGATATTATTACCTCGCAAAAGTCGGCCACTTCCTTTTACATGACACAATGACGCGTGTGAATATGGATTTCACCCAGGATGTTTGTTATCAGGGACTGTTCTATCTGGAGAATGCGCTGAAAGAAGGGAAACCCGCGGGATTAAAAATTTTTGGCGACTGGCCAACAATCTATCCGGCACTGTCGCAATTACCCCTGGCTGCGCGTGAAAGTTGGTTCGCTTTCGATCATTACTATTCAGATGGCGCATTTGATGCCGCATTGCCATATGTATTCGCCAGCGCCCCTGCAACCCTGTACGATGTCGGCGGAAATACCGGGAAATGGGCATTACGTTGTTGTCAACATGATGACAATATTGCAGTCACTCTATTAGATTTGCCGCAACAAATTGCACTTGCCCGCGAAAATATCGAAAATGCGGGATTATCCCATCGCATAAATTTCCATGCTGTGGATATGCTTAGCGACTCGCCTTTACCCGCAGAGGCAGATATCTGGTGGATGAGCCAATTTCTGGACTGTTTTTCCCCGGAACAAATTATCGCCATACTGAGCAACATTGCTCGGGTGATGAAACCGGGCGCGAAGCTGTGCATTATGGAACTGTTTTGGGATGCCCAAAAATTTGAAGCGGCCTCATTTAGCCTGAATGCATCTTCGCTTTATTTTACCTGTATGGCGAATGGCAACAGCCGATTCTACAGCGTAGAGAAGTTTTATCACTATCTGAATCAGGCAGGTTTTCAGGTAGATGAACGCCACGACAACTTAGGTGTTGGGCATACTTTATTGATATGTCAGAAGAAAAAATAAGAAACAATCGGAACAACCGATTTACCGCGGATACGCGTTGATGAAATTTGCTTTCAACATTATCGACTGGCAGGCCAAGGCGCCAGGATTAAGCGAAACAGAACAGTGGCATGAATGGTCACGGTTTTCGCACGCCATCGATCCCACCGCGCCATTGGCTAAACTCAGCGAGTTACCGATGATGACGGCTCGCCGCCTCAGCTCCGGTAGCAAACTGGCCGTTGATTGCGGGCTGGCGATGCTACGCCGTCATAATATCGATGCCGTGTTGTACACCAGCCGCCATGGTGAACTGGAGCGTAACTACAGGATCCTGCACGCCCTGGCGACTGAGCAGGCTCTCTCACCAACCGATTTTGCCCTCTCTGTGCATAATTCTGCGGTGGGAAACCTGACCATCGCCGCGAAAAAACCGATTGTCTCCTCCTCGCTTTCTGCAGGCAGGGATACGTTCCAGCAGGGGCTGTGCGAAGTCATCGGGCTGTTGCAGGCGGGATATCAGCGCGTATTGATGGTCGATTTTGACGGTTTTCTGCCCGAGTTTTATCATCCACAGTTACCGCCTGATATGCCGACATGGCCGTTTGCCGTCGCACTGGTTATTGAGTCCGGTGATCGCTGGCAATGCGAAACCCGTCCACACCGCGCGCAAGGTGAGACGCCATTGCCACAAAGCCTGTTGTTTTTACAACATTATTTGCAAGATACCGCGGCGTTTACCCTGCCAGGCGAGCGCGTACAGTGGCAGTGGAGTCAGGGATGAACACGATTTTCCTGCGGCTTAATTGGGTATGGCGACTGGTGATGACCGGTTTTTGCTTTGCCCTGTTTGGCCTCGGCGGACTGCTCCTTTCTACCGTCTGGTTTAACGTATTGCTCATCGCAGTATGGGATAAAGCCCGACGTCGGCGTATCGCCAGGCGCAGCATTGCCGCCAGTTTTCGCCTCTTTTTAACGGTGGCGAAGCGCCTTGGCGTGCTGGATTACCAGATTGCAGGTCGAGACGTTTTACGCAACGAACAAGGGTGCCTGGTCGTCGCCAATCATCCGACGCTCATCGACTACGTGCTACTGGCCTCGGTCATGCCAGAAACCGACTGTCTGGTGAAAAGCGCATTACTAAAAAACCCGTTTCTCGGCGGTGTGGTCCGGGCAGCAGATTATCTGATTAACAGTCAGGCTGATGCGCTGTTACCCGCGTGCCAGCAACGTCTGGAACAAGGCGATACCATTTTAATTTTCCCCGAGGGAACCCGTACACGCCCCGGAGAGGAAATGACGTTACAGCGTGGTGCGGCGAATATCGCCGTACGCTGCAGCAGCGATTTACGCATCGTCACCATTAACTGCAGCGAACAGATGCTGGATAAAGAAAGCAAATGGTACGACGTTCCATCGATAAAGCCCATGTTCACCATTTCAGTACACGAACGGGTTAAGATCGACCAATTTTACGACGCAAATTCACAAGAACCGGCGCTGGCCGCAAGGCAGTTAAACCGGCATCTTTTGCTTCAATTACAACCAGGTACTTTACCTCTTTCAGGAATTAATGATGCAAGCGCTTTATCTTGAAATCAAAAATCTCATTATAACGACATTGAATCTCGACGAACTGACAGCTGACGATATTGATACCGAAGCGGCACTCTTTGGCGATGGATTAGGTCTGGACTCAATCGACGCCCTGGAGCTGGGGCTGGCGGTGAAAAACGAGTATGGCGTGGTCCTCTCAGCAGAGAGCGAAGAAATGCGTCAGCACTTCTTCTCCGTCGCCACGCTGGCATCGTTCATTCACGCGCAACGTGCCTGAGGATAGTCCGTTATGACCGAACAAAAAGCCATTTACGAAGAAGTCTCCTCACTGCTGGTCAAGCTGTTTGAAGTCGACCCGCAGGACATTAAGCCTGAGGCGCGCCTGTACGAAGATCTGGAGCTCGACAGCATCGACGCCGTCGACATGATCGTGCATCTGCAAAAGAAAACCGGTAAGAAAATCAAGCCGGAAGAGTTCAAAGCAGTACGCACCGTACAAGATGTCGTCGACGCGGTAGAACGCCTTCTCAAAGAAGCGTAATTCACCGTGTCGGGCACTCGCTCGCTGCCAGTCGTACAACTGCTAACAGGCCTACTGTTGTTGGCCTGGCCGTTTTTGATCTGGTTTGGCCTTGCGCATAACAGTCTGCACTGGTTGCTACCGTTGATGGCGCTACTCCTTTTTTTACGCTTTCGCCAGACCCGGCGACAGGCGGGGCCGTTGCGCGTCGTGACACAGGTCGTGGCGGTCGCGGGTATCACCTTGTGCATTGCCAGTTATCTGCTCAAGACGCATCAGTTGCTGCTGTTTTACCCGATAGTGGTAAACGGCGTCATGCTGTCGGTATTTGGTGGCTCTCTGTGGTCCGCAATGCCCATTGTTGAACGCCTGGCGCGGCTGCGCGACCCAAATCTGCCCGAGGCAGGAGTACGCTACACTCGCCGTGTGACGCAAATCTGGTGCGCCTTTTTCATCATCAACGGCAGCGTTGCGCTCTTTACCGCACTGAATGGCGATATGACTCTGTGGACGACCTGGAACGGTATGGTTTCCTATCTGCTGATGGGAACATTGATGGTCGGCGAGTGGTTAGTTCGCCAACTGGTGATAAAACGAGATACCCAATGAAGCAGCCCCTCACACTTGCTCAATGGCTCTGTGACCCACGCCCGAACGACGTTCCTGTTGCGTGGCAGGAAGAGCATACCTGGACGCTGGGTCATCTGCGCCACGATGTGGCCCAGTTGATAACGTACCTGCAGCGGCAGGAAGGTGAACGCTGGGCATTGTGCTTCGAGAACAGCTATTTATTTATCGTCGCGCTGCTGGCCACGCTACATGCTGGCAAAACGCCGGTGATCCCTGGGCATTGTCGCGTTTCGTTGTTAAACGAGCAGCACAGGCTGTTTGACGGCGTACTGAGCGATAAAGCGCTGGAGTGGCAGGGAACGCTGCGGGTGGTCAGTTCTGCCATGACATCCGTGACCCACGACATCACCTTTCCGGCAATACGCAGCGACGCCTTTGTGGAGCTGTTCACTTCCGGTTCGACCGGCCAGCCGAAACGCGTGATCAAACCGATCGCGCGTCTGGATAGCGAAGCGGCATTGCTCGCTACACGCTTTGCCGATCGTCTGGCAGGTTGCCGGGTGGTCGCGTCAGTGGTACCGCAACATCTGTATGGCCTGACGTTCCGTATCTTTTTGCCGATGGCCTTAGGTCTGCCGCTGCACGCGGCAATGCTGTGGTATGCCGAACAACTGGCGGCGTTGAGCTCTGATCATCGGTATGCGTTTATCAGCAGTCCGGCGTTTCTGAAACGCCTCGATCATCACCTGGCGCCGCCGCCGGTCGAACTGATTCTGTCTGCGGGCGGTATGCTGCCCTGGCAGGACGTCGCGCAGGCTGCTGACTGGCTGAATGTCTGGCCCGATGAGATCTACGGCAGCACTGAAACCGGAGTCCTTGCGTGGCGTTATCGCCATCAAGATGATGTGGCATGGCTGCCTTTTCCCGGCGTCAGATTCCAGCCAGAAAACGACGCGTTTCGCGTATTTTCACCGCTAATTGCCGCTGATGATGGCCTGTTGCTGGATGATATTCTGCAATTTACTGAAAACGGTCAGTTTCGCCTGATGGGCAGGCGCGGGCGAGTTGTCAAAATTGAAGAGAAACGCATTTCACTCAGCGAAGTGGAGCAACGCTTGCTGGCGCTGGACGGTATCCGTGACGTCGCGGCATTGCCGGTCTCACGCGGGGGGCGCCAGGGCGTTGGCGTCCTGCTGGTACTGGATGACAAAGCCCATCAACGCTGGCTCGCGTGCGGAGGAAAACCGCAAGAACTGACCTGGCGACGTTCGCTGTTGCCCTGGCTGGAGCCGGTCGCCGTTCCCCGCTACTGGCGGGTGATTGATGAGATTCCGGTCAACAGCATGAACAAGCGTGTCTATGCGCAATTACAGGAGTTATTTCATGAAACCCCATGAAATCGAGCGCCATCAGGCACAGCCTCAACAGGCTGAGATTGTTTTACATCTCGACCCTTCGCTGTTTTGGTTCAGCGGACATTTTGCCGTGCAGCCACTGCTGCCAGGCGTTGCACAGCTGGATTGGGCGATGCATTACGCCACCACGTTGCTGGTCCCTGGCTGGCGTTTTCACAGTATTCAGAACGTGAAGTTCCAGTCACCGCTATTGCCTGAAACCACCGTCACCCTGAGCCTGAGCTGGCAGGAAGAACGTCAGATGCTCTCTTTTAGTTACCAGCGCCACGACGATGAAGCGCGCCATACCGCCAGCAGCGGGAAGATTC
Source organism: Citrobacter sp. HN-141 (assembly GCF_033341895.1). Classification (NCBI taxonomy): domain Bacteria; kingdom Pseudomonadati; phylum Pseudomonadota; class Gammaproteobacteria; order Enterobacterales; family Enterobacteriaceae; genus Citrobacter; species Citrobacter sp. HN-141. Next base: position 184,823 of record NZ_JAWPBF010000003.1, on the reverse strand, counting down.
GGTTATGCCGCTGACGTTTTCCCCGTGCGTGTTGATCCCCTGCTATAACCACGGCGCGATGATGTCGGGCGTATTGGATCGTCTTCAGCCGTTCAATCTCCCCTGCATTGTGGTGGACGATGGCAGCGACAAGACCACACAAGACGAACTGGCACGCCTGGCGGCAGAATACCGCAATCTGACGTTAATTCGCCTGCCGGTCAACGCAGGCAAAGGCGCGGCGGTGATTAGCGGAATACAGGCGGCGGCAGATGCCGGGTTCAGTCATGCCGTGCAGGTCGATGCCGACGGGCAGCATGCCATTGAAGATATTCCCAGGCTGCTTGCATTAGCAAAAGAACATCCGACAGCGCTCATTTCCGGGCAACCGATTTACGATGATTCTGTTCCTCGCTCGCGCCTGTACGGACGCTGGGTAACCCACATCTGGGTGTGGATAGAAACGCTCTCGTTGCAGCTAAAAGACAGTATGTGCGGCTTCCGGGTGTATCCGGTGGCACCTACACTGCAACTGGCACAGCGCGTGACGCTCGGCAAACGGATGGATTTTGATACCGAAGTGATGGTGCGCCTCTACTGGCAAGGCAACACCAGCTATTTTATCCCAACGCGAGTTACCTATCCGCAGGACGGGCTATCCCATTTCGACGCGCTCAAAGACAATCTGCGCATTTCATTAATGCACACTCGCCTGTTTTTTGGCATGTTGCCGCGCATCCCCTCCCTGCTTTTTCGTCGTTCATCAACACACTGGGCGCAGCAGCAGGAAGTCAAAGGGCTGTGGGGAATGCGTCTGATGCTGCTGGTCTGGCGTTTACTCGGTCGCAAAGCCTTCTCCCTGCTACTGTATCCGGTAGTCGGCGTTTACTGGCTCACCGCATCAACTGCCCGAAAAGCCTCTCAGAGCTGGATTAGCCGCGTACGGGCGCAACTGATCGCACGCCGGATGCCAGTACCGTCAAACCTGACCAGTTATCAGCATTTCCTGCGTTTTGGCGGCGCGATGCTGGATAAGATTGCCAGCTGGCGCGGTGAGCTGCACATCGGCCGCGATGTTGTTTTTGCACCAGGCGCTGAAGAGACGCTAAATGTCAGCGACCCGCGAGGAAAACTGCTGCTGGCTTCGCATCTGGGCGATGTCGAAGCCTGTCGGGCACTGGCCCAGCTGCAGGGCAGTAAAACAATCAATGCGCTGGTATTTAGCGATAACGCCCAACGCTTTAAACAAATTATGGAAGAAATGGCCCCGCAGGCTGGGTTAAAACTGCTTCCGGTGAACGATATCGGCCCGGATACCGCCATTCTGCTCAAAGAGAAACTGGATCGTGGCGAATGGATAGCCATCGTCGGCGATCGCATCGCCGTCACGACCCAACGTGGCGGCGAATGGCGTGTCTGCTGGAGCCGCTTTATGGGACACGTTGCGCCATTCCCACAGGGCCCGTTCATTCTTGCGTCTATTTTACGCTGCCCGGTGGATCTGATTTTCGCCCTGCGCCAGCAAGAGAAGCTACATATCCACTGCGAACCGTTTGCTGACCCGCTGCTCTTGCCACGCGCCACCCGACAACAGGCATTACAACATACCGTCGATCGCTACGCCGAACGCCTTGAGCACTATGCACTTCAGTCGCCACTCGACTGGTTTAACTTTTTCGATTTCTGGCAACTGCCGGACACCAAAGACAAGGAGTAAAGGGTGCTTAACGATCCCCGCTTTACGGCTGAAGTCGAGCTGACCATTCCGTTTCACGACGTCGATATGATGGGTGTAGCGTGGCATGGCAACTACTTCCGCTATTTCGAGATTGCCCGTGAGGCACTGCTGAACCAATTCGATTACGGTTATCGGCAGATGAAAGAATCTGGCTATCTGTGGCCCGTGGTCGACACTCGCGTGAAGTATCGCAATGCCCTGACTTTCGAGCAGCGTATCCGTGTACGCGCCCAAATTAAAGAGTTCGAAAATCGCCTGCGTATCGGCTACGAAATTTTTGATGCTGAAACAGGGAAACGCGCCACAACAGGCTACACCATCCAGGTCGCCGTCGACGAAAAAAGCCGTGAACTGTGCTTTGTCAGCCCCGATATTCTGTTTGAACGGATGGGAGTGACACCATGAAATTATGGCCATTGCTTCTGCTGCTCGTCAGCCCTTTCGTCAGTGCTCTGACGCTTGACGCCCTGCAACAGCGTTTTACCGAACAACCGGTGGTTCGCGCCCACTTCGATCAAACCCGGACGATAAAGGATCTGCCGCAGCCGCTGCGATCTCAGGGCAACATGTTGATCGCCCGCGACCAGGGGCTGTTATGGGACCAAACCGCGCCGTTCCCGATGCAGTTGCTACTGGATGACAAACGGATGGTTCAGGCGATTAACGGTCAACCTCCGCAGACCATCACCGCGGAGAATAACCCGCAAATGTTCCAGTTTAACCATCTGCTACGGGCGCTATTCCAGGCGGATCGTAAGGTACTGGAACAAAACTTCCGCGTGGAGTTTGCAGATTTAGGGGACGGTCGCTGGACGCTACGCCTGACGCCAATCACCACCCCGCTGGATAAGATTTTTGCGACGATTGATTTAGCCGGCAAGACCTACCTGGAGAGCATTCAGCTCAATGATAAGCAGGGCGATCGTACCGATATCGCGCTTTCCCAACACCAACTCACGCCAGCGCAACTGACCGATGACGAACGCCAACGCTTTGCCGCCCAGTAAACGCCCCGCGCTACTATGGGGAGCCGCCTGCCTGATTCTGCTTGGCGTCCTGCTGACGCTGCTACCTCAGGCCCGGCTTAACAGCAGCGTGCTGGCCATGTTGCCAAAACAGACGCTGGGGGCCATCCCGCCGAGTCTGAACGAGGGGTTTATGCAGCGCCTTGACCGGCAATTGGTCTGGCTGGTGAGCCCCGGTAAACAACCGGACCCGGCGGCGGCGCGCGACTGGCTGGCGCTACTGCAAAAATCGCACGCGCTGGCCCAGGTGAAAGGCCCGATGGATGCCAACAGCCAGCAGGCCTGGGGGGCTTTCTTCTGGCAACATCGTAACGGCCTGATAGATAACGACACCCGCGCCCGTCTGCAAAACGGCGGCGAAGCGCAGGCCCAGTGGATTCTGTCCCAGCTTTACTCGGCGTTCTCCGGCGTCAGCGGCAAAGAGCTACAAAACGACCCTCTCATGCTGATGCGCGGCTCGCAGTTGGCCATGGCTAAAAATGGGCAGCGTTTACGCCTGATGGACGGCTGGCTGGTCACGCAGGACGAGCAAGGCAACTACTGGTATCTGTTACATGGTGAGTTGACCGGCTCATCGTTTGATATGCAACAGACGCACCAATTGGTCACCACGCTGAATACGCTGGAAGGTGAGTTCAAAACCCACTATCCGCAGGCACAACTGCTGTCTCGCGGGACGCTGTTCTACAGCGATTACGCCAGCCAGCAAGCGAAACAGGATATCTCGACCCTCGGTATAGCGACCGTGATCGGGGTGATCCTGCTCATCGTGGCCGTGTTTCGTTCGCTACGTCCGCTGCTGCTGTGCCTGATTTCAATTGGTATTGGCGCACTGGCGGGAACCGTCGTCACGCTGCTGGTTTTTGGCGAGCTCCATCTGATGACGCTGGTGATGAGCATGAGCATTATCGGTATTTCCGCCGACTATACGCTCTACTATTTGACCGAGCGGATGGTGCACGGTGCAGAAACATCGCCATGGCAAAGCCTTGCCAAAGTACGCAATGCCCTGCTGCTGGCACTGCTCACTACCGTGGCGGCTTATCTGATTATGATGCTGGCCCCCTTCCCCGGTATTCGCCAGATGGCGGTATTCGCGGCGGTGGGTCTGAGTGCCTCGTGCCTGACGGTCATTTTCTGGCACCCATGGTTGTGTCGTCGCTTGCCGGTGCGCCCGGTTCCGGCAATGGTACTCATGCTACGCTGGCTTGCCGCCTGGCGGCGGAATAAGACATTATCCGTTGGCCTGCCGGTGGCGCTGGCATTGTTCACGTTGGCAGGTATGGCGACGCTACGCGTAGACGATGATATCTCCCAGTTACAGGCGCTGCCGCAGGGCATTCTCGCTCAGGAAAAAGCGATTACCGCCCTGACCGGGCAAAGCGTCGACCAGAAGTGGTTTGTCGTGTACGGCAAATCCGCTCAGCAAACGCTGGAGCGACTGGAAGCCTTTACTCCCGCGCTGGAAGAGGCAAAAAAAGACGGATTACTCAGCGGATATCGCACCATTCCGTTAAATTCGCTCACCCGGCAGCAGCAGGATCTCACCCTGTTAAAAGATGCCGCACCCGCCGTCACAAAGGCCTTAAACAGCGCCGGACTGGCAACGGTGAAACCCGATCTTAGCGCTATGCCGGTCACCGTCGATGCCTGGCTTTCCAGCCCGGCCAGTGAAGGCTGGCGCTTGCTGTGGCTGTCGCTGGCGGACGGCGAAAGCAGCGTGCTGGTTCCCGTTGAAGGCGTGAAACACAGTGATGCTTTAAACACACTCAGCACGAAATATTCCGGCGTGGCGTGGGTGGATCGTAAGAGCAGCTTTGACAATCTGTTTGCCCTTTATCGCCATATTCTGACCGGCTTGCTGTGCGTTGCGCTGGCGGTAATTGCCTGTGGCGCCGTGATTCGACTTGGCTGGCGTAAGGGCTTAATTAGCCTGGTCCCCTCCGTGTTGTCTTTAGGTTGTGGTCTGGCGGTACTGGCCCTGAGTGGTCATGCGCTCAACTTGTTCTCACTGCTGGCATTGGTGTTGGTACTGGGAATTGGCATTAACTACACGCTGTTTTTCAGTAATCCACGCGGCACGCCGCTGACGTCGCTACTGGCTATCACGCTGGCGATGATGACCACGCTCCTGACGCTCGGCATGCTGGTCTTTAGCGCCACCCAGGCAATCAGCAGTTTTGGCATTGTGCTGGTAAGCGGCATTTTCACCGCCTTCCTGCTGTCACCGCTGGCGATGCCAGGGAAAAAAGAGAAAAAAAGAAGATGATTAAACAGATATTCTGGCGCACCGCTGCGCTGGTCGCCACGCTGATGCTGGCCGGATGCAGCCACTCACAGCCCGAACAAGAAGGCCGACCACAGGCGTGGCTGGAGCCGGGCGCACGCGTGACGCTACCCGCGCCGGGGATCTCTCCGGCGGTCAATTCCCAGCAGCTCCTCACCGGCAGTTTTAACGGTAAAACCCAGTCGCTGCTGGTGATGCTTAACGCCGATGATAAAAAACTCACCCTGGCAGGCCTCTCTTCTGTCGGTATCCGCCTGTTCCTCGTCACTTACGATGAAAAAGGGCTGCATGCCGAACAATCAATCGTGGTGCCGCAGCTGCCGCCAGCCAGCCAGGTGCTCGCCGACGTGATGCTCAGCCACTGGCCGATTAGCGCCTGGCAGCCGCAGCTGCCTGAGGGCTGGACGCTCACCGATATCGGCGACAAGCGCGAGCTGCGCAACGCCCGCGGCAAACTGGTCACGGAAATCACGTATCTGAATCGAAAAGGAAAACGCGAACCGATCAGCATTGAGCAGCACGTTTTTAAATACCACATCACCATTCAATACCTGGGTGACTGAGATGATCTACATTTCTGCCGTTGGCATGATTAACGCGTTGGGTAATAACACCGATGAAATCGCAGCCAATCTCACACGTGGCATAGCGCCGGGAATGCGTCCGCGCGCGAACTGGCTGCAGGGACACCCACCCGCCGTATTAGCAGGCGTTGACGGTGAGCTGCCCGCGATCCCTCAGCAATTTAGCGCTCATCGTTCGCGCAATAACCAGCTACTGCTGGCCGCACTGGCGCAAATCCAGCCGCAGGTGGACGACGCTATCGCCCGCTTTGGCCGCGATCGTATTGCTGTCGTTCTCGGCACCAGCACCTCCGGTCTGGATGAAGGTGACGTTCACGTTGATCTGATGCTCAATGACAAAGAGAGCACCGACTGGCGCTACCCGCAGCAGGAACTGGGCGATCCGTCGCGTTTTCTTAGCCACTGGTTGGCGCTGGATGGCCCGGCCTTTACGCTCTCAACCGCCTGCTCGTCCAGTGCGCGGGCTATCATGAGCGGGCGTCGCTTAATCGAATCTGGTTTGGTGGATATTGCCATTGTCGGCGGTGCCGATACGCTAAGTCGGATGCCTATCAACGGTTTCCACAGCCTGGAATCGCTCTCCCCAACGCGATGTCAACCGTTTGGCCGCGACCGCAATGGGATCACCATCGGTGAAGGCGCCGCCTTGATGGTATTAACCCGCGAGCCACAGCCCATTGCGCTCCTGGGCGTCGGTGAATCCAGCGATGCCTACCATATTTCGGCTCCCCACCCGCAGGGAGAAGGCGCCATTCGCGCCATAGGCCAGGCGCTTAACGACGCAGGAATGACACCGGAACACGTGGGCTATATCAATCTGCACGGAACGGCCACTCCGCTAAACGATCAGATTGAGTCCAACGTGGTGAGCACACTATTTGGCGACACGGTTCCATGCAGTTCGACCAAACACCTGACCGGGCACACGCTGGGCGCTGCGGGGATCACCGAAGCCGCGATCGGTATGCTGATTCTGCAACGCGAACTGCCGCTGCCTCCGCAGGATTTTAGCCAGTCACCGCGCGATGAAACATTGCCACCCTGCGGCATCATTGAACAGCCGCAGCCGCTGACTCGTCCGGTAATCTTATCTAACTCGTTCGCCTTCGGCGGTAATAATGCCAGCATCCTGCTCGGGAGAATCTCATGAGCCACTATTTATCACCGGGCGATTATTTACCGCATGATGCGCCGATGCTGCTCCTTGAAGAGGTCGTCAGTGTGGCGGACGAAACCGCCACCTGCCACGTGACGGTATCGGCAAACAGCGTACTGGCCCCGTTCCTCGACCCCGATGGCAATCTGCCCGGCTGGTTCGCACTGGAATTAATGGCACAGACCATTGGCGTCTGGTCTGGCTGGCACCGCCAGCAACACGGTCAGGCGAGTATTGCGTTAGGCATGGTGCTGGGCGCACGTGAGTTAGTCTGTGCTGCGGGTGTTCTGCCTGCCGGGAAAAAGCTGAGCATCCATGTCAAATTGCTGATGCAGGATGCACGATTCGGTAGCTTTGAATGCGTCATTCAGGCAGACAACAAGACGCTGGCAACCGGTCGCGTCAACACCTTCCAGCCGACAGCAGAAGAAATTAACACGCTATTTCAACAAGGAGCGTCCACATGAGTCGTTCAGTTTTAGTTACGGGTGCCAGCAAAGGTATCGGTCGCGCCATCGCCAGACAACTGGCGGCAGACGGCTTTGTGGTCGGCGTGCACTACCATCGCGATGCGCAAGGTGCACAAGACACGCTAGAAGCTATCCTCGCCGCGGGCGGCGCAGGGCGTCTGTTGACGTTTGACGTTGCCAATCGCGAGCAGTGCCGTGAAGTACTGGAGCACGATATTGAGGTTAACGGCGCATGGTACGGCATTGTCAGCAACGCTGGTGTGACGCGTGATGCCGCCTTCCCTGCGCTCAGCGATAACGACTGGGATGCGGTGATCCACACCAACCTCGACAGCTTTTACAACGTCATTCATCCGTGCATGATGCCAATGATTAGCGCACGCCAGGGTGGTCGTATCATCACATTGTCTTCAGTATCCGGCGTGATGGGCAACCGCGGTCAGGTTAATTACAGTGCAGCAAAAGCCGGTATTATTGGCGCCACCAAAGCGCTGGCCATCGAACTGGCAAAACGCAAAATTACCGTAAACTGCATTGCACCGGGACTGATTGATACCGGGATGATCGAGATGGAAGAAGCCGCCTTGAAAGAGGCAATGTCGATGATTCCCATGAAACGAATAGGTCAGGCTGAAGAAGTGGCCGGGCTTGCCAGCTATTTAATGTCGGATGTGGCGGGCTATGTCACTCGCCAGGTGATTTCCATCAATGGAGGGATGTTATGACACGTCGTGTCGTGATTACAGGCATGGGCGGCGTCACCGCCTTTGGGGAAAACTGGCAGGATGTCTCCGCCAGGCTGTTGGCCTATGAAAATGCGGTACGCAAAATGCCGGAGTGGCAGGTTTATGACGGGCTGCACACGCTGTTGGGCGCGCCAATCGACAACTTCACGCTGCCGGAACACTATACCCGCAAGCGCATTCGCGCCATGGGTCGCGTATCGCTGATGTCCACTCGCGCCTCAGAACTGGCGTTAGAACAGGCCGGACTGATTGGCGATCGGGTACTGACCAACGGTGAAACCGGAATAGCATACGGTTCCTCCACAGGCAGCACCGGGCCGGTGAGTGAGTTCGCGACCATGCTGACCGAGAAGCACACCAATAACATCACCGGCACGACCTACGTGCAAATGATGCCGCACACCACGGCTGTTAACACCGGGTTGTTTTTCGGCCTGCGTGGGCGAGTCATCCCGACATCCAGCGCCTGCACCTCCGGTAGCCAGGCCATTGGTTACGCATGGGAAGCCATCCGTCACGGCTATCAAACGGTGATGGTTGCTGGCGGTGCAGAAGAACTGTGCCCTTCCGAAGCCGCCGTATTTGATACGCTGTTCGCCACCAGCCAGCGCAACGACGAACCGAAAACTACCCCCTCCCCATTCGATGAAAAACGCGATGGCCTGGTCATCGGGGAAGGCGCAGGTACGCTGGTGCTGGAAGAGTTGGAACACGCTAAAGCACGCGGAGCAACGATTTACGGTGAAATCGTCGGCTTTGCCACTAACTGCGATGCTGCCCATATCACCCAGCCACAGCGTGAAACAATGCAGATTTGCATGGAAAAATCGCTGAGCATGGCCGGTATTAGCGCCCGGGATATCGGCTATATTTCAGCGCACGGTACCGCAACCGATCGTGGTGATATTGCAGAAAGTCAGGCGACTGCCGCAATTTATGGTGATAATGTGCCGCTATCCTCGCTTAAAAGCTATTTTGGGCATACCCTTGGCGCTTGTGGCGCGCTGGAGGCCTGGATGAGTCTGCAAATGATGCGTGAAGGCTGGTTTGCGCCTACGCTGAATTTGAGTCAGCCAGATGCCAATTGTGGCGCGCTGGATTACATTATGGGTGAAGCCCGCAAGATTGATTGCGAGTTTTTGCAGAGCAATAACTTTGCGTTTGGCGGCATCAATACTTCTATCATCATCAAACGTTGGCCGTGATATGTACCGGATCGTTCTAGGGAAAGTTTCTGATTTAAGCACCGGCGTACTGCCTCATGCGCTCTATGAGCTGGCACCGCAGGGTGCTCGCCGCGCACGCTGGCTGGCGGGCCGCGTGCTGCTTTCCCATGCCCTTTCGCCATTGCCTGATATCGTCTACGGCGAGCAAGGAAAACCGGCCTTTTCGGCCGACACGCCGCTGTGGTTCAATCTTAGCCACAGCGGTGATGACATTGCTCTGCTGCTTAGCGACGAAGGGGAAGTGGGCTGCGATATTGAAGTCGTGCGCCCGCGCGAAAACTGGAAGACGCTGGCGAATACGGTGTTCAGTCTTGGAGAACATGCCGAAATCGAAGCGGAACATCCGGACCACCAACTGGCGGCTTTCTGGCGCATCTGGACGCGCAAAGAAGCCATCGTTAAGCAGCGTGGCGGCAGCGCCTGGCAAATTGTCAGCGTCGATAGCACTACGCTGACATCCTCGCTCTCCGTTAGCCAGTGCCAGCTCGACAGCCTGAGTCTGGCCGTGTGCACGCCAACGCCATTTACCCTGACAGCCGACGCCGTGCAGAGGCTGTAACTCCCGCATTCCCTGTGCGCCGATGCGCGACATGAAAGGTTAACTGCAGATGCAACGAGTCACCATTACTCTCGATGACGATTTACTGGAAACGCTGGATAGCCTGAGCCAGCGCCGTGGTTACAACAACCGCTCTGAAGCGATTCGCGATATTTTGCGCGGTGCGCTGGCGCAGGAAACGACCCAGGAGCATGGCACTCAGGGCTTCGCGGTACTCTCGTATGTTTATGAACATGAGAAACGTGATTTGGCCAGCCGCATTGTTTCGACGCAGCACCATCACCATGATTTGTCGGTCGCTACGCTACACGTTCACATCAACCATGACGACTGCCTGGAAATCGCCGTGCTGAAAGGCGATATGGGCGATGTGCAGCATTTTGCCGATGATGTAATTTCCCAGCGCGGCGTACGTCATGGTCATTTGCAGTGCCTGCCGAAAGAAGAGTAATTGCCTGTTTCGTTGCCGGATGGCGGCTGCGCCTTATCCGGCCTACGTAGGCCGGGCAAGCGAAGCGCCCCCGGCAATGATGATTACGCCATCGTGCCAATCGTCTTGCGAAAGCGTAGTAGCGCTATCAGGAAAAACGCGCTGCCAATCGCCAGCAACGTCAGAAACTGCGGCCAGACGATACTGAACCCAGCCCCACGATAAAGAATCGCCTGCGCCAGGCTGACAAAGTGGGTGGTCGGCATGGTTAGCATGATGTCCTGCACGGCCTGCGGCATACTTTCACGCGGCGTAGAGCCTCCTGAGAGCATCTGTAACGGCAACAGCACCAGAATCATCAGCAATCCCAGTTGCGGCATCGACCGTGCCAGCGTCCCCATAAAGATACCGATCGAGGTAGTGGCAAACAGGCTCAGCGCCACACCCAGCATAAATAGCGGTATCGAGCCTTCGATCGGCACGCCGAGTACCCCTTTCACCATCAACATCAGCGACAACCCGGAAACGACCAGCACCACCAGTCCCATCGACCAGATTTTTGCCATCATGATTTCAAACGGTGTCACCGGCATCACCAGCAGGTGCTCTATCGTCCCGTGCTCGCGCTCGCGGATCAGCGCCGACCCGGTGAGCACAATCGCCAGCATGGTAATGTTGTTGATAATCGCCATCACCGCGCCAAAACGGGCAGGTTCCAGATTAGGGTTAAAGCGCATGCGCATTTCCAGCGCCACCGGCGGCTCAGTGTTGTCACGGTAACGCGCCACAAAGCTGTTCACTTCGCCACTGATGATATTCTGGATATAGCTGTTGCCGGTAAACGCCTGGCTCATTCGCGTGGCATCCACGTTAACCTGAATATCCGGCTGTCGTCCTGCCAGCACATCGCGCTGAAAATCAGGTGGAATATTCACAGCAAAGGTATAGCGTCCGGCATCCAGACCAGCATCCATTTCATCGGCGGTGATCATCTCCGGCGGTAAAAACCACGGGCGATAAAAGCTGTTCACAATGCGGTTCGACAACTGCGACTGGTCCATATCCGCGATAGCAATCGGCGCCAGATGCAGCGACCCGGGCAGCACCGTCGCAGAAGAGTAAACCGATACCGTGAAGGCGAAAACAATCAGCGTCAGCATCGCTTTGTCGCCCAGCAGGCTGCGCAACTCTTTGATACCAAGATTATAAATATTGCGTAATCGGCGCATCACCCCTCCTGTTTTTTCAGCAGTAATACGCTCAGACCGATCACCACCGGAATGGCGATTGCCAGCGGGATAAACAACTGCCACAGATCCATCAGATCCAACGCTTTCGAGAACGTTCCACGCGCAATGGTCAGAAAATGACTGGTCGGGTAGATTTCACCAATCCATCGGCCCGGCCCTTCCAGCGAAGCCACCGGATCGATCATCCCGGAAAACTGCGTTGCCGGGATCAGCGTGATAATCGCGGTACCAAAAATGGCGGCGATCTGGCTTTTCATAAACGTGGAGATTAACAGCCCCAGTCCGGTAGCAATGGTGACGTACAGCAGCGCCGCCAGCGTCAGGGTTAAAAAGCTCCCCTTATGCGGCACGCCGAACACAAACACCGACAACGCGCACAGCAGCAGGAAGTTAAGCATCCCCAGCACGATGTACGGCAACTGTTTGCCGAGTAAAAACTCGCTGCGGGTCGTGGGGGTAACGTACAGGTTGATAATCGATCCCAGCTCTTTTTCGCGCACCACGCTGAGCGCGCTGAGCATGGAAGGGATCATCATCAACAGCAGCGGGATCACCGCCGGAACAATCGCCGGCAGGCTCTTCACATCCGGGTTGTAGCGATAACGCGTCTCAATGGTCATCAACCCGTTCTGACCACTGGCATTGGGTTGACGCGCCATCACATCCTGCAGCCAGGTCTGGTGCATAGCCTGTACGTAACCCCTTACCGTTTCGGCCCGGCTCGGCATCGCGCCATCAACCCAGACGCCAATCTTCACCGGCGTTCCACGCGCAATATCGCGGCCAAAGTTAGGTGGAATTTCTATCGCCACCGCCACTTCGCCCGCACGCATTCGCTTGTCCAGTTCGTCATAGCTGGTAAGCGGCGGTTGCTCGATAAAATAGCGCGATCCCGCCAGATTCAGCGCCCACGCCTGGCTGCTGACGGTCTGGTCACGGTCGAGTATGGAGAAACGCAGATTTTCCACGTCCATGCTGATGCCGTAGCCCATAATCAGCATCAGAATCACCGTCCCCATCAGCGCCAGCGTTGAACGCACCGGGTCCCGCCGCAGCTCCAGCGCTTCACGCCGGCTGTAGCTGAACAAGCGCCGCAGGCTAAAGCCCTGGCGCGGCGGCTGACTGTTTTCATGCACGACCGGAACATTGGCTGGCGGTAACTGAGCTTCCGGTGCCGGGCCTGCGGCTTCCTGTAGCCAGGAGATAAACGCCTCTTCCAGGTTGGCTGCGCCGCGTTGTTTCACCAGCTCCTGCGGCGTACCGCTGGCGAGCACTTTTCCGGCGTGCATCAGCGACATCCGGTCGCAGCGCTCCGCCTCATTCATAAAGTGGGTAGAGATAAAAATGGTGACTTTATCCTGGCGCGACAGATCGACCATCAGTTGCCAGAACATGTCCCTCGCCACCGGATCGACCCCGGAGGTCGGTTCGTCGAGAATCAACATTTCCGGGCGATGAATCACCGCCACGGCCAGCGACAGGCGCTGACGAATCCCCAGCGGTAAGGCACCAGGTAGCACGTCTTCAACATCGGTCAGCGAAAAGCGTTCGCTCATCTCTTGCACGCGCCCTGGGATTTCCGCTTCGGGGATATGGAACAACCGTGCATGAAGCTCAAGGTTTTGCCGCACGGTCAGTTCGCTGTAGAGCGAAAATGCCTGCGACATATAGCCCACCCGACGGCGGGTATCGATATTTTTCGGGTCAACCGCTTGCCCAAACAGCCACGCCTCACCTTCGCTTGCGGGCAGCAGTCCGGTGAGCATCTTCATGGTGGTGGATTTACCGCAGCCGTTGGAGCCGAGAAAGCCGAAGATCTCCCCGCGGGGAATGCGAAAGTTAACGTGGTCAACGGCGACAAACTTGCCGAAGCGCATGGTCAGATCTTTCGCCTCAATGGCGACCTCTTCCTGCTCGGCGTGATACGGCGGGATCACAACCGGCTTGTGCGCCTGACGCTGCGCTTGCGGTAACAGCGCGATAAACGCCTGTTCCAGCGTGGCGCTGTTCGTTTTTTCGCGTAGCTGCTGCGCGCTGCCGGTAGCTAATACCTCACCCGCGTTCATCGCCACCAGCCAGTCAAAGCGCTCGGCTTCTTCCATATAGGCGGTGGCGACCAGCACGCTCATATTGGTCTGCCGCTGGCGAATGCTGTTAATCAGATCCCAGAACTGGGCGCGTGACAGCGGGTCTACCCCGGTGGTGGGTTCATCGAGAATTAACAGCTCCGGGTCGTGGATCAACGCACAGCACAGCCCCAGCTTTTGTTTCATCCCGCCCGAGAGTTTCCCAGCAGGACGGTCGCGAAACGGTGCCAGTCCGGTGCTATTCAGCAGCTCGGTAATCCGCGCCTCACGCTCCGCTTTGTCATGCCCAAACAGGCGGGCAAAGAAATCGACGTTCTCATACACCGACAGCGTGTGGTACAGGTTTTTGCCCAGTCCTTGCGGCATCCAGGCAATACGCGGGCAGACATCACGACGATGCTTCGGGTCGCGCATGTCGCTACCCAGCACCATCACGTTACCCTGTTCAATCACCCGCGCACCGGAAATAAGCGACAGCAGGCTCGATTTTCCGACGCCATCCGGGCCAATCAGGCCCACCATACAGCGGGCGGGGATATCCAGCGTGATATTGTTCAGCGCGACCGTTGTCCCGTAATGCTGACTCACGCCGTCAAGGTGCGCCACGGGAGGAACGGGAACCAGCGCCAGATGCGTCATTGCGGCAACCTCACCACCAGGGAATCAGGCCAGGCGCGACTTTCATCCAGGCGCACCCAGGCCATGCCCGGCAGACCGGTTTTCACGTACTCCAGATGCTGCTGTAACAGCTCCGGCGGGATACGCGCTTTCACGCGGAACATCAGTTTTAGCCGCTCATCACTGGTTTCAACTGTTTTCGGCGTAAACTGCGCGACGCTGGCGACAAAGCTGATGGTCGCCGGAATACGCAGATCCGGCGCGGCATCCAGCACCAGTCGCGCTTCACCGCCAATCTTCAGCAGGCCAGCCTGTTCGGTCGGCAAGAAGAATGTCATGTAGACATCGCTGAGATCGACCATATTCAGCACCCGACCGCCAGCGGACAGCACTTCGCCCGGTTCGGCTACGCGATACTGTACGCGACCATCGCGCGGGGCTTTCAGCTCGCTGTCATCGATATCTGCCGCAATGCGTCGTTCGGTGGCCTGTGCAGCTTCGACCCGGGTTTGCGCCTGGATGATACTGGTGCGGGCGGCTTCAATCGCCGCTTTCGCGGCAGAGACCTGCGCCTTTGCCGATTCCAGCGCAGCACGCGCACTTTCAGCCGCGGCGCGGTCGTCATCCAGTTGTTGCTCAGACACCGCACCACGCTGGGACAGTGAACGGGAGCGCACATGGCGTTTAGAGACCGACTGCAGCTCTGCTTCACGCTGTTTGACTACCGACTGCGCGGCCCGCATTTCACTTTGCCGCTGCTCTAACAGCGCTCGCGCCGCCGCCACCGCGCTTTCGGCTTCTTTGATTTGGGCGACCGCTTCCAGCCGCTGCTCCTGCAACACGCGGGTATCCATTTTCGCCAGCACCTCGCCCTGACGAACAAACTGCCCTTCCGACACGAGAATCGTGTCAATTCGCCCGGCAATCTTGGTGGCAATATCCACTTCGGTGGCTTCAATTCGGCCATTGCTGGCTGCAAACCCTTCCGGTATTCCCGCAGGACGGAGCATCCACCATGCTATCGCGGCCACCACAATCAGGATGCCCGCCCCCCACCACATCAGATGACGCTTAAACTTATCCATATTCGACCCGCCGTAATCCCTGTTATCAAACGATGCGTGTCACAAAACCCACTGAACCGCTATCCAGTGAGAGATTCCATCCGGGATGAGAAGGAATGAAAAACGATGGCCAAAGAGCGGACAGGCGTTAAGGCAACGCTTACCGCGAAGGAAGTGAATGACGAAAATGCTGTGAAATCGGGTAGTAATGTTGTCATCATCAGCGTTCCTGGCCGGAAATGAAACACGCATACTCATAACTG
This sequence comes from Citrobacter sp. HN-141, assembly GCF_033341895.1. Classification (NCBI taxonomy): domain Bacteria; kingdom Pseudomonadati; phylum Pseudomonadota; class Gammaproteobacteria; order Enterobacterales; family Enterobacteriaceae; genus Citrobacter; species Citrobacter sp. HN-141. Next base: position 169,341 of record NZ_JAWPBF010000003.1, on the reverse strand, counting down.
CTATCTATTGAATACTAACACCTGGATTCGATATGTCTATTCGGTTGTTCTCGCGTTGTCCTCGGCCAAAACAGTGTCCGGCAATCCGCTCGCCGGACAAGCTTCTGGCGAGTGTTCTGTTTAAAACGCGTGTTGGTATAGCCGCAAAGCATCGTCTGCCGTGAGCGGAACAGGATTGTTATCCAGAAGACGGGTCTGCTGCATGGCATCGTGGGCCAATATCGCCAGCGTTTCAGCAGGGATATCGACATCGCGCAGCCTTTTCGGTGCACCAGATTCAGCAATAATGCGTACCATCGCAGCAATAAATATCGCGGCATCTTTCTCTATATTCCCCGACACCTCCTCGCCAATGACAGCCGCCAGCTCGGCATAGTATGGCGCAGCGACTGACGCATTAAACTGCAGCACCGGAATCAGCATCAGCGCATTCGACAAACCATGTGGAATATGATGGCGAGCCCCCAATGGATAAGCCAACGCATGCACCGCCCCCACGGGAGAGTTGGCGAAAGCCTGGCCTGCCAGCATTGCCCCCAACAACACACTCTCTCTGGCTTCCCGATTGTGGCCATCATGGCAGGCCGTCACCAGATGGCGACTAATTAAGCGTAATGCTTCCCGTGCCAGCGCATCCGAAATGGGGTTCTTCTTATGTTTACCGGTATAAGCCTCAATGGCATGAACCATCGCGTCGATGCCGGCCGCCGCCGTATGAACCGGAGGAAGTCCAAGCGTCAATTGCGCATCCAGCAGCACCAAATCGCCATATAGCTGTGGTGCGACAATCCCCATTTTGCTGTCATCATTGGTCGTCAAAATCGAAATATTAGTGACTTCTGACCCCGTCCCTGCCGTGGTAGGGATGTTAATCAGCGGCAGACGCTGCCCGGACACTTTGCTAATACCGTAAAGCGCCTGCAGATCTTGCTCAGAGTTGATTAACACGGCCACCAGCTTCGCGACATCCAGCGAGGAGCCGCCGCCCAGACCAATAACCATGTCGCAATGGTCATCGCGAGCAACCTGTAAGGCTTCCCGGACCAGACGTTCCTGTGGATCGGGTTGGACCCGATCATAGACCGTCACCTGAAACCCTGCCTCTTGCAGGCTATGCAAAACAGGCGGCAGGATCCCTGCTTTGACCAGTCCGGGGTCGGTCACCAACAACACGCGACGCGCGCTAAATCGCGGCTGAATAATCTCCCCTGCTCGTGATGCTCCCGCCCACTCGACGATAATTTCCGGTACTGTTGAAAACGTAAAATCCTTCATGACAGTGTTCATTGATGTACTCCTGGTAGTAAAAATGGCCAGCTTTTAACTACGCGGTGCATCGGCATGAGTGAGAAAGCTTTTCACCTCTTTACGCTCCAGAAACGGGTTGATAATCCCAACGCCAATACGTTGAAAATGCTCCGTTTGCCGATGAATTTCGAGACCTTGTTCGCAACGATAAGTCTCAATAATCACAAAGCGATCGCCGTCTTCCGTGGAACGGAAAAACTCATAGGAGATGTTTTCAGGCTCCTGACGCGAGGCCTGGGCAAGCAGTCTGAGCGCTTCATTGACCTTGTCCCCCATTCCCTGACGAGAATAGTAATGTGCAATAACAAGAAGTTGTGTATTTTCCATAGTCGGCTCCCGGTGTTCTAACGGCGAAGGTCTATATCCCATAACGCGCTATCACTGCTCGAAACGGCTATCGCGCCGTGTAACAGCGCCGTTTGAGCATGTTCCTCGTTACAGACGAAGCCTGATGCCACTATCGGCGGCAACACATTACGGTCAGCCTGTGAGAGTAGCGGCAACATCTGCGCGGGCATCAGTTGCACGTAATCGGGTTCGCTTTGTTCTACGGCTTTCAGGCTGCGTAACCAGGTGGAACGGTCGGTGACAAAGATTTTCTGCATCGTCACCAGTCCACACTTTTTCTCTCGCTGTACGGTTTGCAAACGCGTTGAGAGCAACCCCATCGATCCCGTTTCGGCCACATAATCAATGCCGCCCTTATCCTGGGACAGCCCATTGCAGCTGTCGATATTCACGATGACGTACTTCCCCGCCTTCGACAGCAGTTCTATCACCGGATGGAGCTTAATCAGGTCAATATTGGCAATAATGCAGACTTCCGCCTTGCTGGACAGCGCGGTTTTCAATTGCTCAATACCGTAAATCGCCATGATGACGGGCTGGCGTGCCAGGAGCACGCCAAGATTTTTGATCATTATTGACCTGCCTGGTGTGAAGGAAGATCGACGCTTAACCCCAGTTTGCCTGGGTTAAGAATGTTTTTCGGATCCAGCGCGTATTTGATATCCGCCAGAACGGAAAGCGATTCGCCTAAAGAAGCCTGCATATAGGGCGAACGCAGGAGACCAACACCATGATGGTGGCTAAGGGAGGTATTGTGCTTAATTAGCACCGCATTCGCTGCATCCCATGCCGCACGATACCAGGCCGCACGTTGCTCAATCGCCACATCACCGCGCAATGAGAAATAGAGGCATGCGCCGTCGATGTAGGCGTGAGACTGATGCGCCGAACCGGCCAGCGTGCCGGGTACGGCATTAATCGCAGCCACCACATCATCATACACGTCGCTAAGATCGCGCCAACGTCCCACCATTTCCAGCGTATCCGCCACCAGACCCGGGCTCTTTTTAAAGCCTTCAGCACTTTTTCCGGTCAGATATCGGGTGTCCAGCCAGCGTTCAAAAATAGCCTCGCCGTCGAGTTGTTGTCCGCTGCGTCGGCACACACGTTCGCTGATAGCCAGCACCGCATCGACAATCTCAGGCTCCCCCTCATCCGCAATCAACAGGACATTGGTATCTGGTAAACCAAACTGCACGCCGCTTTCCAGGTTATCGTACAGGCGCAACGCTGCGGGGTTCGCGCCATGCTGTAAAATTTCACGGCATGCCTCCAGCCCACTGGCGAAGCTGGAGAATCCCCAGGCAATAGCGCGGCCATAGTCAGGTAAACGATGCAGTTTCAGACGCACACGGACAATCACCCCCAATGTGCCTTCAGAACCAATAAACATCTGCTGTAGATCAGGTCCCGTTGCGCTACGCGCATAGCCACCCACGGTGATTAAGCGGCCATCGGCAAGGACGACATCCATCCCATAAACCATATCTTCAATTTTGCCGTAGCGGGTCGACAACTGTCCCGCGCCACGACAGGCCACCCAACCGCCCACGGTACTGATACCAAACGATGACGGCCAGTGGCCCATCGTCATGCCGTACTCTTTTTGGATAGTTTGTTCAAAAATATCGCCGAACATGCCGGCTTCAACGTCAACAATCTGACTTTGTGGATCGAAGTCGATAAGTTTGTTGAGTTCGCAAACATCCAGCACAATGCCCCCCCGCAACGGCAATGCGGCGCCAGTGACGTTACTGCGCCCGGCGGAAACCGTGACCGGGATTGCTAACGCATTCGCCAGACGCATCACATCCTGAATTTGTTCTACCGTAGAGACACGTACAATCGCCCCTTTTGACGTGGCCGGTGCGCCCTGAGTTTCCGCAATCATCGATCCGGCCCACCAGTCGCGGGTCCAGGTAATCACATCAGACTCCGACGTCAGCACCTCATCAGCAATGACCCGCAGCCGGTCAAACGTTGCCTCGCTCATCGCCACCGGATCAATTTGCATCCCTTTCGCGCCACCGCTGCTTTTGATATCCGTCGCCCATGCTGGGCGCGTGTGTGCACCTACCGTATAATTTCCACGGTTGTAACCGCGTTTAATCGCTTCTTTACTGATCATTCGGATGTCCCCATAAGAGTTGATTTTTCATGTTTAATTGCCGCCCGATAGCTGGCTACCTGCCGGGCCACCTGTTCAGGCTGAAGCTTGAGCTCTTGTTGCAGAATTTCCCCCACGCGTTCCGCAGCATTCGCTGACGCATCACGAGCCATCAGACGGGCACGAATTCGGCGCGATAACACATCATCAATGGTGCTGGCGAGTTCATGGCGCACGGCATACACCACTTCCGCTTCGGTATAGGGAAGCCCTTCCACAATTGGCTTTGCCAGTAAGGGATTGGACTGGATAAGGTCACTGACAAAATGCGCTTCCGTCCCGTAGCGCTCCCCCAGGTGCGCAGACAAACCGCCCGATGCCAGAATCGCCTGCGGGTCATAGCCCGCCGCCCCCAGTAACCAGGCGGTTTTGGTTGAGCAGGCCTTTTTACGGCCGAGTATTTTGCTGGCGGCATCGATGGTCTCTTCTGCCATATGACGTGATGTCGTCAGTTTGCCGCCGACAATCGTAATCAGACCATCTGCCGCAACCGTGATTTCATGATTACGTTTCATCTCAACGGTCTTGCCTCCCACCGTCCCCACCAGAGGGCGGCAACCGGCGATACTTCCCACCACGTCTTCCGGGCGGAGATCGGTTTTCAATGCCGAATTCGCCCCTTCCAGCAGAAAGTCCAGTTCAGCGCGATTGCAGTGAACATCATTGAGATCGCCCTGATAATCCTCATCGGTGGTACCCAAATAGGAAACGTTGCCCCAACGGGTGATCGTTGCGCGGCGACTGCGCCCGGCAACCGGGATCGTCACCGTGCAATCATTGCGGATCTTCATCCACGGAATAGCAACATGTACCCCTTTGGCAGGACGGATATTCAGCGGCGATGCGTCACCTTTTTTCAGCCCATTCCAGTCACGTAGCCAGACGCCCGTCGCCATGATGACAACCCGTGCGTTGACCTGAATTTCTCTGCCATCGGCATAGACGATGGCTCCATTCACTTTGCCGTGCTGGTCGCGCGTGGTTTCGATGACTTCCGCGTGGTTGGTCACCACCGCGCCATGAAACGCCGCCGTGCGCACCAATGCCAACGTCAGTCGGGCATCGTCGACGCGGGCATCGAAATACATAAAACCACCGGATAGCTGTTCTTCTTTGAGCGTCGGGCAATGCGACAGCACTTCCGCAGGGGTCAATTTTTGGTGAAGGATGCCTTCCCGCCATCCTCCCGCAAGGTCGTAGGTCCAGAGCAGGCTTTCAAATGCAGCGGACATCCGCTTGTCGAATACGCCATTTTTATCGAGCACCGGGAATAAAAAGGGTAACCGTTGCACCAGATGACGGGCATTTCTCCGCATGCGCTGGCGTTCGAGTAAAGAGTGGCGAACCAGTCCCAGATTTCCTTGTTCGATATAGCGCAGACCGCCGTGTACCATTTTCGATGACTTTGATGAGGTGCCTGAGGCAAAGTCACTTTTCTCAATCAGCGCCACCCGGTAGCCACGCAGGCTGGCATCCAACGCCGCATAGGCTCCGGTTACGCCACCACCGACAATCAGCATGTCGTAGGTGTCGCTTTCCAGCCGATCCAGTTGTTCAGCGCGCTGGAGACGTAATGGCTCTGCACCGTACATCTCACTGCAGGTTTTGTTGGGCTTTCGCGAAGGGAAAAACTTCATGAGTAAGTGTGCTCCTGATTAGCTGAGGTGAGGCTGTCGGCGGCTTCCATTTCGAGTGCAATACGCATCGCCCAGCGGTTAATTTTTTGTTCGCGAAGGTCATGACTGATTTTCGGCTCAAATAGCCGCGCGGTTTTTAGCATGGCGCAGGCATCCGACAGCGAGTCCCACAGCAGCCCATTGGCACCGGCCAAAAACGCAACGCCACCTAAGCTTGCCCGCGCCGTTTCGGCCATTCGCCGCACGGGAATACCGCTAAGATCGGCCTGGATTTGCAATAACGTATCGCTATTTGATAACCCTCCCCCGACCACCAACTCTTTTGTGGGGATACCGGTTGCCGCTTCATTTGCGCGAATACAGGCCGCGACCGAATGCGCAATCCCTTCCAGAATCGCGTAGGCCACCTGCGAACGCGTGGTCGAGATTGAGATACCGTTCAGGGACGCTCGGGCATGAGGCTGGAGATGGGGTACGCGTAGCCCCGTTAGCGCCGGAATAAAACTTACGCCACCCGCGTCGCTAGCCTGCGCGGCCAGTTCGCTGATTTGTTCAGGTGAGTCAAACCAATGCAGCTTTTCGCACACCCAGTTGAGCGCCGAACCGGTAGTGGGGACAAAGGTTTCGACAGAGAAATGCGAAAGCCCTTTTTGGCGGCGCGCCGTCATGGTGAGCGTACTTTCACAACCCTTTTGCAATGTTGGTACCGTTGGCCCCATCATTAAATCAACAAAGCTGCCAGTGCCATGCATACAAAAAGCCTGCCCTCGCTCGGTACACCCCAGCCCAATCGCCCCTGCAAACTGATCCCCTGCGCAGGCCAGGATCGGTACGCTTATCCCCAGAATATCTTCACGCGTGGTGCCGAAGTCATCGGCATCATCATGTAATTCAGGCAACAATGACGCCGGGAAGCCCAGAGTCTGTAGCCATGGCAAATGATAGTGATGCTCTTTGAGGCAATACGCGCCAGCAGAGGTGGCATTTGTCGGAGTGGTGACACTTTTTTTCTCCTGCGCCAAATGCCAAAGCAACCAGCTATCAACGGTACCAAAGACCAGTGTTCCAGCCTGATACGCCTTCGCCACCGCAGGCGTATTGGCAAGATGGTGCGACGCCCAAAGATAAGGAGAGCGTATCCCAACCGGTCGCCCAATCAGCGGCAGCAGTTTTGCATCCCATTCAGGGGCTAACTGGGCCAGTTCATCCGTGAAACGCGCATCCTGCCAGACCATCGCCGGAGTTAATGCCTTGCCCGTTTGCGCATCCCACAGCACTGCCGTTGAACGTTGGGTCGCAATCGCCAGCGCCACAATGCGCATCTTGTTGCATTGCGCGTTAGCTATCGCTTTGCGACAAACCTCAATAGTGGCCTGCAAGACCTCATCTGCATCTTGTTCCACCACACCATGACGCAGACTACTGACCTGAAGCGGCTGGTATTCCAGGCAGTGAACCTGGCTATTTTGTGCAACAACTGCCGCACGGGTCCCCGATGTACCTTCATCGATAGCCAGAATGACATCTTCGTATTCACTCATTTCGTACTCCTGTTTGATTCTGGGGCCATCGACTCTGGATAAGGTGAAGGGGGTGATTCGAACTGCGGCGCACCTGGCTCGTTATCCGGCTGAATAGTGGTGCGGGTGGGGTCCCACGGAATAACAAAACAGATAATGCTCGCAAACAGCGGCACGGCAGACATGATCAGGAAGGTCGTTTGCAGGCCATACAAATCACGGAAGACCGGGAAAATAAACAGCCCAAGCGCCGCACCGATTGCGCCGAGCGCACCGACCACGCCGTTCGCGCCAGCCCGCAGTTCACTGCGAAAAGAGAGTGACGACAGGCTTTTCCCGTTTGCGCCAGGCCCGCCAGAGTGACAAAGAATAAACAGTGCAGGGACCAGCAAAGAGGCCCACAGCGACATACTGTCGCTAAACAGTCCCAGCGTAAGCAGTACGAGAAAAGCCACGGCAAAACCGATCGCCGAGGAGCGGCGTAACCCCAGACGGCGGCCAATCGCAGGCGATAAGAAACCGCCGACGATGCCGAAAACGTTAAAAAATAGTGAACATAAGGTTGCGTAAACAAAGTTTTTACCAAACATCGCAGCACTAATAACCGGCAAATACCAGCCCACACCGAAATATTGGATCGACTGACAGATTTGAACGGTCGAAGCCAGAATCGTGCGTGGTAAATAAACACCACGGAATATTAACAGCACATTTCTTGCGCCTTTTTCAGCCTGCCCAATAACGGGTTTCTGTTCTGCTTTTGGCGCCAGAATAAATTGGTCACCGTATATTTTATTCATGGCAACGATAGCGTCAGGCAATCGAGATTTTCTTGCCAGCCAAACCGGGCTTTCCACTAAATAACGGAACTGGAAAAACAGAACGATGAGTCCACATAATGCCGTTACAGCAATGGAATAACGCCAGATGGCATCACCTACGTCCCATGAGTAAAACATCAGCGCTAATACCAAATTTAAACAAACGGCAACATACCAGACCCCCTGCCAGGTATTTAAACGGCTTTTGAGTTTCACAGGCGTGAACTCTGCCAGCATGGCCATTGCCACAGCAAAGTCCATCCCGTAAGAGACACCAACAAAGAAGCGACCTACGATTATCGTGCTAAAACTGGAGGATGACATCACCAGCAAAGCACCAATCACCGCCATTATTTTGGCAATAATCAGCGGTGGCACACGACCCCAGCGATCGGCTATCCAGCCGCCAATCGGGTTAAATAATATGGCGACCCAGGATGAAAATGAGGTCAGCAGCGCAACTTCGGTCGCGCTCAGATTTAAATTGCGGGTCATTGGGTTTAATCCAGCGCTGAGGGCTGAATTTGAAAAAGCGTCAAGAAACAGGCCGCCTAGTGCTAACCACAAAATAACACCGGCTCTGCCATTGATTTTTCCGCGTGAGTCGATGCAATGAATAACATCATCAACACCACGGATTTTTATCGGATTCGAGAATGAGCATGCGGACATGGCTTTCCCCTTCATAATATTCGGAAGAAGGTCGCCATTAGCTAAAAAAATGCAATAAGAGACCATCTTAATTTCACAGATAGTCTCTTATCTAAAATCTGTATTTTTCCACTCTAGAAGGTAACCCAAAGCGTGTCAAAGCGACTTTTATCCCCATCGTTGATTCTGTGACATGTAGCTCAAATGTTAATGAAACATTACAGAAAGAGGTCGTTATGAGCCATTTTTTCGTTCTCAGCGGGTGGGATACCACTGTGACTGTACCTGGCCGCTGCGCTGGTTGACTGATTTGCGCTGAACGCTCGCCGTTTTCCCTGTACGACGCCATTGCAATATCCACCCAAAATAGGTTTTGAATACGAAGCTCGTTTTTATCCTAAATTTCACCGCTAACATCAAAAACCTTAAAATTCATAAAGATATGCCAACACGCATTTGATCGTGATTATTTAACGCGCTAATTTTTCGTTATGTTGATCACATTCGTATCAAAAGAATGGTGATCTTAAAATAGGTTTTAAATATTGTGGTCAGGCCGCTAGACCACAATAAGAGGATATATCATGAAAAGAAAAACAATGGGATGGCTTATCGTTTTTCTTCTTTTTATAGTTTACATGCTTAACTATATGGATCGTTCAGCATTGTCGATCACCGCTCCACTCATTGAAAAGGAATTAGGATTTAATGCCGCTGAAATGGGTATGATTTTCAGCGCATTCTTTGTTGGTTATGCACTGTTTAACTTTATCGGTGGCTGGGCCAGTGACCGATTTGGCCCCAAAACAGTATTTCTGGTCGCCGCATTACTCTGGTCAGTATTTTGTGGGATGACCAGTCTGGTTACTGGCTTATGGACTATGCTGGCTGTTCGCGTATTATTCGGCATGGCTGAAGGGCCGGTCAGTGCTGCAGGTAATAAAATAATCAATAACTGGATTTCGCGTAAAGAATCGGCCACTGCCATCGGCATTTTCAGCGCAGGATCGCCGTTGGGCGGCGCAATTTCCGGTCCGGTGGTTGGTCTGCTGGCTCTTTCATTAGGCTGGCGTCCGGCATTCGGTATTATTTTCCTGTTTGGTTTAGCCTGGGTATTACTTTGGTATTTCATTGCCAGTGATAAACCCTCAAAAAGTAAACACCTCACCCCGGAAGAACGTGTCGATTTTGAAAACCATGATGACATCATTTTAGCGGATGACGGTAAAGCGATGCCTTCTCTCGGCTACTACATGAAGCAGCCGATGGTGTGGGCAACGACGCTGGCCTTCTTCAGCTATAACTACATACTCTTTTTCTTCCTGACCTGGTTCCCAAGCTATCTGAACCACTCGCTACACCTTGATATTAAAGAAATCAGTATTGCAACGGTGATCCCCTGGGTGATTGGTGCAATCGGCATGGTATTGGGTGGCGTATGCTCTGACTTTATCTATCGGGTAACGGGCAACGCCCTGCTTTCTCGCCGTCTCATTCTCGGTGTTTGCCTGGCTGGAGCGGCAATCTGTGTGGCGGTTTCTGGAACGGTTACCACTATCGGCAGTGCCGTTGGATTGATGTCAGTCTCGTTATTCCTGCTGTATTTAACTGGACCTATTTATTGGGCAGTTATTCAGGACGTCGTGCACAAAGATAAAGTGGGTAGCGTCGGTGGCGCCATGCATGGGCTGGCAAATATATCCGGAATTATTGGCCCTCTGGTCACCGGATTTATTGTTCAGTTCAGCGGTAAATATGATTACGCATTCTATCTGGCTGGTGCTATTGCGATTGTTTCCAGCTGCCTGGTATTCGTATTTGTCAAAAATAAAGGATTAAAAACAAATGAAAGTCAAAGCTGTCTACATCAATAAACCTGGTGAAATTGAAACCCGTTGGGTTGATTACCCGGAAAAGAAAGATAATGAAGTATTAATAAAGGTTGATGCTGCTGGAATATGTGGCTCTGATATAGGTGCATTTCGCGGTACTAACCCCCTGGTGACCTATCCACGTATTATTGGACATGAAGTCACGGGTATTATTATTAAACAAGGCAAGGGCATGCCAGCAAATATTAAGGAAGGTGACCGCGTTATTGTTGATCCTTATATTTATTGTGGTCATTGCTACCCCTGTTCAGTGGGGAGAACAAATTGCTGTGAAAACCTGAAGGTCATTGGCGTACATATTGATGGCGCGATGCAGGAGGTAGTTGCTCACCCCGCGCATTTGATTCACAAAATCCCGGATGACGTCGCTACTGAGATGGCTCCGTTGGCTGAACCACTGACGATCGCACTGCATGCGCTACACCGCGCCAAACTGACGGCCGGGGAGCATATCGCCATTATTGGAGCCGGTGCGATAGGTCTGATGGCGGCATTGAGCGCATTACGTTATGGCGCGACACCTATCCTGATCGATATCGTGGAAGAACGACTTCAGTACGCAAAATCGCTGGGCGTGCCTTACGTCATCAATCCGTCGAACACCCAGGTTGTTGAGGCGATTAAAGATATCACGCAGGGGACGATGGCACAGGTTGTCGTCGAAGCATCTGGTGCCAACAGTGCAATTCGCGAAACGCTGGATCTTGCTTCGTTTGCGGGTCGTATTGCTTTCACCGGCTGGCCAAAACAGGAGACATCGTTACCCACTAACCTGATCACGTTTAAAGAGTTGGATCTGCGCGGATCACGTACCAGCGCTGGCGAATTCGAAGAAGCGTTACAGATGCTGGCTACGCTGAACATTAATCCTGCGGATGTCGTCAGCAAGGTGGTGAATATTGATGATGTGCCTGACGCCGTGAAGGAACTCGATCAATACCCAGAACGCTATCTGAAGATCAATGCGACCTTTCATTAATTTTTCCAGGAGATAAAGCGATGGAACAAACCTGGCGTTGGTATGGCCCGAACGATCCCGTGTCGTTGTCCGATGTTCGTCAAGCCGGTGCAACGGGTGTGGTCACTGCACTGCACCATATTCCAAACGGTGAAGTCTGGTCCGTAGAAGAAATTCTCAAACGCAAAGCGATCGTGGAAAAAGCGGGTCTGGTCTGGTCGGTCGTGGAAAGCGTGCCGATCCATGAAGACATCAAGACCCACACGGGCCAGTACGATCTGTGGATCAAGAATTACCAGCAGACGCTGCGCAATCTCGCCCAATGCGGCATCTTTACCGTGTGCTACAACTTCATGCCGGTTCTGGACTGGACCCGTACCGACCTGGAGTATGTGCTACCCGACGGTTCAAAGGCTCTGCGCTTTGACCAGATTGAGTTTGCCGCCTTTGAGCTGCATATCCTCAAGCGTCCCGGTGCGGAAGCGGACTACAGCGCGGAGGAAATTGCCCAGGCTCACCAGCGTTTTGCGGATATGAGCGAAGAGGACAAAGCTCGGCTGACGCGAAATATCATTGCCGGTCTGCCTGGCGCCGAGGAAGGCTATACGCTGGATCAATTCCGTAGCCACCTTGCAACCTATAAAGATATCGACAAAGCAGTCTTACGGGAAAATTTCGCCGGGTTCCTGAAAGCCATTATCCCGGTTGCGGAAGAAGTGGGTGTACGTATGGCGGTTCATCCGGACGATCCACCGCGCCCAATTCTTGGCCTGCCGCGCATCGTTTCTACTGTAGAAGATATGCAGTGGATGGTGGATACCGTAAACAGTACCGCCAACGGTTTTACGATGTGTACAGGATCTTACGGCGTACGCGCCGACAACGATTTGGTGGATATGATCAAACAGTTCGGCCCGCGGATTTACTTTACGCACCTGCGTTCCACACAACGTGAAGAGAATCCCAAAACCTTCCATGAGGCGGCGCATCTTTCCGGGGATGTTGATATGTACAACGTCGTGAAAGCAATAGTCGAAGAAGAACAGCGACGCAAAGCTGAAGGCAACGCCTTACTTATCCCCATGCGACCAGACCATGGTCATCAAATGCTTGATGACCTGAAAAAGAAAACCAACCCAGGGTATTCCGCTATTGGTCGCCTTAAAGGCCTGGCTGAAGTACGCGGCGTTGAACTGGCTATCCAACGCGCCTTCTTCAATCAGTAACCACATTGCCGCATGGTATCCCCGCCATGCGGTTTTTCACTTTCAGTCAGGACCGGTCTTTGATAGCGCATTATCAAAGAAGATCATCAATGACAGGAGTTTGTCATGGACAAGAATCTCGCCACCGCCCAGATTTCCACCCCACGCCCGCGCTGGGATCGTTCACGCCTTGTTTCGCGTATCGTACATCTTGGTTGCGGCGCTTTTCACCGCGCTCATCAGGCACTCTATACACATCATTTGCTGGAAAGCAGTGACAGCGACTGGGGTATCTGTGAGGTCAACCTGATGCCCGGACACGATGCCACACTGATTCAAAACCTGAAGGCGCAGGATCTGCTGTACACCGTTGCCGAGCGCGGAGCACAAACGACAGAGCTTAAAATCATTGGCGCGATGAAAGAAGCGCTGCATCCTGAGTTTGACGGCTGTGAAGCCATTATCCACGCAATGGCACGTCCAGAAACGGCCATCGTTTCACTGACCATCACCGAAAAAGGATATTGCACAGATGCCGCAAGCGGCGAGCTGGATCTGAATCATCCGTTTATCCAGCACGACATTGCTCACCCACAGTCCCCCAAATCCGCAATGGGTTATATCGTCGAAGCCCTCGCACTGCGCCGCCAGCAGGGATTGAAGGCTTTTACTGTGCTGTCCTGCGACAACGTACGAGAAAATGGCCGCGTCGCAAAAACCGCGGTCCTGGGTTTAGCCGCCGAGCGCGATCCGCAGCTGGCTGAGTGGATTGCCGAACAGGCAACGTTCCCATGCACGATGGTAGACCGCATCGTTCCGGCAGCAACAGAAGAGACGTTAGCGCAAATCGCTGAACAGCTTGGGGTGGATGATCCCTGTGCCATTGCCTGTGAGCCGTTCCGTCAGTGGGTGATTGAAGATAACTTTGTCAATGGGCGTCCGGACTGGGATCGCGTGGGCGCACAGTTTGTAGCAGATGTGGTGCCTTTTGAGATGATGAAGTTACGCATGCTCAACGGCAGCCACTCTTTCCTGGCGTACCTTGGTTATCTGGGCGGGTATGAAACGATTGCCGATACGATGACCAACCCGGCGTATCGCAATGCAGCGCGGGTTTTGATGCTCAATGAACAAGCGCCGACGCTGTCAATGCCGGAAGGAACAGACCTTGCGGCTTATGCAGAGCTGCTGATCGCGCGCTTTACTAATCCATCACTGAAGCACCGAACCTGGCAAATTGCGATGGATGGCAGCCAGAAATTACCGCAACGCTTGCTGGACCCCATTCGACTTCATCTGAAAAAAGGCGAAGACGCTCGCCATCTGACGTTGGGAGTCGCCGGTTGGATGCGCTACATCAGCGGTGTGGATGAACAAGGTCATCCGATTGAGGTGATAGATCCGCTGTCAGCACAGTATCAGGCTATTTATCAACAGTATCCATCAATAGAAGAACGTGTCCGGGCGCTGTTAGCCATTGACACTATCTTTGGGCGAGACCTTTGCGAGAACACAGACTTTATCGAACGCGTAACCGCTGCCTGTCAGCAATTGCACAGCGTAGGCGCACGTGCAGCGGTAGCCGCTCTACGCCAATAGCGTGGTGTGATTAAAGACCCACGATCTGTCTGACATAGGCCAGATGTTCCAGCGATTTTTGGTAAGCACCGTCAGCATCAGCCTGGCGGATCGCATCCACAATCGCTTTATGCTGTGTATTCATGCTGGTTAATACATCCCGATTGCCGGAACGTTTGTCCAGCCCGGCATACGGGATGTTAACGCGCTGTTCCCACAGCATTCGCGACATATCAAGCAGCACGCGGTTCTGGCTGGCTTCTGATACTGTTAAATGAAATTGCTTATCGAGGGAATAAAAACCATGCACATTGTTTTCGTTGATGGCCTTTTCCATGCTGAGATGCAGTGCTTCAAGCTGGCTAATGAGATCATCTTGCCCGGCCTGAGCAGCAAGACGCGCACAATGGCTGTCGACCAACTCACGCGAATAGAGGATTTCTTCAATCGTATAATCACTGGTGGAATGCTTTTTATCAGCAACAATCACACCATTACCTGACTGGATGGTGATCCATCCGGAAATCTCCAGCACAATCAGCGCTTCTCTGAGCGATGCGCGACTTACACCGAGTTGCTTCGCCAGCTCACGTTCGGGGGGTAAGAAGCTTCCCGGCGGAAAAATACCATCATTGATGAGCTTAATGATGAGATTGGCTATCTTTTGATAGAGCCGCTCCTGTTTTACCTCAGGAATAACCATGTGTCTCCCGTTCTCTTATCTGTGCGATTTTTAACTGATTTATCATATCATTCCTGGAGTTAAGAAACGCACGTCAGAGTCAGTTCATGTATCACACATCACGATGATATTTTTTCTTATTGTGTGCAGACAGAGTCTTTCACTTATGCAGACCCCAAATCCTGTGCACATGCCCAGGCGCTCGACCACGCCCACTGGAAGTTATACCCACCCAACCAGCCGGTGACATCCATCACTTCACCAATAAAGTACAGCCCAGGCACTTTGCGGGCTTCCATCGTGCGCGAAGACAGTTCGTTGGTATCCACGCCACCCAGCGTGACCTCCGCTGTGCGATACCCTTCCGTACCGTTCGGCTGCACCCGCCATTCAGTTAGCGTCTCCACCAGCGTTTGCTGATCGCGCACGTTAAGTTGTTTCAGCGTTACATCCGGGATTTGCCCTAATTGCTGCAGGCATTCCACCAGACGTTTCGGCAACTGCATCGCTAAGGTGTTCTTTAAGCTCTGATTGGGATGTGCGCTTCGTTGTTCGTCGAGAAAGCTCGCAAGGTCAACATCCGGCAACAAATTAATGCTGACAAATTCGCCGGGCTGCCAAAAACTGGAAATCTGCAAAACGGCCGGGCCTGAAAGCCCACGGTGCGTAAAGAGCAGGTTTTCACGAAATACGGTGCCGTCTTCAGCGGTGATTACGGAAGGAACAGACACGCCTGAGAGCACCTGAAGCTGCTCCAGCAGTGGCTTATGCAACGTAAAGGGCACCAGGCCTGCGCGCGTCGGCAACACCTTCAGTCCAAACTGTTCGGCAATTTTATAACCAAACGGCGTTGCCCCCAGACCCGGCATGGAAAGCCCACCGGAGGCAATCACCAATTTCTTCGCACCGACCGTCATCCCGTTCAGTTCCAGAATGAAGCCGTCATCATCTCGTGCGACGCTCAGGACTTCGCTACGTAACCGCATCGTAACGTTACCTTTTTCGCACTCAGCAACCAGCATATCGACGATTTGTTGGGCCGAATCATCGCAGAACAGCTGACCAAGCGTTTTTTCGTGCCAGGCAATGCCGTGTTTACCCACCAGATCGATAAAGTCCCACTGCGTATAGCGAGCCAGCGCCGATTTGCAAAAATGCGGGTTTTGACTCAAATATGCAGCCGGTTCCACATAAAGATTGGTAAAGTTACAACGCCCTCCGCCGGACATGAGGATCTTACGTCCCGGCTTTTTACCATTATCAATCAGCAGTACTTGACTGCCTGCTTGCCCTGCCTGCGCGGCACAGAACATACCCGCTGCGCCAGCGCCTATAATAACGGTATCAAACCTTTCCACGTTGCGATCCTCTCTAAAAAGCGGGCGTGAATTGTAAAGATTCCTCAGTGGTCGCACCAGCACCAAACTATCAATAATAGGTATTTATATGAATTCTATAGGATAATTCTTTAGTGGTGTAAAACAAAGCAGGAGACAAATCAAAAAAACTCTATATTTCACTTTGCCCGCGCCGCCAAAGTCACTGATAATGCGCCGCGTTCATGTCCTCAAAATGGCGTAACGTCCTATGCTACATTTGTTTGCTGGCCTGGATTTACATACCGGGCTTTTATTATTGCTTGCTCTGGCTTTTGTGCTGTTCTACGAAGCAATTAACGGCTTCCACGATACAGCCAATGCTGTCGCAACCGTGATCTATACCCGTGCAATGCGTTCGCAATTGGCGGTGGTCATGGCTGCGTTGTTCAACTTCTTTGGTGTTTTGCTGGGTGGTCTCAGCGTAGCGTATGCCATCGTGCATATGCTACCAACGGATCTGCTGCTCAACATGGGTTCTTCACATGGCCTCGCCATGGTGTTCTCCATGCTGCTGGCGGCAATTATCTGGAACCTCGGTACCTGGTACTTTGGTCTGCCTGCATCCAGCTCCCACACGCTGATTGGCGCGATCATCGGTATTGGTTTAACCAATGCGTTGATGAACGGGACTTCAGTGGTGGATGCACTTAACATCCCGAAAGTACTCAATATTTTCGGTTCGCTGATCATTTCCCCTATTGTCGGTCTGGTGTTCGCTGGCGGTCTGATCTTCTTGCTGCGTCGTTACTGGAACGGCACCAAGAAGCGCGCGCGTATTCACCTGACGCCAGCAGAGCGTGAAAAGAAAGACGGTAAGAAAAAGCCGCCGTTCTGGACGCGTATCGCGCTGATCCTCTCCGCTATCGGTGTGGCGTTCTCTCATGGCGCTAACGATGGGCAGAAAGGTATTGGTCTGGTAATGCTGGTACTGATTGGCGTAGCGCCTGCAGGCTTCGTGGTGAATATGAATGCTTCTGGTTACGAAATTACGCGTACCCGTGATGCTATCAATAACGTCGAAACCTACTTCCAGCAGCGCCCTGATCTGCTCAAGCAGGCGACCGGCGTTGATCAGTTGATTCCGTCTCCGGCGGAAACGGCGACAACGACACCGGCAGAGTTCCATTGCCACCCGGCAAATACCATCAACGCGCTTGAGCGTGCGAAAGGTATGCTGGCAAACCTGGAAACCTACGACAAGTTAAGCGTTGAGCAGCGTAGCCAGCTGCGTCGCATTATGTTGTGCATTTCTGATACGACCGATAAAGTCGTGAAACTGCCTGGCGTAAGCAGCGACGATCAGCGTCTGCTGAAGAAACTGAAAACCGACATGCTGAGCACCATCGAGTACGCCCCCGTCTGGATTATCATGGCTGTTGCTCTGGCTCTGGGCTGCGGTACGATGATTGGCTGGCGTCGCGTGGCGACCACTATCGGTGAGAAAATCGGTAAGAAAGGCATGACCTATGCTCAGGGGATGTCGGCACAGATGACTGCCGCAGTCTCTATCGGTCTCGCCAGTTACACCGGTATGCCTGTTTCCACCACTCACGTTCTCTCCTCTTCTGTTGCAGGGACGATGGTTGTTGACGGTGGCGGTTTGCAGCGTAAAACGGTAACCAGCATTCTGATGGCCTGGGTCTTCACCCTGCCAGCAGCGATTATCCTTTCCGGGGTGCTGTACTGGCTCTCCCTGAAGCTAATCTAAGCGCATGCACAGTAAAAAAGCGGGTCAGGAAACTGACCCGCTTTTTTTATATCTGTCGTAGAAATCAGTGCCAGATAATCAGCGCGACCATACTGATTAACACCAGCCCACATAACGCACTGGTAAGGATGAACTGACCGCGAACCCGCTCACAGCGGCGAATAAACTCATCGTCATGATGATCACGGTAACGCTGAGCGTAGATATACCACACCAGACGCATCTGCTTGTTAGGTTGCCCATGCGAGGTAAAAAAGCCGCCCCCATCGACATACTGGTAAAGTAATGGATCGCAACCACGAAGTACCACTAACAGTGCGCGTAGCGAAGAAAAATAACGCGCCATATTAACAATGCAAACGACACATAAAGCCCAGAATAACGCAATGGTGCTTATCATATCTCCTCCCCGGCGACCCGCCCACGGAACTCCTTTCCGGGACTACCGCTCCCCGATACCCTGCCAAACCATTCAGTGAAGAGTACAACCGAAACCGCTCGTGTTAGTGTCACGCATCCGAGCGCCTCTCTAAATAGTGTAGGAGATCAGTTAATTTTTTTGCCAGAAGGTTAAGCACTATCAATGCAATTAACTAAAAAATTTGTTTAACTACTTGGCAAGCAAGGCGGATTGACGGATTATCCCGGTCGCTATAATGTAAGGATAGTCCTTATAAGGTACGTTTTTACGACTGGGCTAGCCCCGCGCACAACGTTCGCAGGACGCGGATGACGCGGCGGCAAATGAACGCCAGCAGGCTAGTCATCGACAACTTATGGAAGGAGTAACACTATGGCTTATAAACACATTCTTATCGCGGTTGATCTTTCTCCAGAAAGCAAAGTTCTGGTTGAAAAAGCGGTCTCTATGGCGCGGCCTTACAATGCGAAAGTCTCCCTTATCCACGTTGACGTAAACTATTCCGACCTGTACACCGGGCTAATCGACGTGAATCTGGGCGACATGCAGAAACGCATTTCTGAAGAAACCCACCACGCGTTAACCGAGCTGTCCACCAATGCAGGCTACCCAATCACCGAAACCCTGAGCGGTAGCGGCGACCTGGGCCAGGTCCTGGTCGATGCCATCAAAAAATACGACATGGATCTCGTCGTTTGTGGCCACCACCAGGATTTCTGGAGCAAACTGATGTCCTCCGCGCGTCAACTGATCAACACCGTGCACGTCGACATGTTGATTGTTCCGCTGCGTGACGAAGAAGAAGCATAAAATGCTTGCTGCCGGGGAATAACCCGGCCCGCTGCAAACAGTAAAGCCTGTAAACGCCCGCCTGTGCGGGCGTTTTTGTTTTTATCATTCGGACACAATTAGTACATCAATCCAACAAATAAATCATAATTAGTGTGATCAACTAATTGGATCGAAAACTATCTCTATAATAATCTACCCTTACGGCTAATCGCCGCAGTCTATAACAAAATAAGACTTTTTCGGCGCGTTTAAGCATACGCGTTCATACTTTTCGGGATGGCTTTGAAAGGCGAAGGAATATGAATACTACTGCACCTACGGGCTTGCTGCAGCAACCTCGTCCGTTCTTCATGATCTTCTTTGTGGAATTATGGGAACGATTTGGCTATTACGGCGTTCAGGGCATCCTGGCGGTATTTTTTGTTAAGCAACTCGGATTTTCTCAGGAACAGGCTTTTATCACCTTTGGCGCGTTTGCGGCATTGGTATACGGCCTGATCTCCATCGGCGGCTATGTCGGCGACCATCTTTTAGGGACCAAACGCACGCTGGTGCTCGGTGCTATCGTACTGGCACTTGGTTACTTCATGACCGGGATGTCACTGCTCAAGCCCGACCTGATTTTTGTCGCACTGGGTACCATTGCCGTGGGTAACGGGCTGTTTAAAGCCAACCCGGCAAGCCTGCTGTCAAAATGCTATCCCCCGAAAGACGCCCGTCTGGACGGTGCTTTTACCCTGTTTTATATGTCGATCAACATCGGTTCGCTGTTGTCACTGTCGCTGGCGCCGGTGATTGCCGATAAGTTTGGTTACGCCGTTACCTATAACCTGTGCGGTGCCGGGCTTATCGTTGCGCTGCTGGTCTACTTTGCCTGTCGTGGAATGGTGAAGAATATCGGTTCTGAACCCGATCATAAGCCGCTGAATTTCCGTAACCTGCTCTATGTGCTGGCCGGTACGGTGGTGATGGTATTCATCTGCGCCTGGCTGATGCACAACGTTAAAGTTGCCAACCTGGTGCTGATCGTACTGTCGATTGTCGTCACCATTATCTTCTTCCGTCAGGCATTCAAACTGGATAAAACCGGACGCAATAAGATGTTCGTGGCCTTTATCCTGATGCTGGAAGCGGTGGTGTTCTACGTGCTGTACGCACAGATGCCAACGTCGCTGAACTTCTTTGCCATCAATAACGTCCACCATGAAATTCTCGGCTTCGCCATCAACCCGGTGAGCTTCCAGGCATTGAACCCGTTCTGGGTCGTGCTTGCCAGCCCGGTACTGGCGGTGATTTATACCCGTCTGGGCAACAAGGGCAAAGACCTGACCATGCCGATGAAGTTTACGCTTGGCATGTTCCTGTGCTCACTAGGCTTCCTGACTGCCGCCGCAGCCGGAATGTGGTTTGCCGATGCGCAAGGGCTGACGTCTCCGTGGTTCATTGTGCTGGTGTATCTGTTCCAGAGTCTGGGTGAGCTGCTGATTAGCGCCCTGGGGCTGGCAATGGTCGCCGCGCTGGTGCCACAACACCTGATGGGCTTTATTCTTGGGATGTGGTTCCTGACGCAGGCAGCAGCCTTCCTGATGGGGGGTTACGTCGCAACGTTTACAGCTGTACCGGAAAACATTACCGATCCACTCCAGACGCTGCCTATCTACACCAACGTCTTCAGTAAGATTGGCCTGGTCACCCTGGCGGTAACGGTTGTGATGGCGATTATGGTGCCATGGCTGAACCGCATGATTAATACGCCGAGTACCGAGCAATAATCTTCAGTGCCGGATGCGGCTTACGCCTTATCCGGCCTACATTCAACAAGCCCGATCGCCTTGCGCTATCGGGTATTTTCATTCACTACCCTTTGCGCGCGTCTATCCACTCCTGAACTTCGACCACAAAAGTGTCAGGCGCTTTGCGATACATTTTGCGCGCCAAGTCCAGAATCGTATGCTGGCCGAGCGCTTCTTCCATTCGCTGCTGGGCCATGTCCATTACCGAACGCACGCCACAAATGCCTTCACAGGCCCACTCCGGTGGATGCTCCTCAAATACCGCCAGCCGCTGGCGAATTTCACGACATTCAAAGATGCGCTTCTCGCCATCAATAGCATTCACCACATCCAGCACCGTGATGTGTTCAGCGGGTTTAGCTAACTGGAAACCGCCGCCCTTACCCTCGATACTGCGCACCAGACCTGCTTTCGACAGACGGGTGAAAATTTTTGCCAGATAGTCATACGGTACACTTTGCAGTTCGGCAATTTCTCGCACACTCATATCCCGCGCGTCGCCTTTGCTATCGACCATACACATCAGGCTATGGATGCCGTACTCAACCCCGGAACTGTAAAATGCCATTTTTTATCTCAGCCAAAATGAATCTGAGTTTATTGTAGCTTTTTCATCTAAGGCATTCCAGAGAACAGAGTGTTCCCGCGTGAGCATAAAAATATAAATAGATATTTATCAAACAGATAGTAAAGCACCCCGATGCAATACAGAAAAAAGGATCAGGATCGCATTGCAATCCAAAACTACGACCAATAAAATCCGAGTAAATAATTCGTAGTCACCAGTGAGATAAAACCAATGCACAAACAAATTCTGATCGTGGGCGCCGGTTTTGCCGGTATGTGGGCAGCATTGAGCGCCGCACGCCTGGCAGATAAACATCAGCAGGCCATTGATATTACAGTAATTGCCCCACAGCCAGAGCTGCGTGTCCGCCCACGTTTTTATGAAAGCGCCGTTCATACGCTGGTCGCACCGCTGCAACCGCTGTTTGACGTTACCGGCGTCAACTTCCTGCAAGGTCACGTCGAGCAAATCCTCCCGGACTCTAAAGAGGTGAGCTGGAAAGATGCCAACGGTGACATTCATCTGCGCCGCTACGATCGCCTGGTGCTCGCCAGCGGAAGTCATGTAAACCGCGACGCCGTCGCCGGTGCCGCCGAGTACGCGTTTGACCTCGACCAACTCGAAAGCGCCGCCGTACTGGAGCAGCACATTAAGGATCTGGCGTTACAACCGGAATGTGAGGCTCGCAATACGGTCGTGGTCTGCGGCGGCGGCTTTACCGGGATTGAAATGGCACTGGAATTACCGGGTCGTTTGCGCGAAATATTGGGCGCTGATGCTAAGACCAGAGTTGTCGTAGTTGAACGCGGTGCTCAGCCAGGCGGACGCTGGAGCCAGGAATTACGTGACGTGATTATCGAAGCCTCTGCTGAACTGGGCGTCGAATGGCTGGTCAATGCGGAAGTAGAAAGCGTGGATGCCTCCGGCGTCACGCTGAAAGATGGGCAGGTGATTGCCTCTCAGACGGTTATCTGGACCGTCGGCGTGCAGGCCAATGGCCTGACAGCACAGATTAACGCTCCGCGCGATCGCCAGGGACGTCTGCATGTGAATGCCAATCTGCAGGTTGTGGGTCACGATGATATCTACGCCACTGGCGATGTGGCCTATGCCGCCACCGACGACAAAGGCAACCATGCGCTGATGACCTGTCAGCACGCTATTTTGTTGGGTAAATTTGCCGGTAATAACGCCGCGGCGGACCTGTTA
This sequence comes from Citrobacter sp. HN-141, assembly GCF_033341895.1. Classification (NCBI taxonomy): domain Bacteria; kingdom Pseudomonadati; phylum Pseudomonadota; class Gammaproteobacteria; order Enterobacterales; family Enterobacteriaceae; genus Citrobacter; species Citrobacter sp. HN-141. The sequence goes on along the minus strand of NZ_JAWPBF010000003.1, from coordinate 146,704 downwards.
AACGTATCACCACTGCCATATCGTCAGGAAAACTACGTCACTTGTCTGGATCTCGGTGCCTGGGGTGCGGTGTATAGCGAAGGATGGGACCAGCAGGTGAAACTGACGCGCGCAGAAGCGAAGAAGCTGAAGGTGTCGATTGTCAGCGAGCTGATTTATCCGCCGAAAGCAGACCGTGCAGTAGCATTTGAAATTGCCGACCCGCTGGCACCGTTTGTTTAATGGGTCATGCCGGATGCGGCTAACGCCTTATCCGGCCTCGCTGTCGTAGGCCTGATAAGCGCAGCGCATCAGGCTGTTAAGCGCACAGATCTACAAACTATGCCGTCCCGGCGTAGATATCAAACCGATGCCCTTTCGTGACTACCGCATTCGGCGTGGCGATATCCGCCAGCGGCGGCGCGTAGTCCGGGCGCTTCACCACCACACGTTTGGTGGCTAACTGACGCGCAGGCTCCAGCAGGCCATCCGCATCCAGGTCCGGCCCCACCAGCGACTGAAACACGCGCATCTCTTTTTTCACCAGCGCGCTTTTCTGCTTATGTGGGAACATCGGGTCGAGATACACCACCTGCGGGCGCGGCGTGATATCGGTTAACGCCGTCAGGCTCGACGCGTGGATCAGCTGTAAACGTTCCTGCAGCCACGGACCGATTTCCGGGTCTGCATAACCACGGGCCAGGCCATCGTCGAGCAGTGCCGCCACCACCGGATTACGTTCCAGCATCCGTACATGGCAGCCTACCGAGGCCAGCACAAACGCATCGCGCCCCAGTCCTGCGGTAGCATCGACCACGTCTGGCAGATAATCGCCTTTAATGCCGACCGCCTTCGCCACCGCTTCGCCTCGTCCACCGCCAAACTTACGCCGATGGGCCATCGCCCCGCCGACAAAATCAACGAAGATACCGCCAAGTTTGGGTTCATCACGTTTACGCAGTTCCAGATGCTCCGCTGTCATCACCAGCGCCATCAGGTTATCTTCATCGTGTTCTAACCCCCAGCGGGCGGCAAGAACAGATAAGGCGCCGTCTCCGGCGCCTGTTTCATCAATTAAGCAGATTTTCAATTCCGCTTTACCCTAAATAATTCGAGTTGCCTCAAGACAACAAGTGAAGGAATCCCTGGGAACGTACAAATAGTACGTGACCAGGGTGAGTGAGCGCAGTTGCCGAAGAGGCAGCTTGAAGTATGACGGGTAAATCAGCCTTTAATCCCGTAATGCTCCAGCATTGCATCCAGCTGTGGCTCGCGGCCACGGAAGCGTTTGAACAGCGTCATTGGCTCCTCAGAACCCCCACGAGTCAGGATGCTATCCAGGAATGACTGTCCGGTTTCGCGATTGAAAATCCCCTCTTCTTCAAAGCGAGAGAACGCATCCGCCGCCAGTACGTCGGCCCACAGATAGCTGTAGTAACCCGCCGCGTAGCCACCAGCAAAAATGTGGCTGAAGGCATGCGGGAAGCGGCCCCAGGTCGGCCCCGGCACCACGGCGACCTGTTTTTTAATTTCCGCCAGCGTGTCGAGGATTTTAGCCCCTTGCTGCGGGTTAAATTCCGCGTGCAGACGGAAATCAAACAGACCGAACTCCAGTTGACGCAGAATAAACAGCGCCGCCTGGTAGTTTTTCGCCGCCAGCATTTTATCCAGCAGCTCCTTCGGCAGTGGTTCACCAGTCTCAAAGTGACCAGAGATAAACGCCAACGCTTCCGGCTCCCAACACCAGTTTTCCATAAACTGGCTCGGCAGTTCGACCGCATCCCATGGCACGCCGTTGATACCGGAAACGCCCGCGGTTTCGACACGGGTCAGCATGTGGTGCAGGCCGTGACCAAACTCATGGAACAGAGTGATCACTTCATCGTGGGTAAACAGCGCCGGTTTACCGTTCACCGGACGGTTGAAGTTACAGGTCAGATAAGCGACCGGTTTTTGCAACGTACCGTCGGTTTTACGCATCTGGCCGACGCAGTCGTCCATCCACGCCCCGCCGCGTTTGTGTTCACGTGCGTACAGGTCCAGATAGAAGCTGCCACGCAGCTCGTTGTTTTCATCGTACAGTTCAAAGAAGCGAACTTCCGGATGCCAGACGTCGACGTCAGTACGCTCTTTCGCGGTGATGCCGTAAATGCGCTTAACCACTTCAAACAGGCCGTTAACCGCTTTGTTTTCCGGGAAGTAAGGACGCAACTGCTCGTCGCTGATGCTGTAAAGGTGCTGTTTTTGCTTCTCGCTGTAGTACGCTATGTCCCACGGCTGCAGCTCATCAACGCCAAATTCCGCTTTCGCGAAGGCGCGCAGTTGGGCCAGCTCTTTTTCACCCTGCGGACGGGCGCGTTTCGCCAGATCCGTCAGGAAGTCAAGCACCTGCTGCGGGTTTTCCGCCATTTTCGTGGCGAGAGATTTAAAGGCGTAGCTTTCGAAGCCCAGCAGTTGAGCCAGTTCGTGGCGCAACGCGAGGATCTCTTCCATTATCGGGCTGTTATCCCATTTGCCCGCGTTTGGCCCCTGGTCAGATGCGCGGGTGGAATAAGCGCGGTACATCTCTTCACGCAGAGCCTGGTTGTCGCAGTAGGTCATTACCGGCAGGTAGCTCGGGATGTCCAGCGTCAGCAGATAACCTTCCTGCTCTTTGGCTTCAGCCTGGGCTTTAGCGGCGGCCAGCGCACTTTCCGGCATCCCGGCAAGCGCAGATTCGTCGGTGACGAGTTTGGTCCAGCCCATAGTCGCATCCAGCACGTTGTTGCTGTACAGGTTACCCAGTTCAGACAGACGGGTCGCGATTTCGCCATAGCGCTGTTGTTTTTCTTTCGGCAAACCAATGCCAGACAGCTCAAAATCACGCAGTGCGTTATCGACCGCTTTTTTCTGTGCGGTATTCAGGGTGGCGTAATGATCGCCATCGCGCAGATCGCGGTAGGCTTTGTACAGCCCCTCATGTTGCCCAACCCAGGTGCTGTATTCCGACAGCAGCGGCAGCGTTTGTTCGTAGGCTTCGCGCAGCTCCGGGCTGTTTTTCACCGAATTCAGGTGACTGACCGGAGAGAAAATACGCCCCAGGACATCGTCCACTTCCGCCAATGGCTGGCAGAGATTTTCCCAGGTATACGGCGCGCCCTGCGCAACCACGCGTTCAACGTTTTCGCGGCAATCATTTAGCGCCTTAGTCACAGCGGGCACGACGTGCTCAGGCTGAATTTTAGAAAACGGCGGCAGTTCGAAGGGAGTCAGCAATGGATTGGTCATTAGCGCGGTCCTGTTGAAAAGAGTGAATAAAGCGCGTATCCGGCGCTGTGCATATTATTTGTAGAATGGGGTTAAGTGTAGAGGATTTCAATGCTAACCGTGATGGAAAGACGCCCGGTGGCGCTGCGCTTACCGGGCCTACGGGTAATCTGTGCCGATCTGCTGTAAACTGTGGCAAATCGTCATTTCAGCGGAATTTCATTACCCATGCTCAGTTATCGCCACAGTTATCACGCAGGCAACCACGCCGACGTCCTTAAACACACCGTTCAGAGCCTGATCATTGAATCGCTCAAAGAGAAAGAAAAACCGTTTCTGTATCTGGACACCCATGCTGGCGCTGGCCGTTATCAGCTGAGCAGTGAGCATGCCGAACGTACCGGTGAATATCTGGAAGGCATCGCCCGTATCTGGCAGCAGGACGATTTGCCTGCCGAACTGGAACCCTATATTTCTGTCGTGCAGCATTTCAACCGGAGTGGTCAGCTGCGCTACTACCCGGGTTCTCCGCTGATTGCCCGCCAGTTATTGCGTGAGCAGGACAGCCTGCAATTGACAGAACTGCACCCGAGCGATTTTCCGCTACTGCGTTCCGAGTTCCAGAAAGACGAACGTGCGCGCGTCGCTAAAGCCGACGGCTACCAGCAGTTAAAAGCAAAATTACCGCCGGTTTCCCGTCGCGGATTGATCCTTATCGATCCCCCGTACGAAATTAAATCCGACTATCAGGCCGTCGTCACCGGCATCAGCGAAGGTTACAAACGTTTCGCGACCGGTACCTATGCACTGTGGTATCCGGTAGTCCTGCGTCAGCAAATCAAACGTATGATTCATGATCTGGAAGACACCGGCATTCGTCGCATCCTGCAAATTGAGCTGGCGGTACGCCCGGACAGCGATCAGCGCGGTATGACGGCGTCCGGTATGATTGTGATTAACCCGCCGTGGAAGCTGGAACAGCAGATGAACAACGTCCTGCCGTGGCTACACAGCAAACTGGTTCCGGCAGGAACCGGGCACACTTCCGTCAGCTGGATCGTGCCGGAGTAATCGCAGCCATCGGTGGAACCTTTTAATTTCAGGTATACAATCGCGAATATTTTGGCGGATGGCATAACGCTTCTCCGCCCTACAATGAACATGAAGGAGCGGTCATGACCAAGCACTATGATTACATCGCTATCGGCGGCGGCAGCGGCGGTATTGCCTCCATTAACCGTGCGGCAATGTACGGCCAGAAATGCGCACTGATTGAAGCCAAAGAGCTGGGCGGCACCTGCGTCAACGTTGGTTGCGTACCGAAGAAAGTGATGTGGCATGCCGCGCAGATCCGCGAAGCTATTCATATGTATGGCCCGGATTATGGTTTCGATACCACCATCAATAAATTCGACTGGGACAAACTGATCGCCAGCCGTACCGCCTATATCGATCGCATCCATACCTCGTACGACAACGTGCTGGGCAAAAATAATGTCGATGTGATTAAAGGCTTTGCCCGCTTCGTTGATGCTAAAACCATCGAAGTGAACGGTGAAACGATCACTGCCGATCATATTTTAATTGCCACCGGCGGCCGCCCAAGCCATCCGAACATTCCGGGTGTGGAATACGGCATCGACTCCGACGGTTTCTTTGAGCTGCCAGCACTGCCGAAACGCGTGGCGGTCGTTGGCGCAGGCTACATCGCCGTTGAACTGGCGGGTGTCATTAACGGCCTGGGTGCCCAAACGCATCTCTTTGTGCGTAAACACGCGCCGCTGCGTAGCTTTGACCCGATGATTGTCGAAACCCTGGTTGAAGTGATGAACACTGAAGGCCCGACCCTGCATACTCACGCGATTCCAAAAGCCGTGGTTAAAAATGCAGACGGCAGCCTGACTCTGCAACTGGAAGATGGTCGTAGCGAAACGGTAGATTGCCTGATCTGGGCGATTGGTCGTGAGCCTGCAACCGACAACTTCAACCTGGCGGCAACGGGTGTGAAAACCAACGAAAAAGGCTACATCGTCGTTGATAAATACCAGAACACCAGCGTGCCGGGTATTTATGCGGTCGGCGATAATACCGGTGCCGTTGAACTGACGCCAGTGGCGGTTGCCGCGGGCCGTCGCCTGTCCGAACGTCTGTTTAACAACAAGCCGGACGAGCATCTGGACTACAGCAACATTCCAACCGTGGTCTTCAGCCATCCGCCAATTGGTACTGTAGGGTTAACCGAGCAGCAGGCGCGCGAACAGCACGGTGATGATCAGGTAAAAGTGTATAAATCATCGTTTACCGCGATGTATACCGCCGTTACCTCTCACCGCCAACCGTGCCGCATGAAGCTGGTCTGCGTTGGACCAGAAGAGAAGATCGTCGGTATTCACGGCATCGGCTTTGGTATGGACGAAATGCTGCAAGGCTTCGCGGTGGCGCTGAAAATGGGCGCGACTAAGAAAGATTTCGACAACACCGTAGCGATCCACCCAACGGCGGCTGAAGAATTCGTCACTATGCGTTAAGCGCACACGTGTAGAAAGATTGCGATCGCGATTCACTACACGCTCAAACAACGCCCCTCCGGCAACCAGAGGGGCGTGACATCATCTCAGCCAGCGCTATTCAGCCAACGCACGCATCTCTTTAATCAGGTCTGATTTCCCCTCAAAACCAATGCCCGGCAGTTCAGGCATGACGATATGACCGTCCTCCACCGTCACAGAATCCGGGAAACCGCCGTACGGCTGGAACAGGTCCGGGTAACTTTCATTGCCGCCCAGGCCAAGACCCGCCGCAATGTTCAACGACATCTGGTGGCCGCCATGCGGTATGCAGCGTGATGGTGACCAGCCAAACTGCGCAAGGACATCCAGCGTGCGCAGGTATTCGACCAGACCGTAGGAAAGCGCGCAGTCAAATTGCAGGTAATCGCGATCCGGGCGCATGCCGCCATAACGCAGCAGGTTACGCGCATCCTGATGAGAAAAGAGGTTTTCACCGGTCGCCATTGAGCCTGGGTAAAACTCTGACAGCGCAGCCTGCAAGGAATAATCCAGCGGGTCGCCCGCCTCTTCATACCAGAACAACGGGTATTCACGCAGCATTTTGGCGTAGGCAATACTGGTTTCCAGATCAAAGCGACCATTGGCATCGACGGCCAGGCGTGCTTCATCGCCAATTTCCGCGAGGACCGCGTCAATTCGGCGGCGGTCTTCATCAAGCGATGCCCCGCCGATTTTCATTTTAACCACGTTATAGCCGCGATTCAGGTAGCCTCGCATTTCCTGACGCAACGCGCTCAGGTCTTTACCCGGATAATAATAACCGCCCGCCGCGTAAACAAAGACGCGCGGGTTGGCCTCAACGCCCTTCATCTCAGCCAGCAGGCGGAACAACGGCTTGTTAGCAATTTTGGCGACGGCATCCCAAATAGCCATATCCAGTGTGCCGACGGCGACCGAACGTTCGCCATGTCCCCCCGGCTTCTCGTTACTCATCATGACGTCCCAGATTTTATGCGGATCCAGGTTATCACCTTTGGCATTCAGCAGGCTTTCCGGGTCTGCGTCCAGAATGCGGTTACGGAAGCGCTCGCGGATCAATCCCCCCTGACCATAACGACCATTAGAGTTAAATCCGTATCCCACAACCCGGCGTCCCGCTATTTCAACATCAGTCACAACAGCCACCAGGCTGGTTGTCATCTTGCTAAAATCGATATAGGCGTTACGAATAGGGGAAGCGATGGGTTTAGTTATTTCTACAACATCGAGGATACGCATGTTTTCTCCGGCGGGTTCTTAGTCAGTTGTGCTCACACTTACGCGCCTGTAAAAAGTGATAACTCATGCCGGTTTATTATTGGCATAATGCACGCAGGCAGTATTTAAGGACGCCATCGTCCTGTCTTTTTCCATCTTAAGCAGTGCTCATCTGCTGATCTAATGCCAAAGAGGCTGGCTGTAATGCAAAATCGGCATCACCTGGAACTCACCTGGCTTGAAGACTGCATTGCGCTGGCGCAGTCACTCAATTTCTCCCGGGCAGCCGCTTCCCGATATGTGACGCAGCCCGCATTCAGTCGGCGCATTGTCTCGCTGGAAGAGTGGCTTGGAACGCCGATTTTTGAACGCAACCGCCGTGGCGTCGGCCTGACTCGTGCAGGGGAAGTGTTCGTCGCTCAGGTGCCCGAACTAATCCGGGCGCTTTACACCCTGAGAAATGAAACCATCGAAGCAGCAGGAAATACCCGACCGGATGTTATTTTCTCTGCAACACACTCCCTGTCGTTCTCATTTTTTCCGGCACTGATGCGTAATAACGAAAAAATCGCCCGTTTCGGCTCATTTCGCCTGCTTTCAGATACGCTCAGCGCCTGTGAACGGATGATTGAAAAAGGGGATGCTCAGTTTCTGCTGTGCTATTACCACCCTCACATGCACATCAACCTTGATCAGACGAAATATCTCAGCGTCCGCCTTGGACGAGAAACATTATTGCCTTACTCAAAATGCGCTCCCGGCTCTCCTCAGCCGCTCTGGCAGGCAACGGGGGGCAAAAAATTTCCGTTTCTCTCCTTCTCTGCAGAATCCGGTCTGGGGAGGATCCTCTCAAACACGTCTCCGGTGAATCATGCCCGACGCGGTATGGACATCGCCTTCACCGCCGATCTGGCGGCCACGCTGCTGGCAATGGTCAAAGCTGGAGACGGCATTGCCTGGCTGCCGGAAAGCCTGGCAGCTCCGGACGTTGAGGCCGGGACAATCTCCGCAGCCGCCCCGCAACAGAGTGGATTGTGGGTACCCATTGATATCAGACTGTTTCGACCTGCGGCCAGGATGTCCAGGGCAGTAGAAGAATTGTGGGAAATATTCGTGGCTGAGCAGATATAACCGACGGCCAGGTAAAGGAAAATTATCCAGCCTGCAAAACGTGCCAGGCTGGACAGGGGGAATGATTATTTACCCTGCATATATGGCGTATACACCCCGTTAAGACTTTCGAGGAACGCCACAATATCGTCGATATCTTCCTGCGGCAGTTCCTTACCGACCTGATAACGCAGCATCAGTTTCACTGCGCCATCGAGCGTCGGTACATCGCCACGATGGAAATAAGGTGCAGTTAGCGCAACGTTACGCAGACCCGGTACTTTCTGACGCAGCTTGTCACGTAATTCATTCGTCACGTTCATCCGGCCAATATCTGCCGCGGTGACTTCGCCAAAATTAAAGTCCTTTTTCAGCCCCAGGGGCTCAAATGAGCGTCCGCCTAAAATAATACCGCCATGACAGGTCGCGCACTTATTATCTTTAAACAACTGATAGCCCTGTTTTTGCTGGGCAGTTAACGCCGTTTCATCGCCACGTAACCACTTATCAAATGGCGAATTTGGCGTAATGAGCGTTTTCTCAAACTCAGCAATCGCGTCAGTAATATTGTCACCACTGAATCCCTGCGGATAAACCGCGATAAATTGTTGCTTCAGAAGCGGATCTTTATCCAGTTTCTGGATAATTTCATCCCAGGATTTCGAGGCCATTTCAATCGGATTTAACGGCGGGCCACCGGCCTGCGCCTGCAACGTCGGCGCACGCCCATCCCAGAATTGCTCCACGTTAAACACCGAGTTAAAGACCGTCGGCGCATTAATTGGTCCAACGGCTCCCCCCACGCCGATTGACGTTTTTCTGCCATCCACGCCGCCCGCATTCAGAGCATGGCAGTGCGCACAAGAAATCGTGCTATCGCCGGAAATCCGTGGATCATGATAGAGCGAGAAACCGAGCGCCACTTTACGGGCATCTGTCGGGATACTTTCCGGTATCGGTTGAACCGGTTCGTTGCGATGTTGAGCTGCCGTATCACTGCTGGCGTAGTACTGCTCGCGTTGTTTTGCAATCCAGCCAAGAATCTCTTTGCGCTCAGCATCACTAACCTTACCGGCCCAGTGCAGCGCGGTATAACGCGTTGGCGGCATAGTATCGTACTGCATCACCCATTCAATTTTATTCAGATCGCTTTGCGAAACGGGTTTATCCGCGACCAGTGCCGCACGCACGGCTTCAAGATTGAAGGATTTATATCCCAGTTGAATATCGTAATTCATCAACTGTTTAGCGACAGGAAAAGAAGAATAGAAAGGTAATTCCGCTGAAGGGGTATGACAATAATCGCATCCTTTTTCGCGTAAAAAACCTAATACTTTATTATTTTCTTCCAGCGTAGAAGCCTGAACATCAGCTTGTTTACTACGTTGATTATCGTGATACCACACATAACCGGATAATCCTAAATAACAAATCACGATGCCTGCTATAGCAATCGCGGTAAGACGGGTAATGATTTTCATTATTTTACCCTCACCGTTGTGAGTTATTGTGACCCAGAAAATTAGAATAATTAATGCACAGTCTTTGTCAGACCTGACCATCATAGGAAATGGGGGGATTACTTTTTTGATAAGTATCAATCAATTACATGGGCGGGAACTATCGATAGAATAGCCTGCGCCTATTATAAGAATGAACCGTTACCAGGTTCTATTCACACCTCGTTGCAATCGAATGTTCTGAAAATGAATTAGTTTTAGATTGTGAATAATTATAAATTTCTCATTGTTATCATTGGGATAGTTTTATTTCTTTATTATTGATAAGCATAAAAACGTGATCGACCGCACGCTTTACTCACCCGGCACCGAAGCGAATGTCTACGCTTAACAGACGATCAGGCAATAGCCTTAGCATTTCAACCGTTACCGGAGGTCTTTCTCATTATGCTCAACCAGAAACTACCCCACGCCCCTTCAGAAGAACTGACGATCGACGTCGATCTACTTTATGAAATGGATCCGTGCGAGTTAAAGCTGGATGACATGATTGAGGCGGAGCCTGAACCGGAAATGATTGAGGGGCTTCCCGCCTCGGACGCGTTAACCCCCGCCGATCGTTACCTCGAACTGTTCGAGCACGTCCAGTCATCCAAACTGTTTGCTGATAGCAAAACCTTTCCCGACTGCGCACCCAAAATGGACCCGCTGGATATTTTGATTCGTTATCGTAAAGTCAAACGACACCGGGACTTTGACCTGCAACGCTTTGTCGCGAACCATTTCTGGCTGCCGGAAACCCCCACCAGCGAATATGTTTCCGACCCTGAAAGCTCGCTGAAAGAGCATATTGATCAACTGTGGCCAGTGCTGACTCGCGAGCCGCAGGATCACATTCCCTGGTCCTCGCTGCTGGCGCTACCGCAGTCATACATCGTGCCGGGCGGGCGCTTTAGCGAAACCTACTATTGGGATTCCTACTTCACCATGCTGGGTCTTGCGGAGAGTGGCCGGGAAGACTTACTGAAATGTATGGCCGATAACTTTGCCTGGATGATCGAAAACTATGGTCACATCCCGAACGGTAACCGCACCTACTATCTGAGCCGCTCCCAGCCACCGGTCTTTGCGCTCATGGTCGAACTGTTCGAAGAGGATGGCGTACGCGGTGCGCGTCGTTATCTTGATCATCTCAAAATGGAGTACGCGTTCTGGATGGATGGCGCCGACTCGCTGGTGCTTAATCAGGCATACCGCCACGTGATCAGAATGCCGGACGGTTCTCTGCTCAACCGCTATTGGGACGATCGTGATACCCCGCGCGATGAGTCCTGGCTTGAAGACGTAGAAACGGCTAAGCATTCAGGCCGACCGCCTAATGAGGTTTATCGGGATCTGCGTGCGGGTGCGGCCTCCGGCTGGGATTACTCATCACGTTGGTTGCGCGATGCCGGTCGCCTCGCCAGCATCCGCACCACCCAGTTCATCCCAATTGACCTGAACGCGTTCCTCTACAAACTGGAAAGTACGATTGCGAACATTTCTGCATTAAAAGGAGAGCGAGATACCGAAGCGCGGTTTCGCCAGAAAGCCAGCGACCGCCGTGCCGCCGTGAACCGCTATTTGTGGGACGACGAAAATGGCTGCTATCGCGATTACGACTGGCGACGTGAGCAAATGGCTCTCTTCTCTGCTGCCAGCATCGTTCCGCTGTACGTCGGCATGGCGACCCATGAACAAGCTGACCGACTCGCCAACGCAGTACGCAGTCGCTTACTCACGCCAGGCGGCATTTTAGCGACCGAGTATGAAACCGGCGAGCAGTGGGATAAACCCAACGGTTGGGCACCACTGCAGTGGATGGCGATTCAGGGATTTAAACTGTATGGCGATGACCATCTCGGCGATGAGATCGCCCGTAACTGGATGAAAACGGTTAATATTTTTTATCAGGAACACCACAAGCTAATCGAAAAATACCATATCGCTGACGGCACGCCGCGCGAGGGCGGCGGTGGGGAATATCCGTTGCAGGACGGATTTGGCTGGACGAATGGCGTGGTGCGCCGATTAATCGGTTTGTACGGTGAACCGTAAATGTCTGACGGCCTGATGCCACGAAATGCATCGGGCCGTTAGTTAATGGCATCGTACAGCGCGGTGTGAATTTTCTGCCATTTCTTGTTCTCTGCATTGGGATCTGCACGCACACGCAGTTGGGCCTGTTCCACATCATACTGCTGACGAGCAACGACCTCCGGTGTCGAGCAGAAACTGTGTAGGTAGCTTTTATGCAGTGACGTCAGCGATGCGCCATTAGACATGGCATGACTGAGCGTACTCATAAACTGCTGGCAGGGTTTAGCCTCATCCATCTGTGAGGGATAGCGCAGCAGCAGCTTCAGAACTGCAGTGTTCCCCGCGGAAAATGCCTGCTCCGTCCACGCCAGCTTCCAGTCCATACCGCCTTGCAGGAACAGCGACGTGACGCGGGTATCGTTGCGATCGATAGCCGCCCGCATATTAAAGGTATCCCATGTAATGCCCATGCGGGTCACCGATTCTCGCGCGGAAGGTGCATCACGCCGCGGCTCCTCCTGTACTATCTCAACAGCTTGCCCTGAAGATGCTTGCGGTGCGGGTGCATTGAATAGCCAGAAAGCGCCCAGCGAGACTGCCAGTACCATGACGCCGACCGCCACCCACAGCATGCCGGAAATCAGCTGTTCGCGCTCTTCTGCCGTGCGCTGCGCTCGCTTTTCAGGAGGATCGATACTGTCGGCAATTTCCTTTTTATCACCCCCAGCCTGCTCGTCTTTTTGCCTTGCCGTTTCCCAGAATTGACGCACCGTCGACTCATCAGAGTCCAGATACGATGCAGGATTGATACGCGTTCGGCGCTCTTCAAACGCCCGCTGTACAGAATGCGTAATTTGTTGGTACTGATAATTTAACAGCATCAGCTGTACTGACGTCAGCGGTTGCTGAGCAATGATAGCGTTTCGCGCCAGTCGGCAATCATCCAGAAACATTCGCAGCGTTAAGCGCGGTTCGACAAACAGCATCAACACTGACGTATCATTAAAAATCTGCGTAAAGTGGCGAACAAATAGCTTCTTATCGACCACCATCAACGCCAGTTCGCTAAACAACATGCCGTCCAGCGCATCACGCCCTTCGCCCAGCTTTAACCAGCGACGCAAGCGTTCGGCGCCAAAGTGCTGCTTCAGGAAACTGTTTAGCGGATGCTGATCTGGCCATACCCGAGCGATGAGGGCTTTGAGCGTTAACTCTATTGCGCGAAGCTGACGCTGCGCCCGCATCTGCGCATCCTGCCCCCCGATTTCGATATCGGTTTGATAGTTCAGGAGCGGCTGTTGCTGGCGTAATTGCTCCAGTGCGGCCACAAAACGCAGCGCGGAAATCAGCTGGTTTTCACTGACATCCTGACCGCTTTCATACTGAGGCACACTCTGTTGAAGATGGCGTAAACGCAACGTGAACTGGCTGAGTTGCGCATCATTCATCTGCAAGCGTCTGGCAACTGCCACCCAACCGCCCAGATTCAGTCGGGCCTGATCGAGTTGCTCCAGAAACCAACGCGGATCTTTGCCCTCTGCCACATGTACGCCTAACAGCAGCAAAATTTCCACCGACGCCTGACGGATGATCCCCAAACAGTGTTCAAATGGCGCACATGTCGCCTGTAACGCGCTATTGGTCATTATCTTCCCTAAAAGAGCCCAGAAAGGTGCGGCCTCACGATGTATTACGTTATCTTTTTATAAACGTGGTACTGCGCAGAATAGTGCCGCAGCACACTAGAACACATTCATATAACAAATAAATGTGTTTTGCAGTGACAACGGCAAAATCATTGAAATTTATTCTGGAGATAAACCCGTGTCTGTGTTGAAAACAGCGCGACCGCCTCACAATGACGGAGAGTGACTGGCTATGTCTGGTGATACGCAATAGCATATCGGGAAAAGTGCCTGAGATGACAGGATGTTCAGCCGGTAAAAACGTGAATGCCACCCCTTAAGTCGTAAGGCGTTTATGGCCAAAAATGGCCATATGGCAACTACGTCTGCTGATAATTATCTTTATACTGTTTTTCTTTTAAGAGAAATCATTATGCCGCATTGCGCCGCTCATTTTACCCCCGCCGGTATTGCATTTATCAAGCAATGGCAGGGCCTGTCGCTGGAAAAGTATCAGGATAAAAATGGTGTATGGGTCATTGGCTACGGGCATGAAATGACACCCGATGAAACCTTTGTTACCCCCATTTCAATGGCGCAGGCAGAGGCTCTGCTGCTCGCGGATCTGGATATCTGCAAAGCATTAATACGCACAAATAAACCTCAGCTTAACGACCCGTTTCAACAAGAAGTCTTTATTGCGTGGATGCTAAGTGTTGGGATAACGCGCTTTTGTCACGCAGAAATGTGGCCGATTAATATTTCACAGCCAGATAGCGTCTGACCGTGAAATAAATATCAATTATAGAAATTCATTTAACATCATTGCCGCCTGAGTACGGTTTTTAACTTCCAGGCGCTGATAAAGTGACTCAAGGTGGGCTTTTACCGTTCCGGTACTGATATTTAACAGCCGACCAATTTGCTTATTTGACTCACCAGCCGCCAGCATGGTCAGGATCTCTCGCTGGCGGGCGCTTAATGTTTTTATATTTTGCCTGCTGCTATCGTTTGTCGCTAAGTGATCCCTGGGAAGAAACATCATGTCCATCGCAACGCTGTTAAGCGCCAGAGTAAAGGTTTCTGCATCAGAGTCCCGTGGCACAATGGCCAGCACGTTTAATTGCGTCACATCCTGCAGCCATTTCTTACTGCAATCAGTGGCTGAGATCAGCACCTTCACCGTTGAAAAAGAGTGTGCAATCTGTTGCAGCAAGCTGCAGCAAAACTCACCGTCGAGATCACCGTCCAGCATGAGGAGCGCATCCGGGGTGTTTTCCAGTTTTTGCCAAAGGTCATCTGCCTGACTGACACCCTGAACATTCACTCCTGGAATTCGTTGCTGCAAACTTACATTCATTCCATGAATAAATATTGACTGCCTGTCAAACATTATTACCTGCATTATTAACTCTCCGTCTGAAAAATAGTGGCTTTGAGACGTGAAAGGGTATTATTCACGAGGAAAAATAAGAACTCACCATTTGGCAGGGGTCATTCTACCGATAACAGAAGAATAAAGAAGCAGGAGTTATGAATAGTTACAGCTCAAGAAAAAGGATTACACAAAGCGGGCAGAACAGGATAGATTTCTGAGACATTCCTCATTTATTGAGGGTCATAACTCCTTATTAATATTAATTTTCAGAGAATACATTTTTAGCTGAAAATAAGACATCCTGAACAAATGATAAATATGTTACAAACTACAATATCGCATTAAGTGCTCATTCAACAGCTACCGCAGCCTATTGAATAAGCACGTTGCCACGTTACAGGAACATCCCGCCAGATACCTCAATACGTTGTGCAGTCATCCAGGCGAGCTCATCGCTGAGCAACGCGGCGATGGCATCACCGATATCATCCGGTAGCCCGACGCGTCCCAGCGCCGTTTGCGAGGCAATATACGCATTCAGTTGCGCATTATCACGCACATTCCCACCGCCGAAATCAGTTTCAATCGCGCCCGGCGCAATAATATTTGCCGTAATACCGCGTTCCCCCAACTCTTTAGCCTGATAGCGGGTGAGCACTTCCATCGCCCCTTTCATGGCGGCATAGGCGCTGTAGCCCGGTAGGGCAAAACGCGCCAGACCGGTCGAGACATTGAGGATCCTTCCCCCCTTGTTCATCAGCGGAAGAAGACTCTGCGTCAGGAAAAATGGCCCCTTAAACTGGATACTCAGCAGTTGGTCAAATTGCGCTTCGGTGAATGCAGAGTACGGCGCAGTAATGCCGATCCCGGCGTTGTTCAATAAATAATCAAACCCTTCACTTTGCCACTGTGTCTTTACGGTGTGCTTCATCTGTTCAACGAAGGATGGGAAAGTTGAAGTATCGCCGACATTTAACGGTAATGCCGCTGCTTTTCCACCAGATTGCCGAATTTCATCCACAACCTGTTGCGCCTCTTTTTCATTGCTGTTCCATGTCAGGACGATACCTATTCCTTTGTTCGCCAGCTTAAGTGCCGCGTTTTTACCGAGCCCGCGACCGCCACCGGTCACTAATGCGATACGTTGCGTCATAAGAAACCTCATTTCAGGTGTTGTGATGATTGAGACAAAGCTTATTAGGTGGTAGAAGAACAATAAATATCGCTAATTGCGCATTACTGTTTCATTCAGAACAACAATAGGGCATGGGAATGGATAAAATTCACGCAATGCAGTTGTTCATCCGCGTCGCAGAACTGGAGAGTTTTTCGCGTGCGGCAGACACCCTTGGACTTCCTAAAGGTAGCGTATCGCGCCAAATTCAGGCCCTGGAAAATCACCTGGGCACGCAGCTTCTGCACCGCACCACCCGGCGCGTTCAGCTGACGCAGGACGGCATGATCTATTACGAGCGCGCAAAAGATCTGTTGAGTAATCTGGATGAACTGGATGGGTTGTTCCATCACGATCCAGCCAGTATCAGCGGTAAGCTGCGCGTCGATATGCCGGTTGGCGTGGCGAGAAATCTGGTCATGCCCCGCCTGCCCACCTTTTTGCATCAGTATCCGGGGCTGGAGCTTGAACTTAGCAGCAGTGACCGCTTGGTGGACTTAATTCGCGAGGGTTTCGACTGCGTCGTTCGCGTTGGCACATTGAAAGATTCGGGGTTGATTGCCCGACCGCTGGGGAAACTCACGCAGATTAACTGTGCCAGTCCACAGTATCTGGCCCGCTTTGGTTATCCGGAAAGCCTGGAGGATTTGGCCTCACATGCCGTGGTGCATTACTCGGTGAATTTGGGGACACGCGCACAGGGTTTCGAGGTGGCTACAGACAATGGGACTGCATGGGTAAAAACCGGCGGCATGCTGACGGTGAACAGCACCGAAACCTATCATGCAGCATGCCTTGCCGGGCTGGGTATTATTCAGGTACCACGCGTCGGGGTGCGTGAAGCCCTTCGCGCCGGTACGCTGGTTGAAGTGTTGCCGCAATATCGGGCCGAACCCATGCCCGTTTCTTTGCTGTATCCACATCGCCGTAACCTTTCCCGCCGGGTACATCTGTTCATGGAATGGTTGACCGCTGTGATGAAAGACTACGTGGATTAGCCCATTTTTCGGGAAGTGGGTCTGAGCGGCTATAATGTCATGAGTAAACAAAATAAGGACTACCGATCGGATGACGCAGGAACACGACGCAAAGCACCCCACGCCTGAACAACAGCAAACCACCACAACGCCGGTAAAAAACGCCAAAGCGAACCAGGCGCTGAAAACAGCCATAACCTTCGCAGATAAAATTCAACGTCAACCTGTTATCGCCCACCTGATCCGCGCTGCAGAGCGTTTTAATGACCGAATGGGGAATCAGTTTGGCGCAGCCATCACGTATTTCTCGTTCCTGTCGATGATCCCTATCCTGATGGTGTCGTTTGCGGCGGCCGGTTTTATTCTCGCCTCGCACCCCACGTTATTACAGGATATCTTCAGCAAAATATTGCTCAACGTTAGCGATCCGACGCTGGCCTCTACGCTGAAAAACACCATCAATACTGCCGTTCAGCAACGTACCACCGTGGGTCTGGTGGGGCTTGGCATCGCCCTCTACTCTGGTATCAACTGGATGGGAAACCTGCGTGAAGCGATTCGCGCGCAGTCGCGGGACGTCTGGGAACGCACACCGCAGGATCAGGAAAAAATATGGGTTAAATACCTGCGTGATTTTGTCTCATTGATTGGGTTGCTGATTGCGCTGATCGTTACGCTATCGATTACCTCCATTGCCGGTTCTGCCCAGCAAATGATCATCTCGGCACTGTATCTCGACGGTATTGAATGGCTGAAACCCGCATGGCGGTTGATTGGCCTGGCGATCTCCATTTTCGCCAACTATTTGCTGTTCTTCTGGATTTTCTGGCGTCTGCCGCGCCATCGTCCGCGCAAGAGAGCGCTGATTCGTGGCACATTTATCGCCGCGCTGGGCTTTGAAGCGATCAAAATGATTATGACGTATACGCTACCATCGTTGGTGCAATCACCGTCGGGCGCAGCATTTGGCTCTGTACTTGGACTGATGGCATTTTTCTATTTCTTCGCCCGTCTGACCTTGTTCTGTGCGGCCTGGATTGCCACCGCAGAATACAAAGATGACCCGCGCATGCCGGGGAAAACGCAATAGCCAAAGCCGGATGAGTGGTGAATTGCCGGATGGCGACGCACGCGTCTTATCCGGCCTACGGGTGAGTCTTGTAGGCCGGATAAGCACAGCGCCACCCGGCAATTATAATGCCGCCTGTTCTCACCGATTTAGTGAATAAATCCAACCCGTAACTTTTATTTAACCAAAAACCAGTTTTATCAACTAAGTTTTAAATTTAGTGAAGCATTTCATAGAAGTCAAAACGCCAGCCTAAAAATTATCCCCTTTTTGACTTTATTTTGACCAGGCCCAGCGTTTGTTACAGATTGAAATGTCTCTTTTGCTGTGCGTAATATGGCCTTTCGTTCGACCCAAAATAAGAAAATATTATGCAAGCAACCGCCACAACACTCGATAACGAACAGGAACACGCCCCGGTCAACTCGCGCAATAAAGTTGTCGTCGCCTCGCTCATCGGCACTGCCATTGAGTTCTTCGACTTCTATATTTACGCGACCGCAGCGGTGATCGTGTTCCCCCACATCTTCTTCCCGCAGGGCGACCCCGCGGCGGCAACGCTACAGTCGCTGGCTACCTTTGCTATCGCCTTCGTGGCCCGCCCGATCGGCTCTGCCGTATTCGGCCATTTCGGCGATCGTGTTGGACGTAAAGTCACGCTGGTTGCTTCACTGCTCACCATGGGGATTTCAACGGTCGTCATCGGTCTGCTGCCGGGTTATGAAACCATCGGCATTTTCGCCCCGTTGCTGCTGGCGCTGGCGCGTTTTGGTCAGGGTTTAGGACTGGGAGGTGAATGGGGCGGTGCTGCACTGCTGGCGACGGAAAACGCACCACCGCGTAAACGCGCGCTGTACGGTTCATTCCCGCAGTTGGGTGCGCCTATTGGTTTCTTTTTCGCTAACGGCACGTTCCTGTTGCTCTCCTGGCTGTTGACCGATGAGCAATTTATGAGCTGGGGATGGCGCGTACCATTCATCTTCTCTGCCGTACTGGTCATTATCGGTCTGTACGTCCGTGTTTCGCTCCACGAATCGCCAGTATTTGCCAAAGTCGCCGCAGCGAAAAAGCAGGTAAAAATCCCGCTGGGCACTCTGCTGACAAAGCATGTTCGCGTGACCATCCTCGGCACGTTCATCATGCTGGCGACCTATACGTTGTTCTATATCATGACCGTCTACTCGATGACGTTCAGTACCGCCGCAGCACCTGTGGGTCTTGGCTTACCGCGTAATGACGTATTGTGGATGCTGATGATGGCGGTAATTGGCTTCGGCGTGATGGTACCGGTGGCAGGTCTGCTGGCCGATGCGTTTGGTCGTCGCAAAAGCATGCTCATCATCACCACGCTTATTATTCTGTTTGCACTGTTTGCCTTTAAGCCGTTGCTGGGTTCCGGTAACCCGGTGCTGGTGTTTGCCTTCCTGTTGTTGGGCTTGAGCCTGATGGGGCTGACATTCGGCCCGATGGGGGCTCTGCTGCCGGAGTTGTTCCCGACCGAAGTTCGCTACACGGGCGCGTCATTCTCGTATAACGTCTCGTCGATTCTCGGCGCCTCTGTTGCCCCCTATATTGCCGCATGGCTGCAGGGGAACTACGGTCTGGCAGCGGTAGGAACCTATCTGGCATCAATGGCGGCGTTAACCCTGGTCGCCCTGCTGTTAACCCATGAGACACGGCATAAGTCGTTGTGATGCTTTTGCCGGATGCGGCGTAACCGCCTTATCCGTCCTGGGTTGAGCATGAAACCCAGGCCGGATAAACATCCGGCCAGACATCACTTCTTCATCTGCGACAAAATCGTCCGGCACTGATTCGTTTCGTTTTCCGACGGAGAAATTAGCGCCAGCAGCGCCGCCGCTGGCGTAACCAGCGTTGCCAGCGCGGCAGCCACCGCACCGCGCGCAATCAACGGCCCAGCTTTTACCCCGGCCTGTGGGTTCTTAAATGTCCCGCGAACATACAGCGGCGAACGCAGGGTAATAATACGAATACCTTTGCTCTCCGGGTCGATGGTTAAATCCAGTTGCTCCGACGCAAAGCTTGCCGTACCAGTGACATTAATGACTGCGTTTTCCGTGTCGAAAGCAAAAATCTGCGGACGCGCCACACCGTTAACAATATCCAGATTCGCCGCCGCGCAGTTCACCCGTACTTCGTCATCACCGAATATTTGTCCGACGATATAGTTACCCAGATTCAGCCCAACGATCTCCATCAGATTGCGACTGACCAATCCATCATTCATCAACAGCTTCAGATTACCGTTGCTGTTACCCAGCAACGCAGCCACTGAATTTCCGCTACCGCTCAGCCTGGCATCACCATTCATCTCACCAAGCGTTTTCTGCATCAGCGCTACATCCGGCATCAACGCTTTTAGCTTAAGCCGCCGCGCCTGAATATCCGCCTGCCCGCGCATCGGCTTTTTATCACCTTCCAGATGGATGCTGGAAACAATGCTGCCCCCCGCGAGGCCAAATTTCAGTGGCTGCAAGCGCAGGTCAGCATTTTTCAGGAGGATATGGGTGGAGAGATCGCTTACCGGCAAGCGGCTACCGTGCTCAATCCGTTGCCCTTTGAAACGCACGTCGGCATCCATCACGTTCCATTTATCGGTTTCAAAACGGTCATACGGCAAGACTTTGCCGGCGGGTTGCACGCTGGTCTCACCTTTGCGTCGTTCAGATTGTTTTGCCCGCTCGGCCCCTTTACCCGAATCAACGCCAATCAACGGTCCTAAATCCGCCAGTCGCAGTTGGCGTGATTCAACGTCGCCTTTTAGCATCGGGCGCGGCTTGCCGGTGGTATAGGTAAGCGTTCCGTGAATATCGCTATCGCCAATGCGACCATTAAAATGACGGTATTCAAAAAGAGAGGACTTTTCTGGATCGATTTTCGCCACCAGACGCCCGTCCGTTTCAAACGGTGGCGTATCCGGTAACAGCACACCGGTCAAATCGTATAAATCCCCGAGTGAATCCCCAGAGAATTTAAGCCGTAGATCGACACCGCCCATATTCATCGGGTCATTTATCGTGCCGCTAAATACCACGCGCGTGTTGCCCGAGCGAAAGTCAGCCTGTAGCGGAAAAGGGGTACCTTCGCCGCGTAACGCCAGCATCCCGCCTATTTTCCCCGTTCCGGTTAGCGGTTCACCGTGGTAGCGGCCCTGGGCTTTCAGACCAAAAACGTAATCCTCAACGCTGGCGCTCCCTTCTTTGCTGTTGGTGCCTGTCACTTCGCTAAACGGTAGCGGCTTGCCTAATGGATCGACCAGGATCTCCAGCTCCGATTGCGTCACCTTATCGTTCACAGCGATACGCCCTTGATCGAACAGAATGTTGTCCAGGCGAAATGACCAGGCAGAGGGAGTGGCATTCGGATCGCGGTTTTTATCCCCAGCGAGCGTAAAGGTCCAGTTGTTGTTTTCCTCCGACAGCCGAATGAGCCGCGCATCGGGTTTCACCAGCTTGACCCACGGTAACCAGATGGTTTTTGTCAGCAGCGCCAACGGGGCAAGCGTCGCTTCAACGCGGGGGAGATGTACCATTGTGACGTCGGGAATATCTGGCGGGTTGCCGAGGATAATATCATCAGCATGAACATGCGGCCACGGAACCCAGCTGCGCCAGCCGGTTTCCTGCTTCTGGCGTTCCCAGACGACGCCCAGATCACCGCGTATGGCGAATGGACGGTTGAGTTCAGTAGAGACTTTCTGGTTGATGGTCGGTTTGAGCCGGTTCCAGTCAAATGTCGCAATCACAATGATGAGCACGACGATCAGCAACAAGAAAACCCCTGCTACAAATATGGCTATTTTGCTTGTTTTCGTCACGTTTTCCTCCTGACTTCCTCCCTTGCCTGTCCTAAAGATAGTCCAGCAGGGCGAAAAGGAGGCACGCTACATCCGCATCAAAGCGCCAGAATCACCTCTTCAAGGGTACTCAGCGGCACCGGACGAGAGAGGAAATAGCCCTGAGCAGCAAAAGCCGGTGAGTTTTGCACATCGCGCCACTCCTCCAGAGTTTCAACACCTTCGACAATCACGCCACGGCAATAGCGGTTCATAAGCTGGAGCAGCAAAGTGAAGAGGTTACGGCCTTCCGGCGTCTGACGCAGCATCACAAACAGATCCCGCGCCACTTTGATGTAGTCGTAGCTCACTTCGCTAAGGGCTGAGAAATTGGCCATCCCGGTACCAAAATCATCCAGCCAGAGCGGGCCGAACTCGCACATCGAGGCAAACGACGATCCCTTCGGTAAGCGGATATGCTCGACCAACTCAAAGCGTAACCAGGGCAGGCATTCAATGATTTTCAGGATCTCGGGGTCCTGGCGCATCGCAATGAGCGTCGGGCCATCGACATTGACGGAGGCCAACAGATCATGGGCTCTGAAAAAATCACTTTTCAGTTCAAGTTGTTCAAGCTGCTCTTTCACTACCTCAACGCGATGCCGAACAGCAACTTCAGCAAAATAACGGTCTGGCGCAATGCGTTGAGCAGGGTTATCAGGATGGCTCACGACGGTTAGCAGCTCGACGGCCATCAGCCGACCATTGGTCTGGTAAATGGGCTGATAAGTGTAAGCACGCTCGCACTGCAGCCAATAGCGTCGCTCCTGCAAGCATTCGATACTCGCATCTGGCGTAATTAGCTGCTGGGTGACCTGCTTTATCATCTGAGGTGTCCTGTAAATAAGAGTGTGACTGACCGGACTCGTCAAAGGTTATCGGCGCTCAGGCGCAGAACTTTACGTTCAGCAGTACGCAAAATAAAAACAGCGGCAAAAACGACACAGAACACGTTCTGGCTCAAAAAAATAATGGAACGTTGTTTTAATATAGTTGACCACTTAACACCCACAGCGCACACTAACGCTAATTTTTTTCAGAGCAGGTTACGACTATGTCCAGGAAGATTGCCGTGATTGGCGAATGCATGATTGAGCTGTCACAGAAAGGCGCTGACGTTCAGCGCGGATTCGGTGGCGACACGTTGAATACATCCGTTTATATTGCCCGTCAGGTCGATTCTGCGGCCCTTTCCGTACATTACGTCACGGCGCTGGGCACTGACAGTTTTAGCCAGCAAATGCTGGAATCCTGGCAGGGCGAAAACGTCGATACGTCATTAACCCAGCGTATGGAAAACCGTCTGCCGGGTCTCTATTACATCGAAACTGACAGTACTGGCGAGCGCACCTTCTATTACTGGCGTAATGAAGCGGCGGCGAAATTCTGGCTGGAGAGCGAACAATCCGACGCCATTTGCAAAACACTGGCGACATTTGACTACCTGTACCTGAGCGGAATCAGCCTGGCAATTTTAAGTCCGGCCAGCCGTGACAAACTGCTGTCGCTGCTGCGCGAGTGCCGCGCCAACGGCGGCAAGGTCATTTTTGACAACAACTACCGCCCGCGTCTGTGGAGCAGCAAAGAAGAAACTCAGCAGGTGTATCAGCAGATGCTGGAGTGCACCAATATTGCGTTCCTGACGCTGGACGATGAAGACGCGCTGTGGGGTGAAAAACCCGTAGAGGACGTGATTGCCCGGACTCACGCAGCTGGCGTACAGGAAGTGGTTGTGAAGCGCGGCGCAGACTCTTGCCTGGTGTCCATCGAGGGTGAAGGACTTATCGATGTACCGGCTGTAAAATTACCGAAAGAGAAAGTGATCGATACCACGGCGGCAGGAGACTCCTTCAGTGCCGGGTATCTGGCAGTACGCTTAACCGGTGGCGATGCCGCAGAAGCCGCTAAACGCGGCCACCTGACGGCAAGCACAGTTATTCAGCATCGCGGGGCGATTATCCCACGCGACGCCATGCCGCAGTAACATATTGTCCTTGTAGGCCGGAGGCGCTTCGCTTGCCCGGCCTACACGTTACGATACCTTTACTGTACCGCCGGAATATCCGTCACTTCTGGGTGAGATTCATCCGTTTCAACCGGCGTTGCCGCCGTAGTCGCTGGCACCATGATGCTATCCCATGTCGCCTGCAGATCCTTCATGTTGAACTCAGGCTCCCCTTTCGGCTGAAGCAGAATGAGAGCCATATCCTGCGATAGCTGCTGACGCAAATCCTGATTCAGCATCTCAACGGTCAGGCCATTAAGGAAGTTCTGCCGTAAACGCTGATACTGTTCTGGCGCGATATCCACCACCTGGTTTTGCAACGAGCGCAAACGTTGGCTGATCAAAATATCGGTATCAGTGCGGCCGTAGGTAGCAAACAGTTTCTGCAATTCCAGATTTTTTTGCGCCACCAGCGCATTGAACTCTTCTTCCGGCAGGCCCTTGTCCCGCACTTTCGCCAGTTCGCGAGCCACCGTGCCCAGGTTCGCATTCAGCTTATCGTTCGGCGATTCAACGTTAATGGCGCACTGTGCACGCAGGAACAGCACCCGACAGTCAAAGCCGAGGCCGATGTCTTTCGCGTTGTTCCTTGATAACGTCTGCTGGATATGCCAGAACAGCGCTTCACGGGCTAAATCAGCACGCCAGTAGCGTAACAACGCGGCGGATTCACGGATAGGTTGCCACGGCGCGTCCCACATAATGGAAAGGCGATCCTGGCGTACCGCCTCGGTCATAATGCTTACCGCTTCCGCACGCAGTGGAGAGAGCGTAGGCACCGGTGCCGGCGTTTCACGTTTTCCGTTTAACTCACCGAAGGTTTTATTGATTTGCTCAGCCACGCTGCGCGCGTCAACGTTACCGACGACAATGAGCGTCATTGCGTCCGGGGTATACCATTTCTGGTAGAACGACTGAATTTTTGCTGCATCAATCGGCTTTTTCAGCGGATCGGCGGGATCGTGCCCTAACAGAGTGGAGCCTTTCAGACGATAGCGCCACCACCCTTCTTTGGTATCCGTCGGCCATGTTGCCACCATATCTTCGCTGCTCAGCGCATGGTTAACCGTTTCTGGCGTAATGGTCAGCTTGCCGGAAATATTCGCCAGGTATGAGAGCGACTCTTTCAGCAGGTCATTACGGCTATTGGGTAGGCTGAGGTTATACAGCGTGGAATCATAGGAAACGATAACGGGCGGCATGGGGCGTTTAGGATCAAACCCCTGCTGCCACAGAGAACGGGCCTGCGTGGCATCAAGGCCACCGCTTTGCGTCAGCGCGATACGCGGGATCGCATGGCTAAAACCACTCTGTTGCGTACTTTCGGTGAGTGAACCGGTATTTACCAGCAGACGAACCTCAATACGGTCGCTGGGGCGCTGGGGGGTGGCTAACACTTGCCACTGGAGACCATTCGCCAGCGTGCCCTGTTGCCACGCCGGGTCAGGCTGGAGCGCATCTGCCTGCACATAGCCGGCAGAGGCCATCATCAGCAAGCCGCCCGCTAAAAGTCGAATTTTTGTGCCCTGCATGTGAACCCCTGATCAACTATCCTGGAAATAAAAAGACAGCCCTGAGAAGGACCCTCTGAATATGACGTTAAAAACACTTCGTGTTAGACCGCAAGAACATAAAAATGTCACGGAAGAAGTGAAAAAATCCCGAAACCGTCGCACAGACAGTTTCAGGCACAGGGGGTAATTATGCGCAAACGCCCGCAGTCCTGGAAGGGACTACGGGCATAAGTGACGAGATTAAGAGGATAAATCGTGCGTTTTGCCATCCGGCGCACGATTATTCAGCACATCATCAAGCTTTTTGTGGTCCAGTTCTTTCACCCACTTAGCCACAACGACCGTTGCCACACCGTTACCGACCAGGTTAGTCAGCGCACGCGCTTCAGACATAAAGCGGTCAATACCCAGGATGAGCGCCAGACCCGCTACCGGCAGATGCCCTACTGCGGAAATCGTCGCTGCCAGCACGATAAAGCCGCTTCCGGTTACGCCCGCTGCACCTTTCGAGGAGAGCAGCAGCACCACCAACAGGGTTATTTGATGGAAGATATCCATATGGCTATTGGTGGCCTGCGCGATAAACACCGCCGCCATCGTCAGGTATATCGATGTTCCATCAAGGTTAAACGAGTAGCCAGTGGGAATAACCAGACCAACGACGGACTTCCGGCAGCCCAGCTTTTCCATCTTATCAAGCATACGCGGCAGCGCTGACTCGGAAGAAGAGGTCCCGAGAACGATCAGCAGTTCTTCACGGATATAGCGAATGAACTTAAAGATGCTGAAGCCGGTTGCGCGGGCAATCGAGCCCAGCACCACGACCACGAACAGGATACAGGTGATGTAGAAGCAGATAATCAACTGACCCAGTTGCACCAGCGTTCCGACGCCATACTTACCGATGGTAAAGGCCATGGCACCGAAAGCACCGATCGGCGCAAGGCGCATGATCATGTTGATAATGCCGAAAATAACCTGCGAGAAACTTTCAATTACGTTGAAAATCATCTGGCCTTTGCTGCCCAGACGGTGCAGAGCAAAACCAAACATCACCGCGAACAACAATACCTGCAGGATGTTGCCGCTGGCGAACGCACCGATGACGCTACCCGGGATAATATCCATCAGGAAACCCACGATCCCCTGGTCTTTTGCCTGCTCGGCGTAAATCGCTACCGCTTTGGCATCCAGCGTTGCCGGATCGACGTTCATCCCGGCACCGGGTTGCACCACGTTGACGATGATAAGACCAATGATCAGCGCAATCGTACTAACCACTTCAAAATAAAGCAGTGCAACCGCACCGGTGCGGCCGACGGCTTTCATACTTTCCATACCTGCAATGCCGGTAACGACAGTACAGAAGATAACAGGTGCGATGACCATCTTAATGAGCTTAACGAACGCGTCGCCAAGCGGTTTCATTTGGGCGCCTAATTCAGGGTAGTAATGGCCAAGGAGGATACCAATGGCAATTGCTGTCAGGACCTGAAAGTAAAGGCTTTTGAAGATAGAGGTTTTCATAGGGTGTCCTTAAAGTAAAAACCACAGGTCTTGTAAGGTTTTGTTTAACCTGCGGCCTTAAAGTAACACCCACACAACATGACAGAAATGCACCTGGATCATAATTGATACAAATTTGTTAAAAATTTTGAACTGGCTCGCACAAGCGCTACCTTTTTTAACTTTTGTAATCAGCTGATTCCTTCGCTAAATAGTGTTCTTCGAAGATATCTGCCGGAACCGGACGGGCAAACAGGAATCCTTGCGCGACTTCCACCCCTGCCTGTGATAACCAGTCGCGTTGCGCTTCGGTTTCAACGCCTTCCGCAATCATTTGCAAATTGAGACTATGAGCCAGCTGAATAATGGCAGAAATCATACTGCTATCCTCTGGCAGGCCTTCAACAAACATCTTGTCGATTTTGAGCACATCAACTGGCAGTGACTTCATGTGCTGCAACTGCCGCAGACCCGCATACCCCATACCAAAGTCATCCAACGCAATGCGTACCCCCGCATTGCGCAGCGGACGCAGGATAGCGACAGCGGCGTTTGGATCATCGATATGCCGGCTTTCGGTAACTTCCAGAATCAAGGTCCCAGGCTTAATGCGATAGCGGTTTAACAACTCCAGCAGATCCGACACCATACTGGGGTGCATCAGCTGTAGCGCAGACAGATTCACCGACAGCGGTAACATCAGACCTCGTTCCTGCCAGGCCGCAAGCTGGCGACAAGACTCCTCCAGCACCCAATATCCAACCGTCACCATCAGACCACAGGATTCAATCCTGTCGATTAACCCTTCCGGTAATTCCCAGCTTCCGTCTGCCTGCTGCATCCGCAATAAAGCTTCAGCACTCAACATCTTGCCGCTGGCGATCTCTACCTGCGGTTGCATCCACAACGCAAATTGCTGGTGATCAAGCGCGGTCAGAATGTCGTTCTCTTCGGTCAAACGCTGCTGTGCTTCTTCCATTTGCTGCGGATCAAAGAATTGGATCTGGTTTTTACCCTTGCGACGCGAGGTTAGCACTGCCGATAGCGCGCGGCTGTATAGCTGTTCCGCCGTCAAATCGCCGTAGTACATCGCCACCCCAATATTGCAGCTCGGGCGTAGCTGGATACCCTGAATCGGCAACCGTTCATTCATGATAGTGAGTACTTGCTGACCTAATGTAATTGCATGCCAGGGTTCCTTCACACCGTGCGCGATAATCGCGAAGTCATAGCCGCTCACCTGAGTAAGCACCATTCTGGGTGCCAGCACCGATCTCAGTTTCTCAACCAGCGTCAACAGCAGGATTTCCCGCTGGGTCTCGGTCAATACACCGGCGGTATCACGCAAGGTTTCGCAGGTGACAATCATCAGCGCAGTTGTTTGCGGGCCAGTAACAATCTGCTCCAGTAGCCCCATTAAGAACGTCTTATTTGGCAGTTCAGAGACCGGAAAGCGCATCGAATTGTCGTTCTGCTCTTCACTGTGACGCAGGACCAGCTGCTGATTCAGGTTGTAGCTACGCACCAGCATCCCAATCTCATCATCCTGATGCATAGGCGGTAATGCCAGTTGATAGCCGATCAGCTCCTGCTGCGGAATATCGTTCAGTTCGCGAGCAATTTTGCGTAACGGGTGCACAATCAGGCGGTTAATACACCAGGAGATGGCGACCGACAGGATTAACGACAAAAGTAAGTAAATGGTCACTAACGTTGAAAGCGTGCTCGTCACGAATTTGTACATGCGGTATGAATCCGCTTGTAACACCAGATACGCCAGCGGCTGTGGGTTGGCGGAGCGCCCAAGTGAATAGACCGGGAGCGAAATCTGCACCGGCAGTTCAAACAGTCGAGTCACCGTCACCGGAACGGGGCGTTCAGGGATAAAGCTCATCCGCAATGCCTGAAACTGGTTGGGCAGTACCACATCCGCGCGACTGACCACGCCAGCGGGCTGGATACGGCTTAAAATCATTTCCGCCTCGGGGATATCCCCCTTCAGGATGGCGGCCGACAGAGGTTCACGGACGGAGCGAGCGATGCTTTCCAGTTGCGTAGCCGTGTTATAGCGGTTCTGCTGGACCAAATGGAACAACAAAACGGTGCAAAAAATAAAAACAAACACCATGACAACGGCCGCAACCATCGCCATCTGCTTAATTGTTAACGAGCGACTGACACGCAAACTGACTCTCCACGGATAGACAAAAACTGCCGTCAGAGTATACCCCATCGTAGCGGTATTAAGAGAGGCGGTATCTGAAAACTTCCCTGTGTGCATTATCGCCGCAGGTTAGACACATGACGCTGGGATTTACCTGCAATTAAGGCGAAAAAGGCCGCAAAGTTGCCTCTGCGGCCCGGTTCGGGCGCATATTGCCATTACGGCAGCCAGACACCCATAAGGAGCATTACTTACTGTTACGTAGCCAGTTCACAATCAGGCTGGCAATAATACCAGCGATGATCGGCGCTGCCAGATCGTGCCAGAAAGCACTACCCAGTTGCATGAGCGTCATATAGCCGCCTGCGTTGCAATGGCAACTATTCACGGCTATTCTTGAGTTGTTCAGGTTCAAGTTAGCCCCCGTTTTGTTGCCAGGTTTTTACCGAACAACGTGCGGGGGTTTTCTCTTTCCAGCAACCTATGCCGCCGGGGATCAAGCCCCCGCAACATTGCGCCTCACCGGGATATCCCGGCTTGCCGCTGATTCTACGGTAACCCTTTCGCCCTGGCACCCCGGCGCCATCCACTCTGCGTGAAGCCTCGCAATTACGGCGCTACAAATCCGATATGGCTGGAAAGATTGTTGCCAGTTGGCAACTTTCCTGACGCTCCCCTGAAACAAAAATCATCTAATTCATTGATATTTAAATCTTAATTTTCTGGCACAGCAATTGCTATTTGAATGTGAGCTGTTCTGTTCCGAATTAAAGGAGATATCATGTCTGACTGTCGTACTTACGGATTCAATACCCAGATCGTTCACGCGGGGCAACAACCCGACCCTTCAACCGGCGCGCTCAGTACGCCTATCTTCCAGACTTCAACGTTTGTTTTTGACAGCGCCGAACAGGGTGCCGCCCGCTTTGCGCTCGAAGAGTCCGGGTACATTTATACCCGTTTGGGTAACCCCACCACCGATGCGCTGGAGAAAAAGCTGGCAGTTCTGGAAAAGGGTGAAGCCGCGCTGGCAACAGCATCCGGCATTTCCGCCATCACCACGACTCTGCTGACGCTGTGTCAACAAGGTGACCATATCGTTTCTGCCAGCGCAATTTACGGTTGTACTCACGCATTTCTGTCGCACAGCATGCCGAAGTTCGGCATTAACGTGAGTTTTGTCGACGCCGCAAAACCGGAAGAAATCCGCGCCGCGATGCGGCCGGAAACTAAAGTTGTGTATATAGAAACGCCCGCCAACCCGACGCTCTCATTGGTCGATATCGAAACAGTGGCGGGCATTGCCCACCAGCAGGGCGCTTTGCTGGTCGTGGATAACACCTTTATGTCACCATATTGTCAGCAGCCTCTGCAATTGGGCGCAGACATCGTGGTCCACAGTGTAACCAAGTACATTAACGGACACGGTGATGTGATTGGCGGCATTATTGTCGGGAAGCAGGAGTTTATCGATCAGGCGCGGTTTGTCGGTTTGAAGGATATTACCGGCGGCTGTATGAGCCCTTTCAACGCCTGGCTAACCCTACGCGGCGTTAAAACATTGGGCATTCGTATGGAACGTCACTGTGAAAACGCGCTGAAAATTGCCCGTTTCCTCGAAGGGCACCCGTCCATCACCCGCGTGTATTATCCCGGTCTGACCTCACACCCACAGTATGAGCTGGGCCAACGGCAGATGAGCCTGCCTGGAGGAATTATCAGCTTTGAAATTGCCGGCGGCCTCGATGCTGGCAGACGGATGATCAATTCTGTAGAATTGTGCCTCCTCGCGGTCAGTCTCGGTGATACCGAAACCCTCATTCAGCACCCAGCGTCTATGACACATTCGCCCGTTGCGCCAGAGGAACGGCTTAAAGCAGGTATTACCGACGGGCTTATCCGTCTTTCTGTAGGTCTTGAAGATCCAGAAGATATTATTAACGACCTTGAACACGCCATCAGAAAGGCAACATTCTGACCATTACGACCTGAACCGACGACGATCGGTTCAGGTCGTTGAGCATCAAGGCACAACAGTCTGGCTATACGCGCACTCCTTTTTTGGGGAGAACGGGTATTTTGGGCAGGGGGTTCTATGCAGGACAACACATTACAATTAAGCAACAATACAGCAACCGCCGTACCATTCTCAAAGAAAATACCGTTTACAAAATACGATTTTGGCTGGGTATTACTCTGCATCGGCATGGCAATTGGTGCAGGTACAGTTCTGATGCCAGTACAAATTGGCTTAACCGGCATTTGGGTTTTTATTGTCGCCTTTATTATCGCTTACCCGGCAACGTATATTGTGCAGGACATTTATTTAAAAACACTATCCGAAAGTGAAACCTGCAATGACTACACCGATATTATAAGTCATTATCTTGGAAAAAACTGGGGCGTATTCCTCGGTGTAATTTACTTTTTGATGATTATTCATGGAATATTCATCTATTCATTATCGGTTGTTTTTGACAGTGCCTCATATATAAAAACCTTCGGGCTAACCGATACCGACCTTTCGCAATCAATCATCTATAAAGTGGCTATTTTTGCGGTACTGGTCGCCATTGCTTCCGGTGGAGAAAAGCTGCTATTCAAAATCTCCGGTCCGATGGTGGTGGTAAAAGTCGGCATTATCATCATCTTCGGCTTTGCGATGGTCCCACACTGGAACTTCAGCAATATCAGCGCCTTTCCTGAAGCATCGGTCTTCTTTCGTGACGTACTGTTGACCATCCCATTCTGCTTCTTCTCGGCGGTGTTTATTCAGGTGCTGAACCCCATGAATATCGCCTACCGCAAGCGAGTGGCTGACCGGGTGCTGGCGACGCGCATGGCCATTCGTACCCACCGCATCAGCTACATTACGTTGATTGCAGTCATCCTGTTTTTCTCCTTCTCATTTACCTTTTCGATTAGCCACGAAGAGGCGGTTTCAGCCTTCGAACAGAATATTTCTGCACTGGCTCTGGCGGCGCAGGTCATTCCTGGTCAGATTATTCACATCACCTCCACGATATTGAATATCTTTGCTGTTCTGACCGCATTTTTCGGTATTTACCTGGGCTTCCATGAAGCGATTAAAGGGATTATCCTTAACGTACTTAGCCGTGTAATTAATGTTGAAAAAATAAACCCACTAGTACTTACATTGGGTATTTGCACATTTATCGTTATTACGCTGGTTATTTGGGTTTCGTTCCGCGTCTCAGTACTGGTATTCTTCCAGTTAGGCAGTCCGCTATATGGAATTGTGTCGTGTATTATTCCGTTTTTCTTGATCTATAAAGTGGCGCAACTGGAAAAACTGCGCGGGCTAAAAACCTGGCTAATCCTGATCTACGGAGTTTTACTGTGCCTGTCACCACTGTTGAAGTTGATTGAATAATCCGATGACAGCGCCGTCAGCCCTGACGGCGCTTAACTCACGCTCTCAAGCTGGTAGCTACGAATTTTGTTCAATACCGTGGTATGCGATACGCCCAGCGCCTTAGCAATATGCCGCGACGACACATTCTCTTCCACCATCTGCTCAATTAACTGACGCTCGGCGCACTGGACCTGTTCTTTAAACGGACGTTGGGTGTGGCGCAATTCGCCTGCCGACAGATTCGCCATCCCCAGGTCTTCCCGGGTAATAACATCAGATTCAGCCATCAGCATCAGACGAATAATCGTGTTTTCCAGCTCGCGTACGTTGCCCGGCCAGCTGTGCTGGTGCAAAGTGTCAAAACAGGCTTTATCCAAAATAATTCGCCGTTGGAACTCCTTCGCGTATTTCTGCACAAAGTGGCGGATCAGCAGACTGATATCCTGCGGGCGCTCGCGTAACGGTGGAATGGTGAGTGAAAGTACGTTGATGCGGTAATAGAGATCGGCGCGCAGCAGACGTTGCTCCACCATCTCTTCCAGATTCGCGTTAGTCGCCACAATAATACGCGCATTAACCGGAATAGTTTGCGCCCCGCCAACGCGACGAATCCCCCCATCCTGAAGGACACGCAACAATTTGGCCTGTAAGCTCAGCGACATTTCACCAAACTCATCCAGAAAAAGGGTGCCTTTATCAGCCATTTCAAACAGCCCTTTTTTGCCTTTACAGTCCGCGCCACTGAAGGCCCCTTTCTCATAGCCAAAAAATTCACTTTCCATCAGCGATTCGGGAAGCGCTGAACAGTTAACCGGAATAAACGGATAAAAACGCCGTGACCCGGAATTATGGATGGCCCGGGCAAGTAGTTCCTTACCAGTTCCGGTTTCACCACGAACCAAAACGGTATATTTGCTATCCGCGATTCTGATCGCTTTTTCTATCAGCAGTTGCATGCTCTGGCTGCTGCAAATAATGTCAGAAAAATAACGCGGACGTTCCGGTTCAGACATCGACAGTTCGCTTATCTCTTCGCACAGATAAGCAACGTTAATAATATCAGCGCGCTGGCTTAAGCAGGATTGTACGCAGGAAATATCCTGCAACTGGCGACACCAGGATTTAATCAGAATGCGTCCAGGCGTGACTTTCATGGAGATGATATTGATATCACAGCAGGAAAATTCCTTCAGGACATCCTCAACCATCGACAGACGATCAATTGTTTTAATATCCCAGCGTATCGTGACCACATTTGCTCCTGGTAGTTAGCAACTGCGAAGTAGATATTTCTGTGACGAAAGCCAACCTGACTACATTCTAGACACTATGGAATAATGTTCTGCCAATGGACTCACATTGTGGGAGTAAAAACGAATTATAAAAAAACCGGAGCACAAGGCTCCGGTTATTGGGTCATAACCCACGTTTATTGCTGCGGATTTTCATCCTGGTCAACGGCAAAGCACGCAACCAGTTGGCCGCCGTAGTCTTTCAGCTGTGGCTGTAGTTGGGTACACGGACCAAAGCGACGACGGCAACGGGCATTGAAAGCACAGCCCGGTGGCGGATTCAGCGGACTTGGCAGCTCGCCGGTCAGCTTAATGCGCTCGCGGCGGTCATCCGGGTTCAGGCGTGGTGTCGCAGAAAGCAGCGCCTGCGTATACGGATGGCGCGGATTATTGAAGATCTGATCTTTGGTGCCCTTCTCCACACAACGGCCCAGGTACATCACCATCACTTCATCCGCAATATGTTCCACTACCGACAAGTCGTGCGAGATAAAGACGTAGGACAGCCCCAGCTCCTGCTGCAGATCCATCATCAGGTTCAACACCTGCGCACGCACGGATACATCCAGCGCGGAAACGGGTTCGTCGGCAATCACTACGTCCGGGTCAAGCATCAGGCCACGGGCAATCGCAATACGCTGACGCTGGCCGCCGGAGAACATATGCGGATAGCGGTCGTAGTGCTCGGTTTTCAACCCTACTTTCGCCATCATCGCCAGCGCTTTTTCACGGCGCTGCTCTTTGCTGAGTGTGGAGTTGATCAGCAACGGCTCTTCCAGAATCTGCCCCACTTTCTTACGCGGGTTCAGAGAACCGTACGGGTTCTGGAACACAATCTGGATTTTCTGCCGACGCAATTTCTGCGCCTGCGGGTCGTGCTTCAGCAGATCCTGTCCCTGGTAATACAGTTCACCGCCGGTCGGGACTTCAATCATCG
This sequence comes from Citrobacter sp. HN-141, assembly GCF_033341895.1. Taxonomy (NCBI): domain Bacteria; kingdom Pseudomonadati; phylum Pseudomonadota; class Gammaproteobacteria; order Enterobacterales; family Enterobacteriaceae; genus Citrobacter; species Citrobacter sp. HN-141. The sequence continues at coordinate 112,190 of NZ_JAWPBF010000003.1, read as the reverse complement.
TCAGCAGGCGTCCAAGGGTGGATTTCCCACAGCCCGACTCACCGACTACCGCCAGTGTTTTACCGCGCTCTAAGGTAAACGAAACGCCGTCCAGCGCTTTCACCAGGCGCTCCGGGGCAAACATCCCCTTTTTCACCGGGTAGTGTTTTTTCAGATCAATGGCCTGCAACAGCGGCTGTGGCAAAGCGGCCTTTTGCGTACTCATAGCCCAGGCCTCCCGGCATCATCAAGTGGGTAGTGGCATTTCGACTGACGACCGCCTTCCAGCAGGTTCAGTTCAGGTTCTTCAGCGCGGCATTTGTCGGTTGCATAGGGGCAGCGAGGATTCAACAGACAACCGTTCGGGCGGTCATATTTCCCTGGCACCACACCCGGCAACGAGGCCAGACGCGCTTTATCCTGAGCAAACTCCGGCAGCGCACGCAACAACGCCTGGGTATACGGATGACGTGGCGCGCGGAAAATGTCGTGTGCGGCTCCGGTTTCCACCACCTGACCGGCATACATCACGATAATTTTATGCGCAGCCTCGGCCACCAGCGCCAGGTCATGAGTGATCAGAACCAGCGCCATATTCTCTTTCTGTTGCAGTTCCAACAGCAGCTCAATGATCTGTGCCTGAATGGTCACGTCCAGCGCCGTTGTCGGTTCGTCGGCAATAAGCAGCTTCGGACGACAGGCGATCGCCATCGCGATCATCACACGCTGGCTCATCCCACCGGACAGCTGGTGTGGATACACATCCAGACGCGAGGCCGGGTCAGGGATACCCACCAGCGTTAGCAGGTCAATTGCCCGCTGAACACGCGTTTTTTTATTTCCGCCCTGGTGCACCTTAATGGCTTCCATGATCTGGTAACCCACGGTATAGCACGGGTTAAGGCTGGTCATCGGGTCCTGGAAGATCATCGCCACTTCCGCGCCCACCAACTGACGGCGCTCTTTCTCAGAGATACGCTTCAGATCGCGACCGTTAAACTCCAGATTTTCGGCCATCACGCGGCCGGGGTAGTCAATCAGCCCCATAATCGCCAGCGAACTAACCGATTTACCGGAGCCGGATTCGCCCACAATACCAACCACTTCACCCTGGTTCACACTGTAACTAATACGGTCTACAGCGCGGAATTCGGACCCAACATCGCCGAAATGCACCGATAATTTATCTACATTTAATAACGCCATCTCGAACCTCTTACTGCTTCAGTTTGGGATCGAGCGCGTCACGCAGACCGTCACCCATCAGGTTAAATGCCAGCACCGTCAGCAGGATCGCCAGACCCGGGAAGGTCACGACCCACCAGGCACTCTGCGCAAACTGCAACACGTCGGAGAGCATGGTTCCCCATTCCGGTGTGGGTGGTTGCGCACCCATACCCAGGAAGCCAAGCGCGGCCATATCGAGAATAGCGTTAGAGAAGCCAAGCGACGCCTGAACAATCAGCGGCGCAAGACAGTTAGGAAGAATATTAACGAACATCTGACGCATCGCACCTGCACCCGCTACGCGGGAAGCGGTAACGTAATCACGGTTAACTTCCACCAGGACTGCGGCACGCGTCAGACGGACATAGTGCGGCAATGCCACGAACGTCAGCGCCAGCGCGGCGTTACCAATAGAAGGACCAAATACGGCAACCAGCACCAGCGCCAGCAACAGGCTCGGCAGCGCCAGCATAATATCGACCACACGCATGATGACGTTATCGACGATACCGCCAAAGTAACCGGCAACCAGACCGAGCACCACGCCCATCAGCAGGGACAGTACCACCACCAGGCAGCCAACCAGCAGCGATAAACGCGCGCCATACATCAGGCGCGACAGCACATCGCGGCCGACATCGTCAGTACCGAACAGGTGCGCCATGGTGCCGCCTTCCTGCCACGCAGGTGGGGCCAACAGCGTATCGCGGAACTGATCAGCGGGATTGTACGGGGCGAGAACGTTGGCAAAGACCGCAATCAGGATCATCACCACCACATACACCAGCCCGACAACCGCACCTTTGTTGCGTTTAAAATAGTGCCAGAACTCCTGCAACGGGGTCATCGGCACCGGTGCAGCAATAACTTTATTTTCAGTAACCTGTGACATGATGGCCCCCTTACTTCTTATGCCGAATACGCGGGTTCACCACGCCGTACAGTAGGTCTACCAGCAGGTTGACGAGAATAATCATCGTCGCCACCAGTAATACCCCGCCCTGCACTACCGGATAATCACGGCGTTGCAGCGCATCAATCAGCCAGCGCCCCAGCCCCGGCCACGAGAAGATGGTTTCGGTCAGGATCGCCCCCGCCAACAGCGTACCGACCTGAAGACCAATAACGGTCACAACAGGCAGCATGGCGTTGCGCAAAGCATGAATGATGATGACGCGCATACGGGTCAACCCTTTGGCGCGCGCGGTACGAATGTAGTCTTCGCCCAGCACTTCCAGCATCGATGAACGGGTCATACGCACAATCACCGCCAGGGGAATGGTGCCAAGCACCATCGCCGGCAGGATCATATGCGCCAGCGCATCAATGAAATTGCCCTCTTCACCCCAGATGGCGGTGTCGATCAGCATAAATCCGGTCAGTGGATTGGAATCATCAAGAAACACCATGTCGCTCACGCGCCCGGAAACCGGCGTCAGGTTCCACTGCACGGAAACCAGCATGATCAGCATCATGCCCCACCAGAAAATCGGCATGGAGTAACCGGTCAGCGCCAGGCCAACTGCGGTATGATCGAATATGGAGCCGCGCTTAACAGCAGCAAGTACACCCACCGGGATACCCACTGCGACGGCGAAAATCATCGCGCAGACGCCGAGTTCCAGCGTTGCTTTGAAGCGAGGCACGAACTCTTCCCACACTGGTAAGCGGCTTTTCAGCGAGATGCCTAAGTCACCATGCATAACCCCCCAGATATAGTGGAGGTACTGCTGCCACATCGGTTTATCCAGACCGAGTTCAGCCAGCAATTGAGCGTGACGCTCAGGGGAGATCCCACGTTCACCCGCCATGATCATGACCGGATCGCCGGGGATCATATGGACGAAGGCAAAGGTGAGAAGAGTGATACCGATAAACGTGGGGATGACGAGTCCCAAACGTCGGAGAATGAACTGCAACATAACCCGGATTCTCTCTAATGACGCACGGCCTGGAACCGTGAGTCTGTATTGCTCACAAATCTTATCCCACGCAAACTGCATCGCGGGTAAAGCATTACGCCGGAGGGCGCTGCGCTTATCCGGCCTACACAATACCGGGGCGCAGCGCTTCCTTGATTCCTTTTAATTATTCGACAGAAACGTTTTCGAAGTGGTGTTTGCCTAATGGATCAACCACATAGCCTTTCACTTCTTTACGCACTGGTTCGTACACGGTGGAGTGAGCAACAATCAGAGCCGGAGCCTGATCGTGCATAACAACCTGCGCTTGCTTGTACAGTTCAATACGTTTGTTGTGGTCGTCGGTCGCACGCGCCGGCTGGATCAGGTCTTCAAACGGCTTGTAGCACCAGCGAGAGTAGTTGGAACCGTCTTTCGCTGCCGCACAGCTGAACAGGGTAGCGAAGAAGTTGTCCGGATCCCCGTTATCACCGGTCCAGCCCATCATCACCGCCTGATGCTCACCCGCTTTGGCGCGTTTCAGATACTCGCCCCACTCGTAGGTCACAATCTTGGCCTGAACGCCAATTTTCGCCCAGTCGGCCTGAACCATCTCCGCCATACGGCGTGCGTTCGGGTTGTACGGACGCTGTACCGGCATCGCCCACAGCTCAACGGTAAAGCCTTTCTCCTGACCGGCTTCCTTCAGCAGCGCTTTGGCCTTCTCAGGATCGTAGGTGTAGTCTTTAATATCGTCGTTATAGCCCCACATGGTCGGTGGGATCAGGTTTTTCGCGGCAACGCCAGCGCCCTGATAAACCGCCTTAATGATGGCTTCTTTGTTTACCGCGTAGGTCAACGCCTGACGGACTTTCACGTCATCAAACGGTTTCTTCTCGGTGTTGAAAGAGAGGTAGCCAACGTTCAGACCGGCCTGCTCCATCAGATTGATGTTTTTATCCTGCTTCATGCGCGCGATGTCTGCCGGGTTCGGGTACGGCATCACCTGGCACTCGTTCTTCTGCAGTTTGGCATAACGCACGGAAGCGTCAGGCGTAATGGAGAAGACCAAACGGTCAATCTGCGGCTTGGTGCCCCAGAAGCCGTCGAACGCTTTATACAGAATACGAGAATCTTTCTGGTACTGTTGCAGCTGGAACGGACCGGTACCGATTGGGTTCAGGTCCACTTTCTCCGGCGAACCGGCTTTCAGCATGTTGTCCGCATATTCTTTAGAAAGAATAGAAGCGAAGTCCATCGCCAGGTCAGCCAGGAACGGTGCTTCCGGACGGGTCAGCACGAACTGGACGGTTTTATCATCCACTTTTTTCACTTCGGCGATCAGATCCGGCAGACCCATCCCTTCGAAGTATTCATAGCTGCCGCCAGAGACTTTATGGTACGGGTTCTGGGCATTTTTCTGACGATCGAAAGAGAACACCACGTCATCGGCGTTAAAATCGCGCGTCGGTTTGAAATCTTTGTTGTCCTGCCACTTCACGCCAGGGCGCAGGTGGAAGGTATAGGTTTTACCGTCTTCGCTGATTTCCCACTTCTCAGCAAGGCCGGGGATCACTTCGGTGGTACCGGTTTTAAACTCAACCAGGCGGTTATAGATCGGTACGGAGCTGGCATCATAGGTAGTACCAGAGGTGAAAAGCTGTGGGTTAAAGCCTTCAGGAGATCCTTCTGAACAATAAACCAGAGTTTTAGCCTGTACGCTTGCGGCGCAGGTCATAGCCACCAGGCTCAGACCAAGCTTCAGCATCCCTGACTTCTTCAAGGAAATACTCATTCTTCTGCTCCAAATGTGATGTTTGTTGTTTTACCCTTTGCAGTGGGTTTGCACCGCCTGGCCTTTTTTGTTTTTTACCCGGCCGGGTCGGCGTTAAGAGGATGGGGATTCCGTTCACATAAGCGACTGAGTTGCAGTGCGGATTCTCCATGAAATGCCCCTCATGCCCTACAATCTGTCAACAGAATGTGAAAACGTCAATACAGGTAACCGTGATTTACACCAACGGTGAGAATTGGCAAACAAAGATTAAAAAAAGTGCAGACGGGTATTTTCAGCAGGGAAATTTGTGCTACGCGCACTATGCCAGAATAAATATCTTCATATTCAGAAACATTTGGTGATTAACATTTATGCAAATTATGAAAATTTTCTCAACACATGCTGCATATCTGAGCGATTAATACCATGAACGTTAAAACGCACAGCGGAAAATGCTGGGTTCAGCCATAAGTAACGCAAAAAAAGATTCAAGCAAATATAAAAAAAGGCAATGGAATATGTCACAGAATCGTTAACAGTCAGTGGGAAGTGGTGCACAATTTTTGCAGATAAAATGAAGGTCAAAATGGGGACGGGAAAACGCAAAATACGTCCTGCCAGCGCTTACCTGGAGGCCGGATAAGGCGTCTGCGCCGCCATCCGGCAATGCCTGTTATAGCGTGATGTTTTGCCTGATGGCCTTCGCCTGTAGGCCGGATAAGGCGCTTGCGCCGCATCCGGCGATGTCTGTTATAGCGTGATGTTTTGCCTGATGGCGCTTCGCTTATCAGGCCTACAAAAGCCACAAACGCAAAAAGCCCGCTCAAAGAGCGGCTTTTCTAATTTGGTCGGTGATAGAGGATTACTCGCCACTACGTGGCTCGCCCTGCGGGCCGTTGCTGCCGCAACGTTCTCTCGCTACGCTCGAGTCGAACCTCTTGCCCCCGGAGGTTCTCATCCTCACGAGCTTCAAATGCAAAAAACCCTGCTCGTTGAGCAGGGTTTTAAATTTGGTCGGTGATAGAGGATTCGAACCTCCGACCCCTTCGTCCCGAACGAAGTGCGCTACCAGGCTGCGCCAATCACCGAATGCGGGGCGCATCTTACTGCTCAGCTGCACGCCCGTCAATCCCTTAGTATCAAAATGCCATTCGATCGGCGAGAAAGTCAGCAGCCCATTACTGGGCTACAACCTTCTTGTCGTCCGGGACATGACACCAGTTGTTATTCTCATTTATACCGCCGTTTGGCGAGGTATATCCAAGGCAACCGAGAATGGTGTCGTACAGTTCAACATGGCGACGCGGAACCTTCATATCAGCCTCCTGCTTAAGGTGTGCAAACGCCTTCGCATGGTCTGGGTCTTCCAGATACTTGTCAGACATCCACACCATCATCGGAACGCGGAACTGCTCTGGCGGTGCCATTTTACGTGGCGTACCGTGCAGGTGCTCACGCTCGTTGATCGACTCACCGTGATCGGCAGCATAGAACACAATCGCTTTCTTATCGCGCAGCTGGTCAAACACCTTGGTGATAAAGTGGTCAACATAGGTTACCGAGTTATCAAATGAGTTAATCATCTGCGCTTTCGAACAACCGCTATCAACATTGACACACTCCGGCTTCCACTGGGCGTACTCACGGGTATAGCGCTGCGTGTAGTTAAAGTGCGAGCCTTTGGTATGCAGGATAATCAGGTGCTTACCATTATCGTCCGGTTTGATTGATTGCTGCATCTCAGAGATCAGCAGCATATCGTCAACCGTTTTGCCACGGTTACGCGGCTCAGCGCCAATCTGCTCACGATATGCGATGTTCTCCGCCATCGTGTTGCTGTAAAACCACATCTCACTTTGCATCGCGTAGAGATCGGTATTAAAACCTAGCTGGCTGAGTACGGAAAAGACGTTTTGTTCTTTCAGCGTACGCTGCGGGTTTTCCTCTGCTCCGCCTTCACGAACAAACATACAGCGTAGCGAAAGTTTGGTTGCCGTATCACACGAATATCCGCGGAAAGCGGCCAGGTTTTTTTCCTGAGCCAGCTTTGGCGTGGTATTTCTCTCGTAGCCAAAAATACCCATATGATCCCAGCGGGTTGTTTCGCCGATAATAAACACGACGTAGGTATCATCAATATTCTTGGGGGCAACGTAGGTAAATTTCTTCGCCGGATTCATCAGCGACTTGTTATCGGAAGACTCATCAACCTGCGCCCAGGCATACAGACCTAGCGCGGACAGCCAGTTTGAAGGCAAATATGAATTTGCCACTACGCCACCGTAGCTGGGCAAATCAATACCCGTTTCCCGTTCAACTGATTTCTGCTGCATTCCAAGTAAACGAATCGGCGCCCACACCATCAAGCCAGCCAACAGAACAACGGCCGCGCTACGCCATCTCATTCCTGGCGTACGTATTTGTTTTAGCAGGGTATAGCGGCAGCGGTTACTCCAGATAAGCAGCAGCGGAAAAATGCTGACCGACACCAGCCACACGATAAAATGCCAGCCCACAACTTCCTTTGATAAATCAATATCAGTTGTCATGACCGAGGCAATAATGCCGTAGCCAATTACCACATTCAGGAAGGTCATGTAATAGCTGGCACCAGCGGAACACAGCACCACAAAGGTAGCCAGTACGCGCCAGGCCCGCCGACCAAACAGAGACAGAAGACGAAGTAAAAAGAAGGTAACCAGCACGGTGCCGGCCAATTCAACAACCGCAGAGATTCCTTTCAACGCGGTAAATTCCTGCACATAGCTGCCGAAGCGGCGATAAAAAACTGCGCAGTTCATAAACAGACCGATATAGATCGCAAGCAAGAAACTAAGCTTTTGCTGCGTCATCGATTTAATGTATCTCATGCAAAAAAACCCTGGGAATCGGGATAAAAACACCCTGTGAAGAGGTCAATCGACCAAACAGGGGAAAATGCGACAACAGCAGAGATGAAATGTCTACGGGCGCGGCTAAGTAGACCACAGGAGGAGTGAAAAGTGCTTATGATGAATGCAAACGGCGCATATATTTTTGTAAATATATGCGCCGTGTATAAATCAGACGAAGTGTAAAATCAGGCGTGTGCCTCAGTAAATACGCTACGCTGCGGCTGGCGAATGGTCGTGGACAGCGCCAGCGAGATGATTAACAGCGCAAAGATAACGCAGAAGGTCACATAGAAACCGCCGAACAGCGAGGCGATAATTGACCCGCAGATGCTGCCAATCCCGAAGCCCAGGTAGATAACCCCATAGTTTTTCGCCAGGTTGTTCAGGCCGAAGAACTCACTCACCAGTGACGGGAAGACCGTAATGGTGCCACCGAAGTTGAAGGCGACACAGGCAATGGCTGCGAAGAATGTCACTTCATTCAGCGGAGCAAAAAGCAGCGCCGCCATACCCACCAGCGAAACAACCTGACCAATGGTGATAACGCGAATACGGGAAATTTTGTCGGACAGAATCCCCAGAACCAGACGACCTGACAGGTTCGCGATAGAAATAACGGTTACCGCATTCGCCGCTGTTGCCACATCCATTTTTGCCAGGCTTTGGGCGATATCTTTCGCGACACCAATCACGTAAAGCCCGCTCATGCACGCAGTCAGGAACATCACTGCCAGCATCCAGTACTGTGGTTTACGCATGGATTGCGCCAGCGTGTAGTCATTCTCTACCACACCATTTACGGCTTTAACGTCCTGGTTTGGCGCATCTTTCATCAGCGTGGAGCCAAAGACAATCATCACCAGTACAATCGCGCCCCAAATCATAAAGGTCTTTTCCAGACCCACGGAGCTCAGCAGTTGGCTGTCGATAAATTTAAAACCAAGGCTACCCAGGCCGTAAGAACCGATCGCAAAGGCGGAAATCAGCCCTTTACGCTCAGGGAACCATTTCACGCAGTTGGACAGGGTTAACAGGTACCCTGCACCGTCAGCCAGGCCAACCAGTACACCGGCACTCAGCCACAGCATAATCAGGCTGTCAGAATGCGCGGTTAAGAAGAAGCCTACACCCAGTAAGATACCGGATGCCATGGTGACGCGTTTCACGCCGAAACGTTCCTGAAGCTTCCCAGCGACGGAAGAAGAGATCGCCAGACCCAGGCTTAACAGGCCAAAGGAAAATGCAACCTGACTAACCGGTGCATCGAGCTTTGAAGAGAGTGCGCCATTGAACAGGCTCCAGGTATAAACAGAACCTAATGCAAATTGGGTAATGATGGTGCCGATCAGTGTCAGCCACCGGGTACGCTGATAATCAGAAGTTTTCATGGCAGTCTTCCTGCATAAACAAAATGGGAAATTCTCTGCCGACAACCATACCGAAGTGCTTTTATGACCAGGAGAAAACGGCATGAAATGCCATCAGGACGGAATGAAATGCCTGGATTGCGGAATGAATGACGAGACAAAAAGTCGGGTTACTGAATTTTATTGCCGGAGTTAGTGCACGCTATCGCTGGAATGCGTGTGATCCCTGATCCCAATATGTTACGGATGTGTTTTATCCAGACTTTTTTTGTTAAAATTTGGCGCTCACTCCCATGGTGTACAGGTAGTCGCTGTTATTCGTACTGTTTTCTGCCTGAGAAAGTGCCGCATAGGCAGCCATATGCTGATTCAGCAGCATATCTGCACCGACAGTGACATCGACCCAGTTACCATCCTGACTCGTCGCCGCCATACGATTGAGACCCGATTGCGCCTTCCAGATATTCTCGCCAAATTGCTGGTTATAACTGATTTGCGCCCATGGCCGCACATCACCAAACTGCGAGTCGACCCGCCAACCCAGGGTACTCACGCTGGCATGCCACATCGGATCGGTCAGTGTTAGCGAAGTCACACTGTCGCCAAATTCGTTGTAGGTAGAGGTGGTTGAACCATCATAATGCAGGGCTGCGACGGGCCCCGTCGTCACCTTACGGGAAAGGGGAAAATTCCAGCCCACACTCATACCGCTGGTCGCATCCAGAGCCGTTTGGTCCGCCAGATTCACCACCGGCCCCGCCACGTTCTGGGTGGAGCGAATGCGCTCTTCCAGGATGTCGTTATAACGTGGTTGGTGATCGCTGTCCCATGTATAGCGTTCCGACGTATGACCGGACAGCGCATCAACGATATATTCTTGTTGCCAGCCATATGCCGTATTGGCAAACAGCGCACAGACGATGACGTTCGCCAGGATTAACCTCTGACGACCACTACTGTTTCTTATAATCATCAACGCGACTCCAGAAAAGAGCCGAATTCGGCGATATTATTGTCATTGTTTAAAGGATATCGGGCACATGAGGCCCTGTATTAAATATTGTCTTTTTAGCGGGCGCGTCAAGGCGGGCCGAATGAAATTTTTACGCCAGTAAAAACAGCGAGGAAGAGTATGCAACGTTGCGGCTGGGTCAGTCAGGATCCACTATACATTGCCTATCATGACAAGGAATGGGGCGTCCCGGAAACCGATGGTAAAAAGCTGTTCGAAATGATCTGCCTTGAGGGCCAGCAGGCTGGGCTGTCGTGGATAACGGTGCTGAAGAAACGGGAAAACTATCGCCAGGCATTCCACCACTTCGATCCTGCAACCGTTGCGGCGATGACCGAAGAGGATGTAGAAAGGCTGGTACTGGATGCCGGTATTATTCGTCATCGGGGAAAGATTCAGGCCATTATCGGCAACGCCCGCGCCTTTTTGGCAATGGAGCAAAACGGTGAGCCGTTTAGCGAGTTCGTCTGGTCATTCGTCGATAACCAACCGCAGTTAACCCGTGCCGCCAGTCTGAGCGATATCCCCACTTCAACGCCCGCTTCTGACGCGCTTTCGAAAGCGTTAAAAAAACGGGGATTTAAGTTTGTTGGCACCACCATCTGTTACTCCTTTATGCAGGCATGCGGTCTGGTCAACGACCATGTCATCGGCTGCATGTGCTACCCAGGAGAACAACATGATTCGTGAATCCAACGCTGACGATCTGGCACCCATTCTGGCACTGTGGATGGAAAGCACCATTTTTGCCCATCCTTTTATCGAAGAACGCTACTGGCGCGAGAGTGAGCCTATCGTACGTGATGTCTACCTGCCCGCTGCGCAAACCTGGGTGTGGGAAGAAAACGGTGTGCTCAAAGGTTTTGCCAGCGTGATGGAAGAGCGCTTTTTAGGCGCGCTGTTTGTAGAGCCCGCCGCTATCAGAAGCGGCATCGGCAAAGCGCTGGTGCAACATGTGCAGCAGCGCTTTTCGTGGCTCAGCCTGGAGGTCTACCAGAAGAATCAATCAGCGGTAAACTTCTACCACGCACTGGGCTTTCGCATTGAAGACAGCGCGTGGCAGGAAGAGACTCACCATCCCACGTGGATTATGGGCTGGCAGGCGGATCAAACGCCGTAAGCGTCAACATGGGTCCACTGTATTTTTCAAGCCACGCCAGCGCGGTGTTACCCGCGCAACCATTCCCCAGCTTCGAGCTGGGGAGATCTTTGGTCAGCACGTTGACGGCGCCATTTTTACAAATACCGTTCGCTGCGAGATCCAAATCAGGCCAGGCGCCTTCATGAATACAGATGACGCCGGGTTTGATCCCTGTCGTCACAACAGCACCCGCCAGGATATGCCCGCGGTGGTTCCACACCCTGACCGTATCACCATCTGCGATCCCCCGCGCTTGCGCATCCTGCGGGTGAATCGTCACCGGCTCCCGATCCGCCACCGCATACTGTTCGCGTAACGCACTGTAGTTGAGCTGGCTGTGCAAACGGTGAGCCGGATGGGCGGAGAGCACCTGCAGTTGGTCGGGTTCGGCATTGCCGAACCACTCATCGGGCTCCAGCCACATCGGGTGTCCTGCACAATCCGCATAGCCGTAACCTGCAATTTTTGCAGAATAGATTTCAATTTTTCCACTGTCCGTTTTCAGCGGATGCGCCTGTGGATCGCGGCGAAAATCAGCAAAACGGATGAACTGCATATTTGTGGCGTTTTCCGGCATTTCGATCAGTGCATTCTTTCGCCAGAACTCAGCGAAGGGCGGCAGTGTAACCTGCTGGCTGGCGCCACGCTGCGCAGCAATGTCGTAAAAAGTTTCCAGCCACGCCAGTTCACTTTTCCCCTCGGTGAATCGGGTATAACCGCCCTGTTCCCAGCGCTCGCTAAGCTCGGCAAAAACATCAAAATCGTTGCGCGCTTCAGCCTGTGGCGGCACGACCTGCTTCATCGGCACCAGATGCTGGTTGCTGTAGTCTCCGGTCATGGTCAAATCGTTACGTTCAAAAGAGGTTGTCGCGGGTAACACGATATCGGCATGCTTCGCCGCAGCGGTCCAGAAACACTCCGAAATAACCACCAGCTCCGGCTTTTGCCAGGCGCGGATCAGACGATTGGTATCCTGGTGGTGCGTGAAGTTTGCGCCACCGGCCCACCAGAGCATGCGGATGTCCGGGAAATGCCGATCCATACCGTTGTGCTGATAGAAACCGCCGGGGTTTTCCAGCGCCTCAACGATACGCGCCACCGGGATTTTATCCACCGCGTCGGTGCCGCCTTTGAGGCTCCCTTGCATCGAAGCCAGTACCGCTGCACGACGCGTCGGGTTCCCACCGTTGGCAAAATGATACGACAGTCCAAATCCGCCGCCGGGCGTGCCAATTTGACCGAGCATGGCGGCCAGCGTGACGATCATCCAGTGTTTCTGCTCGCCATACTGCTGGCGTTGCATGCCCCATCCCGCCATCAGCATGGTGGTGTTTTGGTGAAATATCTCCGCAAGTTCGCGTATCTTCGCCGCCGGAACACCACAAATCTCAGCCGCCCATTCTGCCGTTTTCGCTATCCCATCGGATTTACCCAGCAGGTAGTCGGCGAACGAATCATATCCGGTTGTACAACGGGCGAGAAAATCCTCGTCATGCCAGTCGTTTTCCACCAGCGTATGCGCGATACCCAGCATCAACGCTACGTCGGTCCCCATATGCGGGGCGATCCATTCCATTTTGTCGCCAAAGAACGCCACGCTTTCCGATCGCATTGGATCGATGCAGATCAGTCGCTTACCGCTATCGCGCAGCGCTTCAAAGTAAGCAATACCCTGTTCGTCAGAAGCATTCCAGGCAATTTTCAGCGTATTCAGCGGGTTAGCGCTCCACAGCACCACCACATCGCTATGCTCCAGCACCATCGGCCAGCTGGTCTGCTGCTGGTAAACTTCGTTGCCACCTACCACATACGGCATGATGGCCTGCGCCGCCCCCGTAGAATAATCCCCCAGGTGCCCGGTATATCCCCCCGCCAGCGCCATATAGCGCTGTAGCAAGGTCGCCGCTTTGTGTAATACACCGTTCGACCGCCAGCCGTACGAGCCGGCAAAAATCGAGGCTGTGCCGTAACTGCCACGGATGCGCTTATGCTGCGCATCGATAAGATTCAGCGCATCGTCCCAGCTTACACGAACAAACTCATCCTGCCCGCGCACGCCTTGCGGATTATCCGGCGAGGCAAGGAATCCTTTACGCACCATGGGAAAACGTACCCGCGTTTTACTGTGTACCTGATCGCGAACCACGGTTTGCAGCGAGTTGGGATGAGAGGTGGGTAATGCCCCCCGGGATGAAAAAACAGTCTCGCCATCGGTTTCGACAACAATGGGCCCCCAGTGTGCGGCAGTTAACACCGGGTAATGTGCAGGTGAATTAGCCAAGATGGCGCTCCTGAATGCGATGTGACGGCTTATGGTTATGCCGTTCAATGTTACTTACAAATTTCAGAGTCTTCCCTGGAATTTTCTTCATGTTCAGACGTCATAATCAACCGCCACGGTCGCTGTGGTAAAGAAGAAAAAAGTCATTAAGGAATTAAGATGAAGAAACGTGTATTTGTTATTGCTGCCATCGTGAGCGGCGCCCTGGCGGTATCTGGCTGCACAACAAACCCTTACACCGGCGAGCGAGAAGCAGGAAAATCCGGCATCGGCGCGGGTATCGGTTCCCTGGTGGGTGCAGGTATTGGCGCCCTCTCGTCTTCGAAGAAAGATCGCGGCAAAGGCGCGCTGATTGGTGCAGCGGCCGGTGCGGCTGTGGGTGGCGGTATCGGTTATTACATGGATGTGCAGGAAGCAAAACTGCGCGAGAAAATGCAGGGAACAGGCGTCAGCGTGACGCGTAGTGGCGATAACATCATTCTGAACATGCCAAACAATGTCACCTTCGACAGCAGCAGCGCCAACCTGAAACCGGCGGGCGCAAACACGCTGACCGGTGTGGCAATGGTACTGAAAGAGTACAATAAAACCGCCGTCAACGTGTTGGGCTTCACCGACAGCACAGGCAGCCAGGATTTGAACATGCGTCTGTCACAGCAGCGTGCCGACTCCGTCGCCAGTGCATTGATTACCCAGGGCGTGGCAGCGAACCGTATTCGCACTCAGGGTATGGGCCCGGCGAACCCCATCGCCAGCAACAGCACGGCTGAAGGTAAAGCGCAGAACCGTCGCGTAGAGATTACCTTGAGCCCTGTGCAGTAATCGTTGAGCCGGGTGGCGGCTTCGTCCTACCCGGCCTACGTTCGACATGTAGGCCCGGTAAGCACAGCGCCACCGGGCAAATTACTTGCTTCGTCAGATTTTCCCGCTAAGGTATTCTCACTAAATCCAGGGAAATCAGCGATGAGCAAATCAACACGGGCAACCATCAGCGATGTGGCAAAGGCCGCAAAAACCGGCAAGACCAGCATTTCACGCTACCTCAACGGTGAAAAGCATCTGCTATCCGACGCGCTGTTAGCCCGCATTGAAAAAGCCATTGCCGAACTCGACTACCGTCCCAGCCTGATGGCCAGAGGCCTGAAGCATGGGCGTACCCGTCTGATTGGCCTGATTATCGCCGATATAACCAATACCTACTCCGTCAACGTGTTAAGCGGTATTGAAGCCGCCTGCCGTGACAAAGGTTTTACCCCGCTGGTCTGTAACACCAACAACGAAGTGGATCAGGAGCTGCATTATCTCGACCTGCTACGCAGCTACCAGGTCGAAGGGATCGTGGTGAACGCCGTCGGGATGCGTGAAGAAGGACTGAACCGTCTGCAACAGTCTGCGCTGCCAATGGTACTGATTGACCGTAAGATCCCGGATTTCGCCTGCGATATGGTCGGGCTGGATAACACCCAGGCAGCGACCGTCGCTACCGAACACCTGCTTGAACAAGGTTTTGAAGCCATTCTGTTCCTTAGCGAGCCGCTGGGGATGGTGAATACTCGCCGCGAGCGCCTGAGCGCCTTTCGCGCCACGCTCGCACAATCCCCTGGTGTCATCGCACAAAATGCGGAAGTCCCGCTAACGGACAATACGCAACTCGATGACACGCTGCGCCAGTTTCACCAGCAGCATCGTGGGATGCGCAAAGCCGTTATCTCTGCCAATGGCGCCCTGACGTTGCAGGTTGCCCGCGCGTTAAAGCGTATTGGCCTCAACTGGGGCAGCGACATCGGTCTGCTCGGGTTTGACGAGCTGGAATGGGCCGAGCTGGCTGGCGTCGGTATCACCACGCTAAAACAGCCCACCTGGCAGATTGGCTACACCGCCGTCGAGCAGGTAGTACGCCGGATCGATGGCGACTCAGACGCAATCCAGGAACAGTTTTTTTCCGGCGAACTGATCGTTCGTGGCTCCACCGCCCGCTAAATTTCCTTCGTGATGGTGATCATAAATTCAACATCACAGGCTTTTCTTTGGAACCGGTTCCATCTAGCGTTATAGCAAGAACGCTAGTTTTGGAGTTTCCATGAAAAGAAAAATTATGGTGGTCACTGCCGCTTACGGCTACGACCAGGTACGCGCCGCAGGTGGGCAAACGGCCCTGCTGCCCATCATTGCCGAAGCCGGTGCTGACGGGGTTGAAATCCGCCGCGAGATGCTGACCGACGCCGAGCTAAAAACACTGCCGACAATGGCCTCTGCTATTGAAATTTTCGGCCTGCTGGCATGCTACTCCGCCCCCGAACCGCTGTTCACCGAAGGCGGAAATCTTAATCCTCGCCTTCCGGAACTACTCCAGGAAGCGCAAGCCCTGCAAGCACTGTGGTTAAAAGTTTCCCTCGGCCATTTTTCCCATGACGGACAGTTCGACGTGTTGCGCGAATGGCTGGACAACAGCGGGATGGAGCTGGTTGTCGAAAACGATCAAACATCCTGTGGACGCCTGCAACCGATGAAGCGCTTTAACGATGCCTGTCAGGCATTCAATCTGCCCATTTCTCTGACCTTCGATATGGGTAACTGGTTGTGGGTAGGTGATTCTCCGGAAGAGGCTGCACAGCAGTTGGCCTCAAGCGTTGGATATATCCATGTGAAAGCCGCCACACCACATCGTGACAGTTACCGTGCCGTGCCGCCTGATCGCGCAGAACCACGCTGGCTGGCGCTGCTGGACACGTTGCCCGCAGATGTTCCGCGCGGCATTGAATTCCCCCTGGAAGGGCAAGACTTGACGGCGGTTACCCGTCATTACGTCGCTCTGTTACGCAAGGAGTAACACATGAAAAATTCACTGGACGTTGTCACCATTGGTGAAGCGATGGCGATGTTTGTCGCCACGCAAACCGGTGATTTGGCGGACGTGGAGCAGTTTATTAAACGCGTTGCAGGCGCTGAACTTAACGTGGCGACCGGCCTTGCTCGTCTGGGTCTGAACGTAGGCTGGGTCAGCCGCGTGGGTAACGACAGTTTTGGCCGTTTTATTATTAAGTCGCTGGAGAAAGAAGGGATTGATGCGCAGGGAGTCACTCTGGACGGACGCTATGCTACCGGCTTTCAGCTTAAATCTAAAGTTGAAAATGGAACCGATCCCATTGTGGAATATTTCCGCAAAGGCTCTGCAGCCAGCCATCTCAGCGTTGAGGATTATCACGATGGGTATTTCTCCAGCGCACGCCACCTGCACCTGAGCGGCGTTGCGGCCGCGCTGTCTGCCAGCTCCTATGAACTACTGGCGCACACCGCCCGCACCATGAAAGCCCAGGGGAAGACCATCTCGTTCGACCCGAATTTGCGCCCGGTGCTGTGGAAAAGCGAAGGCGAGATGGTGGAAAAACTCAACCGACTGGCATTCCAGGCTGACTGGGTACTGCCGGGGTTAAAAGAGGGCATGATTTTAACCGGGCAACAAACACCCGAAGCCATTGCAGACTTTTATCTGCGTCATGGCGTGAAGGCCGTCATCGTGAAAACCGGGGCTGATGGGGCCTGGTACAAAGCAGCTAGCGGCGAGCAAGGCAGCGTCGCTCCGGTGAAAGTCGACAATGTGGTCGATACCGTCGGTGCGGGTGATGGCTTTGCCGTCGGCGTTATCAGCGCGCTGCTGGAAGGCCGAACGCTGCATCAGGCAGTGACCCGGGGCAATAAAATTGGCGCTCTGGCCATTCAGGTCCAGGGCGACAGCGAAGGATTACCCACACGTGAACAATTAGGGGAATAAACTCCCGGCCAACTCTGTACCCTACATACAGAGGCGGCGTATCAGCATAACCAGAGGGCAGTCTATGAATAGCTCAACTAATGCAGCAAAACGCTGGTGGTACATCATGCCAATCGTGTTTATCACGTATAGCCTGGCGTACCTTGACCGCGCGAACTTTAGCTTCGCTTCCGCCGCCGGTATCAACGAGGACCTCGGCATTACCAAAGGGATCTCTTCCCTGCTGGGCGCGCTGTTTTTTCTCGGCTATTTCTTCTTCCAGATCCCAGGCGCAATTTACGCCGAACGCCGCAGCGTACGTAAACTGATTTTTATCTGCCTGATTCTGTGGGGCGCCTGCGCGTCACTGACCGGGATGGTCAGCAATATTCCGATGCTCGCCGCCATTCGTTTCATTCTTGGCGTCGTTGAAGCCGCGGTCATGCCGGCCATGCTGATTTATATCAGTAACTGGTTTACGAAGTCCGAGCGTTCGCGTGCCAATACCTTCCTGATCCTCGGTAACCCAGTCACCGTCCTGTGGATGTCCGTCGTGTCCGGATACCTGATTCAGGCGCTGGGCTGGCGTGAAATGTTCATCATTGAAGGTTTTCCGGCCATCATCTGGGCGTTCTGCTGGTGGGTACTGGTAAAAGATAAACCGTCGCAGGTGGGCTGGTTGTCAGAATCCGAAAAAGCCGCGCTGCAGGCCCAGTTAGAAAAAGAACAGCAGGGTATCAAAGCCGTGCGTAACTACGGCGAAGCGTTCCGCTCACGTAACGTTATTCTGCTGTGTATGCAGTACTTTGCCTGGAGTATTGGCGTCTACGGTTTTGTTCTGTGGTTGCCGTCAATTATCCGCAGCGGCGGTGCCAACCTGGGTATGGTAGAGGTCGGTTGGCTTTCGTCCGTTCCGTATCTGGCCGCAACGGCGGCGATGATCCTGGTTTCATGGGCTTCCGATAAACTGCAAAACCGTAAGCTGTTTGTCTGGCCACTGCTGCTAATTGCCGCTTTCGCTTTTATTGGCTCCTGGGCCGTTGGCGCAGACCACTTCTGGATTTCTTACACACTGCTGGTGATAGCCGGTGCAGCCATGTACGCCCCGTATGGTCCCTTCTTCGCCATCATTCCTGAGATGTTGCCGCGCAACGTCGCTGGGGGAGCCATGGCGTTGATCAACAGCATGGGCGCATTAGGCTCATTCTTTGGTTCCTGGTTTGTCGGCTACCTCAATGGCACCACCGGCAGCCCGTCCGCCTCATACATTTTTATGGGGGTAGCGCTTTTTGTCTCAGTGTGGCTAACTCTTATTGTTAAGCCTGCTAATAATCAACAGCTACCTATTGGCGCACGCCACGCTTAAATTTTAACTTACGGAGATTCGCATGAAGCCGTCCATTATTCTCTATAAAGCGTTACCTGACGATTTACTGCATCGCCTGGAAGAGCATTTTACTGTCACTCAGGTGCCTAACCTGCGTGCGGAAACCGTAGCACAGCACGCCGCAGCCTTTGCCAGCGCGGAAGGCCTGCTGGGCTCCAGTGAAGCCGTCAATACCGCCCTGCTGGAGAAAATGCCCAAACTGCGTGCGACCTCCACCATCTCCGTAGGCTATGACAATTTCGATGTTGAGGCCTTAAACGCACGTAAGGTGCTGCTGATGCACACGCCAACGGTGCTGACAGAAACCGTGGCGGACACGGTAATGGCGCTGGTGTTAAGTACCGCGCGACGCGTGGTGGAAGTCGCAGAACGCGTGAAGGCAGGCGAATGGACAAAAAGCATCGGGGCCGACTGGTTTGGTACCGATGTTCACCACAAGACGCTGGGCATTGTCGGCATGGGACGCATTGGGCTGGCGCTGGCGCAACGTGCGCATTTCGGCTTTAGCATGCCGATTCTCTACAACGCGCGTCGTCACCATCAGGAAGCGGAAGAACGTTTCAACGCGCGCTACTGCGACCTGGATACGCTGCTGCAGGAATCGGATTTTGTTTGCCTGATTCTGCCGTTAACGGATGAAACCCACCATCTGTTCAGTACCGAACAGTTTGCCAAAATGAAGTCTTCTGCCATTTTCATTAACGCCGGGCGTGGCCCGGTGGTGGATGAAAACGCACTGATCGCCGCACTGCAAAGCGGGGAGATTCATGCCGCGGGCCTGGATGTGTTTGAACAAGAGCCGTTGCCGTCAGACTCACCGCTGCTGTCGCTGCCAAATGTGGTGGCGGTACCGCATATTGGTTCAGCTACGCATGAAACGCGCTATAACATGGCGGCTTGTGCTGTGGATAACTTAATTGACGCGCTGCAGGGGAAAGTTGAGAAGAACTGCGTGAATCCGCAAGTGGCCAAATAACACAAAAGGCCGGGTAGCATTGATGCTCACCCGGCCTTTAATGTGTCTTACCGTACGACGATTACTGCGCGGCATTCACCGCAGCAGTCCATGCCTGATTAAATGCCTGATGCTGCGCCGCCAGCGGGCCAATCAGCGTATTGTACTGACTGGCCTGTTGTGAGGTTGGGAACTGGATGCCGTTCGCAACAAAGCTCACCTGTGTATCCTGCTGCGCGATAAAATCGCCTACCTGCACCAACTGCTGCGTGAAAACTTGCGCGGCTGGGATCAGCGGCTGTAACGCCTCTGCCGGTGCGGTCACGACTTTGCTGTAAACCTGATCAAAGACAGGTTTCAGGTCATCACCCTGCTTCAGCGCGCCATGGGCAGCATCTGCCTGTAGCTTCGCATTCTGCAACTGTTGTCCTAACACGCCCAGCGCGCCATTTGCCTGACGCAGCGGTTCACGCTGAGTCATATAATCCTGAGGAACACGGATTGCGTTTACGCTATCAACAACCGGGCGCAGACCGGAGTCCATTGCCTGATTAACCTGCTGTGAATAGCCATAAAGAATCGCGTAATCCGACACAAACGGGCCAAACTGTTTTTTCTGATCGGCAGTCAGCGTCGGTAAACGCTCTCCGCTACGCATTGCAGTATTCTGCAGAAAATCGATAAACGCTTTGCGTTGATCGCCTTCTTTATCAAAACACCCACTCAGGCCAACTACCATTAAGAGCGCCAAAACAGGCGCAAACCAGCGAGAGCAGGACTTACCTGTCGCCATTTTAATACTCCTTTCACCCAAAAATGCGCACAACGACACCCGCGTGCCTGACGTTGACAAGGATAGTCCAGGTCAGCCCCGCAAGATACCCTTTCCGCGTAATCTTGTCGGGGAAAATAACGGTTTCCGCCGCCCGGTGTTTTGCTCAACAATGCTCCATTCACATAACGGCACTCTATTTTAGTCATCTTTACAATTGGAAGGGTTCGATCGGAGATCCCGACCTTTATCAGTTCGTTAGCCAACTAAAGGTTGTTACCCGCGATTCGCTGAAACGAATCCACAACGTATACCTTAAATTCGCCTTCATTTTTTCCGACTACGCTTAATGAGCTTCGATGAAATTCACGATCCCGCTGTGTGATTTATAGGAGTTCTCAATGGAATACAAAGATCCTATGTTTGAACTGCTAAGCAGTCTGGAGCAGATTGTTTTTAAAGATGTATCTCAGACGGTTACTCAGACGCAAAAAACCAACCCTTTCGCTGAATTTGAACAACTACGACGAGGGACAGGTTTAAAAACAGATGATTTCGCCCGGGTGATGGGCGTGACGGTCGCGATGGTTCATGAATGGGAGTCTAAACGCGTGAAGCCATCCAGTACCGAATTGAAGTTGATGCGCCTGATTCAAGCAGACCCACGATTAAGTAAGCAGTTGATGGATTAAGTTATTTTCAAATTTTTCCTAAGAGCGGTCCTACAGAAGGGCCGTTCCTCCACTGCCAATATCCACAAAAAAGAAAATAGTAGTTGCATCCACCGGCGTAAAATGAGTTAATGCGCTCAACGGTTTGACGTACAGACCATTACAGCAGTTTAGTAAGGCAAGTCCCTTCAAGAGTTATCGTTGATACCCTTCGTAGTGAGCATTTCCTTTACTGTTAAAAAATCTGTAAAGCACGCCATATCGCCGAAAGGCACACTTATTTTTTAAAAGGTAATACACTATGTCCGGTAAAATGACTGGTATCGTAAAATGGTTCAACGCTGACAAAGGCTTCGGCTTCATCACTCCTGACGATGGCTCTAAAGACGTGTTCGTACACTTCTCTGCTATCCAGAACGATGGCTACAAATCCCTGGACGAAGGTCAGAAAGTTTCCTTCACCATCGAAAGCGGCGCTAAAGGCCCGGCAGCTGGCAACGTAACCAGCCTGTAAGCTTAAAAAGCTCAAGATTCTGAATCCCTGCCAAACGGCGGGGATTTTTTTTATCTGTATTTCGCAATACATCCCACCGAAACGCGTCTTTGCATTACTTTACCCACCGCACCTTTGACCTTTCCCTAAGGGCAAGCTTTATAGTGAGCGAGTTTATATTCCACAACTTTCACAAGGAATTGAAGCTATGTCGAAATCCTCACTGCTGTTATTTTTAGGTTTGCTCACAACCGGTACCGCCTTCGCGGCAACGCCGGAAGCCAACTTCCTGGCTGAACACGGACTCAACGGGAAATCCGTCGAGCAAATCGTCGAGACCATTGACCAATCACCGCAGAGTCGCCCGCTGCCGTACTCAGCGTCCATCACCAGCACCGCGCTGAAGCTCTCTTCGGGCGACCAGGTGTATACAATGCCGCTCGGCGATAAGTTCTATCTGTCATTTGCCCCTTATGAGTGGCAAACGCACCCTTGTTTCAACCACAGCCTTTCCGGTTGTCAGGGAGAAATGCCTGGGAAAAAATTCAACGTCAAAGTGACGGATAGCAAAGGGGATGTGGTGGTACAAAAAGAGATGAAAAGTGGTCGAAATGGCTTCATCGGGGTTTGGTTACCGCGCAATATGGAAGGCACGATTGAAGTGAGTTACAACGGAAAAAGTGCAGCGCATACAATTAAGACCATGAATGACAGCCAGACCTGCCTGACTGAGTTGCAGTTGCGCTAAACGCATAAAAAAATGCCGGATAGCGCAATACTTATCCGGCATTTTCTAAGTCAACTCAGAACCGTTACTGCAGCAGTGAAATATCCGCCACGCGCAGGAACAGCTCACGCAGTTTTTCGAGCATAGACAGACGGTTAATACGCAGATCTTTATCTTCTACGTTAACCATCACTTTCTCGAAGAACGCATCGACCGGTTCACGTAGCGCCGATAGCTCAACCAGCGCTTCCTGGTAATGACCGGCAGCGAAGACAGGCTCCAGCTTATCGCGCAACACCACAACCTGCATTGCCAGCGCAATTTCTTCCGGCTCTTTCAGCGTCGCCGCATTCACGCGGTCATTCAGCGTCTCTTCAGACTTCGCCAGGATGTTCGATACACGTTTGTTCGCAGCAGCCAGCGCGGACGCGGCTTCCAGCGTACGGAAGTGCGAAACCGCCTTCATACGTGCGTCAAAATCAGCCGGACGAGTCGGACGACGCGCCAGTACGGCCTGAATGGTGTCGACGGTGTAACCTTCGTCCTGATACCAGGCGCGGAAGCGGCCGAGCATAAAGTCGATAACGTCATCCACCACATTCGCGTTGGTCAGCTTGTCACCATACAGACGAACCGCTTCTTCGGTCAGCGTTTGCAGGTCCAGATTCAGGTTCTTCTCAACGATAATACGCAGCACACCCAGCGCAGCACGACGCAGCGCAAACGGGTCTTTATCGCCTTTCGGATGCTGACCGATACCGAAGATACCCGCCAGAGTATCCATCTTATCGGCAATCGCCACTGCACAGGCAACCGGGTTAGACGGCAGGTCATCACCAGCAAAACGCGGCTGATACTGCTCGTTCAGCGCCACAGCCACATCTTCCGCTTCACCATCGTGACGCGCGTAGTGCATGCCCATTACGCCCTGGGTGTCGGTGAACTCGAAGACCATGTTGGTCATCAGGTCGCACTTGGACAGCAGGCCAGCACGCGTTGCGTGGTTAACGTCAGCGCCAATCTGTTCGGCAATCCAGCCCGCCAGCGCCTGGATACGGTCAGTCTTGTCACGCAGCGTACCCAGCTGTTGTTGGAACAGCACGGTTTGCAGACGCGGCAGATGGTCTTCCAGACGTTTTTTACGGTCAGTATTGAAGAAGAACTCGGCATCCGCCAGACGCGGACGAACCACCTTCTCGTTACCGGAGATAATCTGGCTCGGATCTTTCGATTCGATGTTGGCAACGAAGATAAAGTTCGGCAGCAGTTTGCCGTCGTTCGCATAAACCGGGAAGTACTTCTGGTCACCTTTCATGGTGTGTACCAGCGCTTCAGACGGCACCGCGAGGAATTTCTCTTCGAACTTCGCAGTCAACACTACCGGCCATTCCACCAGCGAGGTGACTTCTTCCAGCAGGCTTTCACTCAGGTCAGCATTACCGCCAATCTTACGCGCCGCCTCTTCAGCATCGGCTTTGATTTTCGCTTTACGCTCAGCGTAATCCGCGATCACTTTGCCACGCTGGCGCAGGATTTCTGGGTACTGATCGGCAGTATCAATAGTGAATTCAGGCTCGCCCATAAAGCGATGTCCACGGATCACGCGATCGGACTGAATACCCAGAATCGTTGCCGGGATCACTTTGTCGCCCAGCAGCAGAGTCACAGTGTGAACCGGACGCACGAAGTGGACGTCAGACGCGCCCCAGCGCATCAGTTTCGGGATCGGCAGCTTCGCCAGCGAAGTCGCAATCATGTTCGGCAGCAGCGTTTCTGCGCTTTCGCCTTTCACGTGCGCACGGTACAGCAGCCACTCACCTTTATCAGTCGTCAGACGTTCAGCCTGATCAACGGTGATACCACAACCACGCGCCCAACCTTCTGCCGCTTTACTCGGTTTACCTTCAGCATCAAACGCCTGGGCAATGGCCGGTCCGCGCTTCTCAACTTCACGATCGGGTTGAGATTCCGCCAGGGCAGCGACTTTCAGCGCCAGACGACGCGGAGCAGCAAACCACTCAACATTGCCGTGCGCGAGGCCAGCGTTATCCAGCTCCGCGGTGAAGTTCGCAGCAAAG
Source organism: Citrobacter sp. HN-141 (assembly GCF_033341895.1). Lineage (NCBI taxonomy): Bacteria > Pseudomonadati > Pseudomonadota > Gammaproteobacteria > Enterobacterales > Enterobacteriaceae > Citrobacter > Citrobacter sp. HN-141. The sequence goes on along the minus strand of NZ_JAWPBF010000003.1, from coordinate 87,777 downwards.
GACTCAGCCAGGCTGCGCAGTGCTTTTGGTGGCAGCTCTTCAGTGCCGATTTCCACCAGAAAAGTTTTCTCAGACATGGCCGCCTCTTATTTGTCTTTGTTGCACATCGGGAAGCCAAGGGCTTCACGGGAAGCGTAGTAAGCTTCTGCCACTGCTTTGGTCAGGGTGCGAATGCGCAGGATATAGCGCTGGCGCTCGGTGACGGAGATGGCTTTACGCGCATCCAGCAGGTTGAAGCTATGGGCGGCTTTCAGAATACGTTCATACGCAGGCAGCGGCAGCGGGTTTTCCAGCGCCAGCAGCTGCTGTGCTTCTTTCTCGTACTGCTCGAAGCAGGTGAACAGGAAGTCCACATCGGCGTATTCGAAGTTGTAAGTGGATTGCTCCACTTCGTTCTGATGGAACACGTCGCCGTAGGTTGTTTTGCCCAGCGGACCGTCGCTCCAGACCAGGTCGTAAACGCTGTCTACGCCCTGAATGTACATGGCCAGACGTTCCAGACCGTAGGTGATTTCCCCGGTAACTGGCTTACATTCCAGGCCACCAACCTGCTGGAAGTAGGTAAACTGCGTGACTTCCATGCCGTTCAGCCACACTTCCCAACCGAGACCCCAGGCACCCAACGTCGGGTTTTCCCAGTTATCTTCCACGAAACGGATATCGTGAATGGTCGGGTCCATACCCAGCTCTTTCAGAGAACCCAGGTACAGTTCCTGAATATTGTCCGGTGACGGCTTAATCACTACCTGGAACTGATAGTAGTGCTGTAAGCGGTTCGGGTTTTCGCCATAGCGCCCGTCGGTCGGACGACGAGAAGGCTGCACATAAGCAGTCGCCATCGGTTCCGGCCCCAGTGCACGCAGGCAGGTCATTGGGTGAGATGTTCCCGCGCCGACTTCCATGTCCAATGGTTGAACGATGGTGCAGCCCTGGCGAGCCCAGTAATCCTGTAAGGTCAGGATCAAGCCCTGGAAGGTCCTGGTATCAAACTTTTGCATATTATTTCGTGCTGGATACGTGTGGATTTAAAGGAAGCGATCAGTATACCCGCTGGCTGCAAGATATACAGTACGAAACGGGAAAAAGGGGGAACTTAGCGCATGGAAAGGTGCAAAAACTGCCCGTCTGCGTCAAATGAGCAGACAAAACTCTCTTTACGGAAGGTAGAACCGCGCATCTCGTAGCTACCCTGGAATTGCTCAAGACCAGTGATCGCAATTTTCTGGGCACCCGTATTATAACGCTCCGATGCTTCACTTTTGCACAACGACTCCATATCCAGCGAACGCGTGGCAGTAATTTTGCCCTTTTGCGCTTTCTGCACGGGTGCTGACGATTGTGGATCGGCGCACCCCACCAGCAGCAGCGTGAGGATGGCTGGAAAGAAATACTTCATCATCATTTTATTACCGCCTGGTTTGCTGGTCAGTCTTATTATTAGTGTCTGGAAACAGATCCTATTGTGAGAATCTCCCCAGGCCATCACAAGCTTTAGCGTAATAACTCGGATTAATCCAGTGAGCGATGTTCGCAAATACCGGTCAGACTTTTTTAATGAAAACAGAGGAACTGATGCAGCCCAAAATTTTCTGGATTGATAACTTACGCGGGATAGCCTGTTTAATGGTTGTGATGATTCACACCACGACCTGGTACATCACCAATGCGCAAAGCGTCAGCCCGGTAAATTGGGATCTTGCCAATGTGCTAAATTCAGCTTCTCGCGTTAGCGTCCCGCTGTTTTTTATGATCTCGGGTTATCTCTTTTTCGGCGAGCGCAGCGCCAGACCGCGACATTTCATCCGCATCGCATTGTGTATTCTGTTTTACAGCACCGTGGCACTGGCCTACATCCTGCTGTTCACCTCGATCAACGCTGAGCTATCGTTGAAAAACCTGCTGCAAAAACCGGTGTTCTACCACCTGTGGTTTTTCTTCGCTATTGCCGTTATCTACCTGGTATCCCCACTGATTCAGGTGAAAAATATCAGCGGAAAAATGCTGCTGGCAGTGATGGTCGTGATTGGCGTTATTGCCAATCCCAACACCGTACCGCAAAAAATTGGCGGCTTTGAGTGGCTACCCATCAACCTGTACATCAGTGGCGATACGTTCTACTACATTCTGTACGGCGTGCTGGGCCGGGCGATTGGCATGATGGATACGCAAAAGCGCTCACTCTCCTGGCTCTGCGCAGCGTTGTGTCTCGTCGCCGTGTTTGTTATTTCACGCGGGACGCTGCATGAGCTCCGGTGGCGAGGCAATTTTGCCGATACCTGGTATCTCTATTGTGGCCCGGCGGTATTTATCTTTGCTGCATCGCTCCTGACGCTGGTCAAAAACACGCTCAGTACACGCACACTGCCCATACTGGGGCTTATTTCCCGTCACTCGTTAGGTATTTACGGTTTCCACGCGCTGATCATTCATGCGCTACGTACCCGCGGTATTGAACTCAAAAACTGGCCACCGCTGGATATGCTATGGATTTTTAGCGCCACGCTGGCGGGTAGTTTGCTGTTGTCGATATTGTTGCAGCGTATCGATACGCGCAGGCTGGTGAGTTAGGATTCTCCAGACAGCTCGTTTTCAGACGAACGCTGCAGTAACACTTGCCCCAGTAAACTCACAAAGAATGCCGCCGGGTATAACCCCATTTCGAGGGGTAACAGGCTGGCATTCCACACCCCCACCAGCAGTAATCCGACGGTTATCAGCGCCACCATCTGACACACAGAAGCGAAACGTTCGTCGTTCTGATTGAGATTTACAGCACGCTGATAAGCGTACGTCACAAACATTCCCGTCATCAGCACGCCGAAAAAATAGCCTTTGCCACTCAATAACGGGCACGCCCGCCATAAGCCAATAACGTAAATGAGTGCGCCGGAAAGAAACAATAGCCATGGCAATAGCCTTGTCGTCTTCATTGGGATCTCCTTATCCTCTACCACGGATACAATATGAATAACCCACTCAAGACAATACAGAAAAACGCTATCTCACTGAGATTTCAGATTACATTCATGCACATAAATTATTGATTCAATGAAAACATATATGAGGAAAATCCCCTCTGCGCATCAGAGGGGAACACGATCAGGACATTAAGGGCAGCAATTGCTGATAGATACGACGGAAGGTTTCCCGACGTTGTTGATACCGAGCATGTTGCTCTGCATCAGGGTAATGCGCCTGCTCCAGCACCAGTTGAGGCAGTAAGTCAGAGAGTGGTTGTTGTGGATTCATCGCAATTTGCGCCAGCCGTGCTGCGCCCAGGGCAGGACCGACATCTCCGCCGGTACGGTAATCCAGCTGCAATCCGCTGATATCGGACAACATCTGCCGCCAGTATTCGCTACGCGCCCCACCACCGATGAGCGTAATGCTGGCCGGTGTAACGCCACAGGCATGTACCACATCCATACCGTCAGCTAAGGCAAATCCCACACCTTCAAGTACCGCTCGCGCCAGCTCTGCCGGACCATGCTGATGCGTCAGGCCAAAAAAGACGCCTTTCGCCTGCGGGTTATTGTGCGGCGTACGTTCACCTGACAGATAGGGTAAGAACCAGACCGGTTCAGCCTGCTCATTTTCCTGCTGTGCGGCATCAATCAGCGCAGGTACGCTTGCCAGCCCGGTTAATTTTGCCGCCCAGTCGAGGCAGGATGCGGCGCTCAGCATCACTGACATCAGATGCCACCGGTCAGGCAGCGCGTGGCAGAAGCTGTGTACCGCACTTTCTGGTTTACTGAGAAAGCCGTCGCTTACTGCAAAGTAGACGCCGGATGTACCCAATGACAGCATTGCCTGGCCTGCATTCATCATGCCTACGCCAACCGCACCCGCCGCGTTATCGCCACCACCCGCAACAACCGCAACCTCTGACATACCCCAGGATTGCGCGACACCAGGCAACAGCGTTCCGGTAATCGCACTACCCTCGTACAAGGCCGGCATATGCGCGCGAGTCAGCTGGCACGCCGCCAACATGACGTCACTCCAGTCACGTTTCGCGACATCCAGCCACATCGTACCTGCGGCATCCGACATATCGCTGGCAAACTCGCCGGTCATACGCAGACGCAGGTAATCTTTCGGTAGCAGGACTTTATCAACCTGGCTGAAAATGTCCGGTTCATGGCGCTGAACCCACAGCAATTTAGGGGCAGTAAAGCCAGGCATCATCAGATTGCCGGTAATCACACGAGATTGCGGCACCTGATTTTCCAGCATCACGCATTCTTCAGCGCAGCGACCGTCATTCCACAGGATTGCCGGACGCAATACCTTCTGTTGTTCATCCAGTAGCGTCGCGCCGTGCATCTGCCCGGCGATCCCCAACGCTTTCACCTCGCGGAGTGAATGCTGCTGACCCAGTGTATTTACTGCGCGATCCGTTGCCAGCCACCACTGTTCAGGATCCTGCTCCGACCATAACGGATGAGGCCGGGAGACGGTCAGTTTCTCCGTGTGCGAGGCCACCACATCGCCCTGCTCGTTCAGCAGAATGGCCTTTACGCCTGATGTACCAAGATCTATCCCGATATACATAGGGTATCGTTCCTTAAAGAAAGGCCCGGTAGCGAATCGCTATCCGGGCTTACGGACGTACTCAGCAGTCCATTATTTGTCGAACAAATAATGGTTTACCAGATTTTCCAGCTGTTCCTGATGGCCGCTCTGATGCACCGGTGCCAGGTTATGTTGTTCAGCGTACTGCGCAATTTCCGTCAGCGTCATCTGACCTTTCAGAATTTGCTGGCCCAGCTCACCATTCCAACCGGCATAACGTTTTGCCACACGCTGATCCAGACCACCGTCTTCAATCATACGGGCCGCAATTTTCAGCGACAGCGCCATGGTATCCATCGCACCAATATGACCATAGAACAGATCGTATTTATCAGTACTCTGACGACGGACTTTGGCATCAAAGTTCAGGCCACCAGTGGTAAAACCGCCCGCTTTCAGGATTTCGTACATGACCAGCGCATTCTCTTCGACGCTGTTCGGGAACTGGTCGGTATCCCAGCCCAGTTGTGCGTCGCCGCGGTTCGCATCGACGGAACCAAATAGCCCCAGAGCAATCGCCGTAGCGATTTCGTGGTGGAACGAATGGCCTGCCAGCGTGGCATGGTTCGCTTCAATATTCAGTTTGATCTCTTTTTCCAGACCGAACTGCTTCAGGAATCCGTAAACGGTCGCGGCATCGTAGTCATACTGGTGTTTAGTGGGTTCTTGCGGCTTCGGTTCGATCAGTAAGGTGCCCTGGAAACCGGTTTTGTGTTTATGCTCAACCACCAATTGCATAAAGCGGCCAATCTGCTCACGTTCCTGACGCAGGTCGGTATTAAGCAGCGTTTCATAACCTTCACGGCCGCCCCACAGAACGTAGTTCTCGCCACCTAATTTATGTGTGGCATCCATGGCAGTCACGACCTGCGTAGCCGCCCAGCTGAAGACTTCCGGGTCCGGGTTAGTCGCCGCGCCTGCGCCATAACGTGGGTTAGTAAAGCAGTTTGCCGTACCCCACAGCAGTTTCACGCCGCTCTGTTCCTGTTTTGCCGCCAGCACATCCACCATCTGGGCAAAGTTATTTTTATACTCTTTCAGTGACGCGCCTTCAGGCGAGACGTCAACATCATGGAAGCAGTAGTAAGGCACATTCAGCTTATGGAAAAACTCAAAGGCTACATCCGCTTTACGTTTTGCCAGCGCCAATGCCTCACCCGGCTGCTGCCACGGACGGTCGAAGGCTCCCATACCGAACATATCCGCGCCATTCCAGCAGAAAGTGTGCCAGTAGCAGGCAGCAAAGCGCAGATGATCTTCCATGCGCTTGCCCAGCACAATTTCATCAGGGTTGTAATGGCGAAATGCGAGTGGGTTAGTGGATTTAGTACCTTCAAAACGAACGCGATCGAGTTGGTCAAAATAAGCCTGCATAATAAGCTCCATAATCAGGTAATACGGCAAGTAAACTGCGATACAGTCATACTGGAATTTCCTGATTTATTGCTCAATTACGTTATTTCACACCGCCATTAAGAGAATACCCAAATGTGCGCTGGCTCCCAAAAATGCACACTGAATAAGCAATTAAAAAAGCGATCGCGATCGGCTCTTCATCAATAAACAAAAAACCGTAATACGCAGATAAGAAATGACAATTGTCTTCCTGGTCAGGGTGTGTGAATTTTGCGTAGCGTTACGCAAATAAGAAATTTGTCACGCTTCATCAAGTAGTCGCACCTGCGGTTTTGGTAGTATCGACAGGCCACGTTAACCTTTCAGGATAGGCTCTTATGTTTGATAAACGACACCGTATCACCCTATTATTTAATGCTAATAAAGCCTATGACCGCCAGGTGGTAGAGGGCGTAGGTGAATATTTACAGGCATCGCAATCCGAGTGGGATATATTCATTGAGGAAGATTTCCGTGCCCGTATTGATAATATCAAAGACTGGTTAGGCGACGGTGTTATTGCTGATTATGACGATGATGACATTGCGCAATTACTTGCTGATGTCGATGTTCCCATCATCGGTGTCGGTGGTTCCTACCATCTTGAAAGCGATTATCCACCCGTCCATTACATTGCGACCGATAACCATGCACTGGTGGAAAGCGCTTTTTTGCATCTGAAAGAAAAAGGGGTCAACCGATTCGCATTTTATGGTCTGCCCTCTTCCAGCGGCAAGCGCTGGGCTGCCGAGCGTGAATATGCCTTTTGTCAGTTGGTCGCCAAAGAGAAGTACCGTGGTGTTGTCTATCAGGGGCTGGAAACCGCACCAGAAAACTGGCAACACGCTCAAAATCGTCTGGCGGACTGGCTGCAAACTTTACCCCCGCAAACCGGTATTATCGCCGTGACCGACGCACGTGCGCGGCATGTTCTGCAGGCTTGCGAGCATTTGCATATCCCGGTGCCGGAAAAACTGTGTGTCATTGGGATCGATAACGAAGAACTCACCCGTTACCTGTCCCGCGTCGCGCTGTCATCCGTTGCTCAGGGCGCGCGACAGATGGGCTATCAGGCTGCAAAACTTCTGCACCGCTTACTGGCGAATGAAGAACTGCCGCTGCAGCGCATTCTGGTGCCTCCGGTGCGCGTCGTGAATCGTCGTTCAACCGACTATCGCTCACTGACCGATCCCGCCGTTATTCAGGCAATGCACTTTATCCGCAACCATGCCTGCAAAGGCATCAAAGTCGAACAAGTGCTGGATGCAGTTGGGATTTCACGTTCGAATCTCGAGAAGCGCTTTAAAGACGAGGTCGGGGAGACCATCCACGCCGTGATTCATGCCGAAAAACTGGAAAAAGCGCGTAGCCTGTTGATCTCCACGACGCTCGCGATAAACGAAATTTCACAAATGTGCGGCTACCCGTCGTTGCAGTATTTCTATTCCGTGTTCAAGAAAGAATACGATACGACGCCAAAAGAGTACCGTGACATGAACAGTGAGGTGTTACTGTAAGGGGAATTGTGCCGGATAGCGGTTTCGCCTTATCCGGCCTACAGAGCGACTCACAGGCCTGATAAGCGTCGCGCCATCAGGCCTGTGGAATTACATATGCGCGGCGATTAAACGCTGGTTATCCTGGTACATCGCGAACAGATAGTTATTGTAACTCTGTCCTTTGGTGGAGTACCCCTTCAGCTTATGGATCATCGTGGTCGCTGTCACTTCCTGATCGGCTTTACGCAACTGCGCGCGCGATTTACGGAAGGAAGAGTATGCCGGGTGCGTGTTCAGGTTAATGACATAGGCATTCACCGACTCTTTTACCGATTCAAACTGTGAGTAGCCTTTCACCTTACCGGGTGCATTGTTGCAGCGGCCTTTGACACATTTCATGCCAAACAGGTTGTTATTGCTACGCGCCAGTTTCGATGTGCCCCAACCGCTTTCAGCCGCAGCCATAGTCGCCACCATACTGGTAGGAATGATGTCTACGCGCTCAAGCAGCGTATTCCATGGAATTTTACGCGTGTTACCAGACCAGCTCACCTTGTAGCGTTTCGCGATATCTTTCATACGCGTACGCTCAGTCGGTGACCAGCGATTCTGGTACTGCTTTGAGATCAGCCAGTTACGGTCCGCCGTAATGGCAGCATTTTGACTGGTAATATAAGGCATAACCGTCCGGAGAAACGCTTTTTTCCTTGGTGTTCCGGAAGGGTATTTTCGCAAATCAGGAAGTGAACTACTCTTTGCACTATTGCGAGAATACTCTTGTTTACTGCTTACCTGCGTATTACTTGCCTTGATTACCTGGGGCTTATGACTCGTTGTCGCCGTGTGTGTCTTTGCCAGCACCTCACCCGAAAATGCAATGGTGAGTAACATAAGAATCATTGCCCCATATCGTCGAATGGGAGTCAATATCATTAGGTCTCCTGGTCGGATTTAAACATTCCAACACCTTATATTTTTCACAAAAATGAGAGATGAATCTCAAATCATATCAAAAATAGCCGTCAAGAGCACCCAAAGGAATAGTCCAATTCTGAAACTATGTCACGTACAAACCGTTCCGGGTGCGGTTAATTCGAAGAAAATGTGGAGGTTATCGCAAAATTAGGTCGTTTTTTGCGCGTGATCGCTCACCCTCATCTCTCATCCGGGCAGAATCGACGCTAAGGATGAGTTTCCGCTCTAATTTCACTGGCAAACTGGCGTAAATCGCAGCATCAAGGACAGCATTATGAAACTTGCCGCCGTTGCGCTGGTATTACTGCCCGGCATTGCCATCGCCTCATCATGGACTTCTCAGGAATTCCCTACCTTCGACGCGGAAGGTACGGGTAAATTTGTCAGCCATGCAGCGTTGACGAAGGGTACTCGCCCTTTGACCCTGAATTTTGACCAACAGTGCTGGCAGCCTACAGATGCCATTAAACTCAATCAGATGCTGTCGCTAAAACCCTGTGAAGGCACACCGCCACAGTGGCGTTTATTTAAAGACGGTGATTACACATTGGAAGTCGATACCCGCTCCGGTACACCGACGCTAATGCTGTCAGTAAAAAACGTGGCTGATCCCGTCACCGCCCAGATCCGCCAGTGTCCAAAATGGGATGGCTCACCGCTGACGCTGGATGTGAGCCAGACCTTCCCGGAAGGCGCCGTGGTACGCGATTACTATAGCCAGCAAACGGCAACGGTCAAAAAAGGAACCATTACCCTGCAACCCGCCGCAACCAGTAACGGGCTGTTGCTGCTCGAACGGGCGGAAACTGATGCCCCCGCCGCTTTTGACTGGCATAACGCCACGGTGTATTTCGTCCTGACGGACCGCTTTGTGAATGGCGATTCGAGCAACGACCATAGCTACGGACGTCGCAGCGACGGCATGCAGGAAATCGGCACTTTCCACGGCGGCGATTTGCGCGGGCTCGCCAGTAAACTTGACTACCTGCAGCAACTGGGCGTTAACGCCTTGTGGATCAGCGCGCCGTTTGAACAAATCCACGGCTGGGTTGGCGGTGGTACTAAAGGCGATTTTCCCCACTATGCCTATCACGGTTACTACACCCAGGACTGGACCACGCTCGACGCCAATATGGGTAACGAGGCCGACCTGCGCGCGCTGGTTGACGGCGCCCATCAACGCGGCATCCGCATTCTGTTCGATATTGTCATGAACCATACCGGTTACGCCACGCTGGCTGATATGCAGGAGTACCAGTTTGGGGCGTTGTACTTGTCAGGTGAGGAACTGGAAAAAACGCTCGGTGAACGCTGGACGGACTGGAAACCCGTGTCCGGGCAGAGCTGGCACAGCTTTAATGATTACATCAACTTCAGTGATAAAGCCGCGTGGGAAAAATGGTGGGGGAAAAAGTGGCTCCGCACTGACATTGGCGACTACGACAATCCGGGTTTTGACGACCTGACCATGTCGCTGGCTTTCCTGCCCGATCTGAAAACGGAGTCCACTACGCCTTCGGGTTTGCCAAATTTTTATCAACACAAGCCGGATACCCATGCCAAAGCCATCCCTGGTTATACACCACGAGATTATCTGACTCACTGGCTCAGCCAGTGGGTGCGTGACTACGGCATTGACGGGTTTCGGGTCGATACCGCTAAACATGTCGAGCTTCCGGCCTGGCAACAGCTAAAAGCGCAGGCCAGCTCAGCGTTGGCCGAATGGAAGAAAGCTAATCCAGACAAAGCGCTGGATGATAACCCCTTCTGGATAACCGGTGAGGCCTGGGGACATGGCGTCATGCAAAGCGATTATTACCGCCACGGTTTCGATGCGATGATCAATTTTGACTATCAGGAGCAGGCGGCCAGGGCCGTCGATTGTCTGGCGAATATCGATCTCACCTGGCAGCAGATGGCCGATAAATTGCAGGATTTCAACGTGCTAAGCTACCTCTCATCACACGATACCCGGCTGTTCCGTGAAGGTGGAGACAAAGCCGCCGAGCTGTTATTGCTGACGCCTGGCGCGGTACAACTTTTTTACGGTGACGAGTCGGCACGACCTTTCGGCCCAACCGGCTCAGACCCGTTACAGGGCACACGCTCGCAGATGAACTGGCAGGACGTTAGCGGGAAATCTGCTGCCAGCGTCGCGCACTGGCAACGCATTAGCCAGTTCAGGGCCCGACATCCCGCAATCGGAGCAGGTAAACAAACCACGCTTTCACTAAAGCAGGGATACGGATTTATCCGCGAACACGGCGACGATAAAGTCATGGTCGTGTGGGCCGGTCAGCCCTGATCCCAACAGGCTTCTCGCTGTGCATACAGCGGGAAGCCCAACGCAAAATAAAAAACCAGCCAGGTAAACATCTGCAGCATAAAACATCAATCCAGCCCCACCCCCCTGATTTGCACCCTGCCATAGGTAGCGCTATGGTTAGCCACTTTACTACTCAGTTCGACAGATCCCCTGCTATGACATTCTCACTTATTGGCGACAAATTTACCCGCCATTCAGGCATCACCCGCCTGATGGAGGACCTCAACGACGGTTTACGCACCCCAGGCGCCATCATGCTCGGCGGTGGTAATCCGGCGCAAATTCCAGAGATGCAAAATTACTTCCAGTCTCTGCTGACAGATATGCTGGCAAACGGCAAAGCCACTGATGCGCTTTGCAATTATGACGGTCCGCAAGGAAAAACCGAGCTACTGTCTGAGCTGGCGAAACTGCTACGTGAGAAGCAGGGTTGGGATATCGAGCCACAAAATATTGCACTGACAAATGGCAGTCAGAGCGCGTTTTTCTACTTATTCAATCTGTTCGCCGGGCGCCGCGCTGACGGAACAACGCAAAAAGTGTTATTCCCGTTAGCCCCGGAATACATTGGCTATGCCGATTCCGGGCTGGAAGAAGATCTCTTCGTCTCTGCACGTCCGAACATTGAGCTGCTACCGGAAGGCCAGTTTAAGTATCACGTTGATTTTGAACACCTGCACATCGGTGAAGAGACGGGAATGATCTGCGTGTCGCGCCCCACTAACCCGACAGGCAACGTGATCACCGATGAAGAGCTGATGAAGCTGGATCGGCTGGCCAACCAGCATGGGATCCCGCTGGTGATTGATAACGCCTATGGCGTACCGTTCCCTGGCATCATCTTTAGCGAAGCACGCCCGCTGTGGAACCCCAACATTGTGCTGTGTATGAGCCTTTCCAAGCTGGGCCTGCCAGGTTCCCGCTGCGGCATCATTATCGCGAATGAAAAAATCATCACTGCGATTACCAATATGAACGGCATCATCAGCCTGGCACCTGGCGGAATGGGTCCGGCGATGATGTGCGAGATGATTAAACGTAACGATCTGCTGCGCCTGTCCGAAACGGTTATCAAGCCGTTTTACTATCAGCGCGTTCAGGAGACGATTGCGATTATTCGCCGCTACTTGTCAGAAGATCGCTGCCTGATTCATAAACCAGAAGGGGCTATTTTCCTGTGGTTATGGTTCAAAGATTTGCCTATCACTACCGAACTGTTGTATCAGCGTCTGAAAGCGCGCGGCGTGCTGATGGTTCCTGGTGACTACTTCTTCCCGGGGCTGGATAAGCCCTGGCCGCATACCCATCAGTGCATGCGGATGAACTACGTGCCAGAGCCGGAGAAAATCGAAGCTGGCGTGAAGATTCTGGCTGAAGAGATCGAACGCGCCTGGCTGGAAGGCTAACGCAAACCCGACCCAAGTGCGGGTCGGGCTTACTTCACAGCGGTTGTGAACGCAGACGCTGGCGCTGAATACTGACGGCATCAATACACTGCAACGCGCTGGTCGGGCAGGCTTCTACACACGCCGGTCCCGTCTCGCGATGCCAGCACAAATCGCATTTTATCGCCTGCACCCGCGACGAACGGGCTACGACATTCATTGCACCAAACGGGCAGGCCAGCATACAGCTTTTGCAGCCAATACAACGTGTCTGTTCAACGAAGATATGCCCATGTTCACGACGGATGGCGTGAGTTGGACAAACATTCGCGCAGGGAGCGTCTTCGCATTGATGACAAGCGACTGCCGTGGTAAAGGCGTCGTCTTTGATTACCCGGATCCGCGGTATAAACGCAGAAGAAGAGACCGACGCACAGTCCTGGTTTTGCTGATGCGCGACGACACAGGCAACTTCGCAGGTACGACACCCAATACATTTTGCCGCATCCGCCATAATAAACGCGTTCATTGCCCCCTCCTTCTGCGTGAAAACCACAGATTGCCAGAGAGACGGCCCCTGTCGCTTTGATCGGACAGGGGAAACGGTTAAATAGTGTCAGGCTTCGGTTACGCCGAATTAATATGCTCCTTACAATAGCGCCGTTTCCACGCCGCGGGCGTCAGGCTGGTGTGCTTACGAAAGATTTTGCGAAAATAACCCGCGTCATTAAATCCACATTTCATCGCCACTTCAGTTAACGACAATGAATCACTGATTAACAACTTTTCTGCCGCCCTTACTCGCTGACGGTGCAACGCTTCGGTTAGCGTCAGCCGGAAAGCACCACGGAAAACGCGCCCCAGATAGTCCGCATTACAATGCAGCTCTTTTGCCAGCGTGGAAGCCGAAATCGGCAGGTGAAACTGAGTATGTATAATTTGTTGGGCCTTCCATGCCAGCGCATTACCTGGGCTATCAGCGGGCTGTTCGCCGGCAGCCGCGGATATTTGCTGCAGAATCAACAACAAGAGCAGCTCCAACGCGATACTGCGATGTATATTTTCTTGCTCACGTAAGAACTGGCGAAACAGCGAAATAATATACTGCGGCTCACTCACCCGGGTATGCTGAGGAATTTTGAGTAGCGGTTCAGGTATGGCTGTACCGGTTTCTGCCGTTACCTCAAAGTGCAGCCAGTAAAACTTCAGGTCGGCTGGAAATTGCCCCACGCCGATATGTAAGCGTTGCGGCCATAACAGCAAACTTTCACCGGCATTCACGCGAAAAAGATCATTACCCTCGCGAATCGTTAATGTCCCTTTTTCAACAAAAATTATTTCCCAGGATTGCAATTGTCGTGCCGGATGACTACCGACACCACAGGAAATAAATAAGCCACCATTTTGGACTTTAATCGGAAGAGACATGGATAATTCGAGCATAACTATTCAAACCTCTGCTTTTTACATTATCTAACGTACTCTTTACCTTTGATTATTCACGATAAAATCATGTTCTGCCGGATCAAAATCACATTTTTATAATGACGTCGGAATTGTCATCTTTTTATACTTTTCTCTTCCCTTGTTGACCCAAACATTTCGTGCAAAATAAATAACGTACTTTGCAAATTACCACTAAAAAACCCGCAATGTAGCGGGATACTTTCTGAACATCATCTCCAGGAGTTATTTATGACTTCGGCTCCGATTACGACAAGCGATTTAGCGCAACGTGCGCAAGACGACAAATTATCCCTGCGTGAAAAGATAGGTTATGGATTAGGCGATGCGGGTGGAACGGTAATTACCTGCCTGATCATGAACTTTCTCACCTTTTTCTACACCGACGTGTTCGGTTTAACGCCCGCACTGGTCGGTACACTGTTTATTGCTTTGCGCGTATTTGATGCCATTTCCGACCCCATTATGGGCATACTCGCCGACCGCACACAAAGCCGCTGGGGGCGCTTTCGTCCGTGGCAACTGTGGGTCGCAGTTCCCATTGGTATCATTGGCGTACTGACATTTACCGTCCCGGACGCCAGTATGGGCGTAAAAATCGCCTGGGCGTTCGGCACCTATCTGCTGCTTTCCGTCGGCTACACCGCCATCAACGTACCGTACTGTGCGCTGATCAACACCATGACGACCCGCCATAGTGAGGTCATCAGCTGCCAGTCCTGGCGCTTTGTGCTGTGCGGTGTGGCAGGATTCCTTGTCTCCGTCGGTCTGCCGTGGATGGTCGATGCTCTCGGTCAGGGCAATGCCGCGCAGGGTTATCAGTTCGGCGTTGGCATACTGTGTGCTATCGCGGTGGTGATGTTCCTGTGCTGTTTCTTCTGGGTGCGCGAGCGCGTACCGCTGGCGATGATGGGGAAATTTACCCTGCGTGAGCATATCGGCGGGCTGCGTAAAAATGACCAGCTGTTGCTGATGCTGGTGATGTCATTCCTGCTGATCAACGTTTTCAATATTCGCGGCGGCGGGTACATGTACTTCATTACCTATGTGCTGGAGGGCAGCACCGCTTACACGTCGCTGTTTTTCACCATGGTCACCTTCGCGTCCATCATTGGCTCGGTGATTGTCAGTCCGCTAACCCGTCGCATCGATACCGTCAAACTCTATTACTACACCAACCTGGTACTGGCCGCGCTGGCGGTAATGATGTGGTTCCTGCCAACCGGCCCGGCTTATCAGACGCTGTGGCTAGCGGTGATCCTCGGTAACGGCATTATTCTGGGCTTCACGCTGCCGTTGCACTTCTCACTGATGGCTTTTGCCGACGATTACGGCGAGTGGAAAACCGGTGTGCGTTCATCCGGCATGAACTTCGCCTTCAACCTGTTTTTCATCAAACTGGCCTGGGCTTCCAGCGCGGGGATCATCAGCCTGTTGTTTATTTTTGTCGCTTACCAGCCAGGCGCTGGCAACCAAACTGCCAGTTCATTGCAAGGCATTACTGCCATGGAGACGCTGCTGCCTGCACTGTTCCACCTGCTGCTGGCACTCTCTATTCGCATCTGCAAACTCAATAATCCTATGATGTCGCGCATTGCCACCGATCTGCGTCAGCGTCATGTACAGCCTTAAGGAGCACGAAATGAACGTACTGGAAGTCGACCTGCATAAGCTCACGGTCAGCGATCCGTTCCTCGGACAATATCAGCAATTGGTGCGTGACGTAGTGATCCCCTACCAGTGGGATGCGCTCAATGACCGCATTGCAGAGGCGGAACCAAGTCATGCAATAGAGAACTTTCGCATCGCCGCAGGACTGCAGGATGGTGAATTTTACGGCATGGTTTTTCAGGATAGCGACGTCGCGAAATGGCTGGAGGCCGTCGCCTGGTCCCTGTGCCAGAAACCTGATGCGGAACTTGAGAAAACCGCAGATGAGGTCATTGAACTGGTGGCTGCGGCACAGTGTGAAGATGGCTATCTCAATACTTACTTTACGGTAAAAGCCCCGGATGAACGCTGGACCAACCTCGCCGAATGCCATGAGCTGTACTGCGCCGGTCATTTAGTTGAAGCGGGCGTCGCCTTCTTCCAGGCCACGGGAAAACGTCGCCTGTTAGACGTCGTTTGCCGCCTGGCAGATCATATCGACAGCGTGTTTGGGCCAGGTGAAAACCAGCTTCACGGCTACCCGGGACATCCGGAAATTGAACTGGCGTTAATGCGCTTATACGAAGTGACCCAGCAACCACGCTATATGGCGCTGGTAAATTACTTTGTGGAACAACGCGGCACGCAACCCCATTTCTATGACGAAGAGTACGAAAAGCGCGGCCAAACCTCTTACTGGCATACTTACGGCCCGGCGTGGATGGTGAAGGATAAACCCTACAGCCAGGCTCATTAGCCCATTTCAGAACAG
Organism: Citrobacter sp. HN-141; assembly: GCF_033341895.1. Taxonomy (NCBI): domain Bacteria; kingdom Pseudomonadati; phylum Pseudomonadota; class Gammaproteobacteria; order Enterobacterales; family Enterobacteriaceae; genus Citrobacter; species Citrobacter sp. HN-141. The sequence goes on along the minus strand of NZ_JAWPBF010000003.1, from coordinate 71,736 downwards.
CAAACGGCGATCGGTCATGCAGTACGTTTTGTTTATCTGATGACCGGCGTGGCGCATCTGGCACGCTTGAGTCAGGACGAAGGCAAACGTCAGGATTGCCTGCGTCTGTGGAAAAACATGGCCCAGCGTCAGTTGTACATTACCGGCGGGATCGGTTCACAAAGCAGCGGCGAGGCATTTAGCAGCGATTACGATCTGCCTAACGACTCCGTGTATGCGGAAAGCTGCGCCTCAATCGGTCTAATGATGTTCGCCCGCAGAATGCTGGAGATGGAGGCCGACAGCCAGTATGCCGATGTGATGGAGCGCGCATTGTACAACACCGTACTCGGTGGCATGGCGCTGGACGGCAAGCACTTCTTCTACGTCAACCCGCTGGAAGTGCATCCTAAATCGTTAAAATTCAATCATATTTATGATCATGTGAAACCCGTTCGTCAGCGCTGGTTTGGCTGCGCCTGTTGTCCACCGAATATTGCCCGCGTCTTAACTTCAATTGGCCATTACCTCTACACACCGCGTCAGGACGCGCTGTATATCAATATGTACGTGGGCAATAGCATGGAGGTTCCCGTTGAGAACGGGACGCTCAAACTGCGCATCGGCGGCGATTATCCATGGCATGAGCAAGTCAAAATCACCATCGACTCAGCCGAGCCGGTGTATCACACTCTGGCGTTACGCCTGCCAGACTGGTGCTCCGCGCCACAGGTCACGCTGAATGGCCTGCCGGTTGAACAGGATATTCGCAAAGGGTATTTGCACATCAGTCGCACCTGGCAGGAAGGCGATACGCTGAGTCTGACGCTGCCGATGACGGTGCGTCGGGTGTACGGGAACCCACTTGTTCGTCATGTTGCGGGTAAAGTTGCCGTTCAACGTGGACCGCTGGTGTATTGCCTGGAGCAAGCCGACAATGGTGAAGAGTTACATAACCTGTGGCTGCCGAAAGAGAGTGAATTCAGGGTATTTGAGGGTAAGGGGTTATTCAGCCATAAAATGCTGATTCAAGCTGAAGGCGTGAAACACAGCGCAAACGACGCGACGCAACAGTCCTTGTGGCACTACGATGTCTCACCAGCTTCTCGTCAGGCGCATACGCTGACGTTCATTCCGTGGTTTAGCTGGGCAAACCGTGGTGAAGGTGAAATGCGTATCTGGGTAAATGAGCGGTAAGTGAAAACATGCCGGATGGCGACGCTTCGCGTCTTATCCGGCCTACCACAGCGAAAAGATTGCCCTCCTCCCTGAGGACAAACGGGTGAGAATCAGAAGCGCCAGCTCACCCCTGACAGGAAAGTGAAGCTGTCGTCGCGATCGACCATCGGGCTATTCTTAATATCATCCGGTAGCACGCTATAGTTGGCGCTGGCGAGCAGCGTCAGGTTGCTGGTCAACGCGTATTTAGCGGACAGGCCAACATACGGTGTCCAGCTGTCCCCTGGGGAGTAGCTTGATAACCCGCTGCGGCGGGATTCATTACCAGAGATGCCGTAATAATATTCGTTAAAGTTTTCGTCATAGTAGAGCACGCCAATCGCAGGCGTCAGCGTCAGCTTGCCCATTGGCATTTGACGGAACAGCGACAACTCCCCGACCCAACCATTGCTGTTGTCCAGAACATCTGCCGCCGCGGAGACTTTCACGCTGCCCCATTTCTCATGGTGATACCACGCGGCGCCCGCCATGGCGGTCGCATCGCGCTTATCCAGCTTTTTCATCGCATGATCGTCGTTATCACCTGGATCAAACTCAAGCGGCATGTATGAGGCAGTAATGCTAAATTCATTACTTTCGTTTTTTGAAAGAATATAACCTAACGTTGTTTGCCTAAAATAAAATGATTCACTTTCATAACTGACAAGCGGTACTGCGTGAACATTATCATTATATCCACGATAAGGAGATTCATTATATACAGCGCCACCGCCAATAGAAAATTCTGCGGCTGTCGCACTCGCCATAAAAGAAAAGGCGAACAGCGCCACAATATTGCGTTTAATTAACATGCCAACATTCCATTTTAAAATAAGCTACAAAGCGTGTGCATAATAATGCTTACAATTTCATCGGTGCAACATCCATATTTATATAGTAATATATATAAAATTATATATATCAGGCTTGGCGATGAATAAATTACAACTCAAACACCGGGAACTGAAGATTATTTCGGTCATTGCTGCCAGTGAAAACATCAGTCACGCAGCCACAGTTCTCGGCATTGCACAGGCCAACGTCAGCAAATATCTTGCTGATTTTGAATCAAAAGTGGGGCTAAAGGTGTTTGACCGCACCACCCGGCAGCTGACCCTCACGCCGTTTGGTACTGCGCTGCTCCCTTACATCAATGACATGTTAGACCGAAACGATCAGTTGAATAATTTCATTGCTGATTATAAGCATGAAAAACGTGGCAAAGTAACGGTATATGCGCCAACGGGGATTATTGCTTACCTGTCGCAACATGTTATTGCCAAAATTATGGATATCGGCGATATCAGTCTGGTGTTGAAAACCTATAATCTGGATCGCAAGGCATTTTACGAAGGCGTCGACTTTCCTGACGACTGTGATATTTTACTGTCCTATGCTCATCCGAAAGATGAATCACTGGTTGCCAGTTTTATTACTAAATATGCGGTGATTGCTTTTGCCAGCCAGGAGTATCTCAATAAACATCCTATTAGCGGTCCTGAGGAATTAGAACATCACTCCTGTATTTTGATTGACTCCATGATGATTGATGATGCCAATATTTGGCGGTTCAATTCAGCGGAAGACAAAAAGATGCGTGACTATCGCGTCACGGGTAATTACGTCTGTGACAATACCCAGTCCGCGCTGGCGCTGGCACGTAACCATTTGGGTATTGTTTTTGCACCGAATGAGAGTGTGCAACGAGATTGTCGCTCCGAGATGCTGGTTCCGTGTTTCTCTGAACAACATGAATGGTGGCTGGATTTGGTGGCGATTTTCCGCAAGCGTGAATACCAGCCCTGGCGGGTGCAGTATATTCTCGACGCAATGTTAACCGAGATACGTCTGCAGCTTACTCAGGCGCTACGACAGCCTGAGTAGGCAAATAACCTGCGTTTAGTGGTCGAGATACAGGTAGTGCACCCAGCTGGTCATCCTCAGCAAGACCTTGCGCATGACCGACACATGTTCGAAGTGGTCAGAGTAAACGGCGACCTGGGCGTAAATCCCATCAGGTAACGCGCTCACATCCGCATTTTCATTCAATTCGATTGTGGCAATCACCCCTTCTGAACCAGGCGTAGAATTCAACGATTGCAGCGCCCCATTCGACTGATACGTCCCTCCCGGAACGGCCGGGCTGATAGCTGCCAGTTTTCCGCTAAACACTTTACCCGGCAGTGCATTAAACACCACTTCGGCTTCATCGCCGGGTTCCAGTCGCAGCAGCGAATTTTGGCGGAACTGGGCGATAATTTGCCGTTTTTGATCCGGAATAAACACCATTACCGGGCGCATCGGCAGCGCAGCGGCATAGGTTCCGGGGCGCATCAGCACCTGCGTAACGTAACCATCGCTGGGCGCACGAACCACGGTCTGATCCAGGTTAAACTCCGCTTCGGCCAACTGTGCTTTCAGGCTGGCAATTTGCGAATGCTCACCCTGCACCAGGCTGTCTAACTGACTCTGGATTTGCTGTTGTTCTGCAACGGAGGATTTCACCGCGGCTTCCTGCGCCAGATAGTTTTGTCGCGCCGCATCAATATCACGTTCAGAGAAAGGATTCACCTTCGCCTGACTCCCCTGCGCATAGCGTTGGTAATCTTTCGCCAGCTTGTCACGTGTGGCTTTTGCCCGCTGCGTGTTGGCTTGCATTTCATCCAGCTGCGCAGCAAGAGCCTGCTCTTTATGCTGGGCCGTGACAATGTCGGCTTTCAGGCGGTCAACCCGCGCCTGATAACGTCCCGGATTCAGTTTAAACAGAACTTCGCCTTTTTTGATCAGCGTGTTCTTCTTATCCGTGACTTCCGTTACCACTCCCGTCACTTGCGGCACGACGGGAATAGAAATTACCGCCTTTTGTGCTTTAAATGTATACGGGTGGTTATAATTCATCAGTAATATAAGACCGCACACAATAAATATACCGCCCAATGCGGCGGTGGGTACTGTCCATTTATTTACAGGGATTTTAAAAATTTTAAATATTGACCATGCGCACGCGACATAGGTTAGAACAATCAGTAAATCCATCGATATTACTCCGCCGGAGAGGTCTTCGCCTCACCCAGTTTCTTTTCCAGATCGGCAACCCTTGCCTGAAGCTGGATCAGGGAAGAATCCGCGCTCTGCATGCCCCACCCGCGTTCCGGACGATAAAGCGTTGCCCAGATCCATAAAAAGGGCCAAATAACATGTAAGGTAAACAAACTAACCCAGCCCGCGACGTGTATTGCGTCAGCATGTGGATGGTTACGTTTCTTTGCAATTAGATAGGGAATATCATGCAGAATAATAATCCCATAAAAAATGACCAGGAATACAAAAATAAGCACTCCTAATGCAAAATAATCAAGGAACATATTTGCCTCAGGGATTTAAATTAAATAATCGGCTGCTGTTTGATTTAAACAATAGCGTTGATAATAGTAGTGGAATGACCAGATTGGATGCAATGGTGTTATTTATATAACGATATATGGGTTTCTATATATACCCGTCGTCTTTCGAGCTGCTTCTTTGTTGGCTGCGTTAATTCACCCCAGTCAGTTACCTGAGTAAGCGCTTGGGGATGCCCGGTACGCTAAACGCGCCCGGGCAGTAAGTGACGGGATATTAGAACAGTCCTAGCGGTTTATCCGAGTAGCTCACCAACAGGCATTTGGTTTGCTGATAATGCTCGAGCATCATTTTGTGCGTCTCGCGCCCGATGCCCGACTGCTTATAGCCGCCGAACGCGGCGTGGGCCGGGTAAGCGTGGTAACAGTTAGTCCAGACACGGCCTGCCTGAATACCGCGTCCCATCTTGTATGCCAGATTACCGTTGCGACTCCAGACGCCGGCGCCTAGCCCATATTGCGTGTCATTGGCGATTTCCAGCGCCTCATCCATGGTTTTAAAGGTAGTGACCGCCAGTACCGGGCCAAAGATCTCCTCCTGGAAAACACGCATGTTGTTCTTACCGAACAGAATGGTCGGTTCGAGGTAGTAGCCTTCTTTTAGCTCACCCTCCAGCTGCTTGCGCCGCCCACCGGTCAGCACATCCGCCCCTTCTTTCTTACCAATATCGATGTAATTCAGAATGGTTTCCAGTTGACCATGGGAAACCTGCGCCCCCATTTGTGTGATGCTGTCCAGCGGGTTGCCGCTGCGGATACTCTCTACGCGACGGATCGCTCTTTCCATGAAACGTTCGTAAATGGACTCCTGTACCAGTGCGCGGCTTGGGCAGGTACATACCTCACCCTGGTTAAATGCAAATAACGCGAAGCCTTCCAGCGCCTTGTCAAAGAACGCATCTTCTTCATCCATCACATCAGCGAAGAAGATATTTGGCGACTTGCCGCCCAGCTCCAGCGTGACGGGAATAATATTCTGTGTGGCGTACTGCATGATCTGCTGCCCGACTTCCGTCGAACCGGTAAACGCCACTTTCGCAATGCGTTTTGACGTCGCCAGATACTCCCCAATTTCCCCACCCGCTCCGTTCACCACGTTCACCACGCCAGGCGGTAGCAGGTCACCGACCACTTCCATCAGCAGCAGCACAGAAAGTGGTGTCAGACGCGCAGGTTTGAGCACTACGCAGTTCCCCGCCGCCAGCGCAGGCGCCATCTTCCAGCTCGCCATCAGCAGTGGGAAGTTCCACGGAATAATTTGTCCTACCACGCCAAGAGGTTCGTGGAAGTGATACGCCACAGTGTCGCTATCAACTTCACTGATTCCCCCTTCCTGTGCGCGGATACAGGAGGCGAAGTAGCGGAAATGGTCAATGGCCAGCGGCACGTCAGCAGCGCTGGTTTCGCGAATAGGTTTGCCGTTATCCCAGGTTTCTGCGGTGGCCAACAGCTCCAGATTTTGCTCCATACGGTCGGCAATTTTGAACAGAATCGCCGCCCTGTCCTGCACCGAGGTATGCGCCCACTGCTCTTTAACTTTATGCGCAGCATCCAGTGCCAGGTCGATATCCTTTTTGCCGGAAGAGGCCACTTCGCACAGTAATTGCCCGGTGACTGGCGTCAGGTTCTGGTAATACTCACCGTCCACCGGTGCAACCCAGTCGCCGCCGATAAAGTTATCGTATCGGGCCTTTAACTTCAGAGGGTAACCATACTCGCCGGGATAGATACGCGTTGAAGGGGGGTTATTGGTCATGACCGTCTCCTTGCTGTAGGGGTATTACAAAGGTAGACGGGACTGGCGAATTATTCGCCAGCCTTTTACTGCTTTACGACAGATATCACGAATTACATTGCCGCGCGGTAGATCGCCATGATTTCCTCATGAGTCGCCTGGATCGGGTTAGTAAAACCACAGGCATCTTTCAGGGCGTTGGTCGCCAGAACAGCAAAGTCTTCTTCCTTAACCTTCAGCTCACGCAAACCTGCCGGAATATTCACTTTCTCGGCCAGTTCACGGATTGCCGCGATACAGGCTTCGGCGCCTTGCGCTTCGTTCAATCCAGCCACGTCGACGCCCATTGCCGCAGCACAATCGCGCAGACGCGCTGCGGCCACCTTACTATTGAACACCTGAACGTGCGGCAGCAGTACCGCGTTGCAGACACCGTGTGGCAGGTCGTAGAAACCACCCAACTGATGCGCCATCGCGTGAACGTAACCAAGAGAAGCGTTGTTGAATGCCATACCCGCGAGGAACTGCGCATAAGCCATCGCTTCACGCGCCTGAGCATTGGCGCCATCCTCCACGGCGATCGTCAGGTTCTCGGCAATCATCGTCACGGCTTTAAGCGCACATGCATCGGTGATCGGCGTTGCCGCAATGGAGACATACGCTTCAATCGCGTGAGTCAGCGCATCCATACCGGTTGCTGCAGTCAGGGACTTCGGCATACCGACCATCAGCGAAGAATCATTGACGGACAGCAGCGGCGTAACGTGCTTATCTACAATCGCCATTTTGATGTGGCGTACTTCGTCGGTAATGATGCAAAAACGGGTCATTTCAGATGCCGTTCCCGCCGTCGTGTTAATGGCGATCATCGGCAACTGCGGTTTTGCAGAACGGTCAACGCCTTCGTAATCACTAATATCGCCGCCGTTAGCCGCCACCAGCGCAATCCCCTTCGCACAATCGTGTGGGGAACCGCCGCCGAGGGAAATGACGCTATCACAGGCATTTTCTTTCAGCATTTGCAGGCCTGCGGCAACGTTGCTGGTTGTCGGATTAGGATGCGTACCATCATAAATTATGCTGAAAATATCACGTTCCTGCAGCGCTTTTTGAATTTCACTCGCCATACCTAATTTCGCCAGCATGGCATCCGTGACAATTAACGTACGGCGAAATCCATATTCCGCCATTGTATTCATTGCATCTTTTAATGAACCAGCGCCAATTACATTCACGGAAGGAATAAAAAATGTTGAAGCAGCCATTGTACGATCCTTAATTACTCAAAAGAGGCAGGGAGCATACGAGTGATAATCCCAACAAAATATGATCGTGGTTGTTATTTTAATAACATCAGAAATTAAAAAGCACATTAGGTTCATAATCTAATGTGCTTATTTTAATCAATATTTATTTTGTATTAATTCATTCTATTCCTGAATTAATTGTTTCATTCCTTTTCAGGAAACAGTAATGCATCGCGTAATAAATGATCATTTCCCCGACGACGAGTAAAGCCGATACGGTCAAAATATTCCAGAATCTGGATAGCCAGTTTACGTCCGACATTGAGCCTGTCGCGGAAATCGGCAGCGCAGGTCGACCCTCTCTCCTGATCCAGTTCGCGGATCAGATTGGCAAAGGCCACAATCCGATCGTTACGGTAATAACGATCTTTGACGATCGCCGTAATAATGCCCTGCTGCGCCGCCTGCCGTAGCGCCTGACGCATCGCCTGCTCGTCCGTAGCCGTGGTTTTCGCCAGATCGCGCACCCACCACGGCTCATCGCCAAAAAGCGGTTCTACTTTTTGCCAGATAGCCTGCTGCTCATCGCTGAAACCGGCCTTATGATCCGGCAAATGCAGCCAGCCATGATGGCTATGAATAGCGCCGCTATCGCGCATCTTTTCAATCAGCAGCAGGACCAGCGCTTCATCTTCCATTGGCAGGGCCATACGACGCAGGCGTTCACGTCCAGGTCCTGGCTCATCACGATGTTGCTCATGGTAGGTCGCCAGCGTATCCAGAATCTTACGTTGCCAGCGTGCAGCAACGGACGCATTCAACAGGCTATACCCGGCGCGAATAAATCCATGTTGCTCAATCAACGGACGCATGCCGTCGCCATTGAGCTGGCGTGCCCACGCGAAATCGGGAATGTTCACCGCACCGCGCGTCAGATGCAATGCCAGCGCTTCGCCGTCATTCTGCGCACTTTCCAGCGCCGACAGCCACTGTAAATACTCCGGCTTACGCTTCCCACGGCGCGGCGGATTCAGCGTCACGACACGTGCGCCTGCCAGCGTCGTACGGGCAGAAATATCTCGCAGCACCAGCCTGTCGTTATCAGCCAACCACAGCGGTGTATCAAACACCAGTTCCGCCAACGTCCCTTCGAGCAGAGAGATACGTCCGGTCACATGGCTGGCTGCGTGGTGGATATGCAGCGGCTGCCACTGCATCAGCGGAGCCGAGTGTTCTAAAGAGACAATGACGCGTGAGAAGGCCTCCGGCGGCGCATCAGCCAGCAGCCAGTCACCACGGTTAATCTCTTCTTTTTGCGCATCACCGGCAATGTTCAGCGCAATTCGCTGTCCGGCGTAAGCGTGTTCGGTCGGCTGATTTTGCGCATGCAGACTACGTACGCGCATCGGTGTGTTAACCCCGGTCAGCCACAACGCGTCCCCGACGTTCACTTCTCCGCTGAGCGCTGTTCCCGTTACGACCAGACCTGCGCCTTTTACCGTGAAAGCGCGGTCAATTGCCAGGCGGAAGGTGTGATCGCGGGCCAGCTCACGCGGCGTCAACTGCAGCAAGTGATCACGCAGCGCTTCGATACCACGGCCTTCACTGGCGGCAGTCACGAACAGTATCGCATCGGCAAAACCATAGTTACCCAGCGTGGTTTGCACCTCGGCACGTACTTCGTCAATGCGTGCGTCATCGACGCGATCGGCTTTTGTGAGCGCCACGGTAAGCTGTGGGTTGCCCGTCAGTTGCAGGATTTGCAAGTGTTCACGCGTTTGCGCCATCACGCCATCATCACAGGCCACCACCAGCAGCGCGTGGTCGATACCACCGACACCCGCCAGCATGTTGGACAGAAACTTTTCGTGTCCAGGGACATCGATAAATCCCAGTACCCGCCCATCCGGCTGCGGCCAGTAGGCATAGCCGAGGTCGATAGTCATGCCACGCTTTTTTTCTTCCGGCAGTCGGTCGGCATTCACGCCGGTAATCGCCTGTAATAACGTTGTTTTTCCGTGGTCAACGTGTCCGGCGGTTGCAATAATCATTTCAGCATCATCTCCATAAACCGGGTCTCGTCTTCAAGGCAGCGCAGATCCAGCCACAAGCGACCATCATAAATTCGCCCAATGACCGGCACGGGCAGCTGACGCCAGCGGGCGGCCAGCGCTTCGAGGCGGCTTCCACGCCCGTCATGCGGGGTAAAGGTTAGTGCCGCGCTCGGCAGCCTATCTACCGGTAATGAGCCGCTGCCAATCTGCGACAGGCAAGGCATGACATTCAACGCAAACTCGGCACCATAATGTTCTGCCAGTTGTGCCTGTAATCGTAGCGCCTGCTCGTGGATCGCCTCTTTCGTGCGGGTGAGCTGGCGTAGCGTTGGCAATTTCTCCGCCAGCGCTTCTGGGTGCAGATAGAGCCGCAGCGTTGCTTCCAGCGCTGCCAGCGTCATTTTATCAGCCCGTAACGCTCGTTTCAGTGGGTGCCGTTGTAAGCGGGCGATCATCTCTTTTTTGCCCACAATAATGCCAGCCTGCGGCCCGCCCAACAGCTTGTCACCAGAGAAACTCACCAGGCTCACACCTGCGGCAATGAGCTGCTGCGGCATCGGTTCCTGCGGCAAACCATACTGACTGAGATCGACCAACGAGCCGCTACCCAGATCCGCCACTACCGGCACATCCAGCTCCTGACCAATGGCGGCCAGCTCAGCTTCATCCACCGACTTCGTAAAGCCTTCGATGCTGTAATTACTGGTATGCACTTTCATCAGCAAACCAGTGTTTTCATTCACCGCCTGACGGTAATCTTTCGCATGGGTGCGGTTGGTGGTGCCCACTTCGCGCAGCATACATCCGGCCTGACACATGACGTCCGGAATACGAAACGCGCCGCCAATTTCCACCAGTTCGCCGCGAGACACAACCACCTCTTTGCCCGCCGCGGTGGCCGCCAGCATCAGCAGAACCGCAGCGGCATTATTATTGACGATACAGGCGTCTTCCGCCCCCGTAAGACGACAGAGTAAATCCGCCAGCGCCCGGTCACGATGTCCACGCCCGGCGTCAGTCAGGCTGTATTCCAGCGTCACCGGCGTACGCATCGCCTGCACCACCGCCTCGATCGCTTCTTCGGCCTGCGACGCACGACCAAGGTTGGTGTGCAGCACAGTCCCCGTCAGATTAATCACCGGGCGCAGTGCACTTTGCGATTCTCGTTCCAGCCGGGAGCTGGCTTCTTGCGCCCAGTCTTCCCCCCATGCTGGAAGCGCCTGCGTATCGCGAATCGCCTCTCTGGCTTCATCGAGCATATGACGCAGCAGGTCCACCACGCGGGTATGACCGTGGGACTCACGTAAGACCTGGAAGGCGCTATCGCGCAGTAAACGATCGATAGCAGGAAGCTGGCTGTAGAGTGAACGCATGTCGGTTGTCATGAAAGGGCCTGGCTGTTGGTGGCCCTCTCCACCGTGGAGAGGGATATCGATATGCAGAGGATTGTACCGTGACTTTACTCAGGCGGACATAATACGCATCAAGCCTTTGGCGGTTCCGTGCGGGCGAAGCTTTCTCGTTGAAAGAGTGTTTCCACCAGTTTGACCAGACGTGGTCGGTCAACACACCAGCCAGGTGCAACCCGACGAAAATTGAGATAGCCCACGGCACAGGCAATCGCAATCGTTGCCAGATTAACCGTATCCGTTTTCAGCGTACCGTCCACCAGATAACCTTCCAGAACATCCAGGCCGCGGGTAATTTTCTCACGCTGGCGTAGCAATTCAGTTTCTGACTGCTGCGCAGCGGGGCGCGCCTGCTCACGTACCGACACCAACCCCGCATCCATAATACCGTCCGCCAGTGCTTCCAGTTGCCGTACTTTCAGCGCCGCCAGCGGCTCACGCGGGAGCATAGCGGGTGCAATATCCAACAGCTCTATATATTCAGCAATGATCGGGGAATCAAACCAGTACTCTCCCTCATCGGTGACCAGCGCGGGCACTTTGCCTAACGGGTTATATCGCGCCACGCCGTTTTCCGCGTTATAGGGGAGTTCATTAACGAATTCGAAGGTGATGCCCTTTTCCAGCAACAGAATAGAAATTTTACGCACAAAAGGGCTGGTATAGCTGCCAATGAGTTTCATGCCGTGTCCTTTTTGCCAACAAAAAAGCGATGTCCAACGACTATCTGGACACCGCTTAGTATGGCTCAGGCCACGACAAATGGCAGGTGATGCTGGTCTCAATGATCTAAATAAAGATAATGCATCCAGCTGGTCATACGCAGCAGCACTTTACGCATCACCGAAACGTGGGCGAAATGGTCGGAATAGACCGCCACCTGTGCGTAGATCCCATCAGGTAAAGCATCTACATCAGCATTCGGTTCCAGTTCAATCGTTGCCAGTACACCATCCGTTCCCGGAACAACGGTTAAGGACTGCAATGCCCCCTGCGCCTGATAAGACCCTCCCGGCACAACCGGCAGGATGCTGGTCAGCTTACCGGTGAATACCTGACCCGGCAGCGCGTTAAACACCACTTCAGCCTCATCACCCGGCTCCAGGCGGAGCAGAGAGTTCTGGCGGAACTGCGCCACAATTTGCCGTTTCTGTTCAGGTATAAATACCATTACGGGTCGCAGCGGAAGAGCGGCTGCATAGGTCCCCGGTCGGATGAGTAACTGCGTCACGTAACCGTTGCTGGGCGCCCGCACCACGGTCTGATCCAGATTGTATTTCGCCTCTGTCAGTTGCGCGCGTAGGCTAACAACCTGTGATTGCTCACCGTTGACCATGCTGTCTAACTGGCTTTGAATTTGTGATTGTTCAGCGACCGACGCTTTGACCAGCGCATCCTGTGCCAGGTAGTTCTGGCGTGCATTATCGATATCGCTTTCAGAGAATGGATTGACTCGCGCCTGGCTGCCTTTCAGGTAGCGCTGATAATCTTTGTACAGACGGTCACGTTCGGCTGAAACACGCGTGGTATTGGCCTGCGCCTCTGACAATTGCGCTTTTAAGGTCTCAATATTATGCGTGGCCGTCACCAGATCGGCCTGTAGCCTGTCGACCCGCGCCTGATAACGCACCGGATCGAGCTTAAAAAGCACTTCGCCTTTTTTAATCAGTTGGTTATTTTTATCGGTTACCTCGCTCACAATACCCGTGACCTGCGGGGTAATAGGAATTGAAATAACAGCTTTTTGCGCGGTAAACGTATAAGGGTGGTTATAGTTCATTAATAAGATGAGTCCCGCCACAATAAACACCCCGCCTAATGCGGCAGTCGCCAGTGTCCATTGGTTTACCGGAATACGGAATATCTTGAAGATGGCCCAGGCAAACGCCACGTAGGTCAGAACAATCAACAAATCCATGATTAAATCTCCGGGAAAGTGGAGTCATCAGTTTTTTTCTCCCCAGCCAGCCTTTTTTCTAACTGGGTAATGCGCGCGGCCAGCGCGGCAATTTCAGGGTCTTGTTCCCTTCCGGTCGGCGCGACATGCGACTGCATCCCCCAGCCCTTTTCAGGCTGGTAGAGCGTGGCCCAGATCCACAGAAACGGCCAGATAACATGCAGCGTAAACAGGCTTACCCACCCAGCGGTATGAATGGCTTCCGCATGCGGGTGGTTACGCTTTTTAGCCATGTTGTAGGGAATGTCATGAATGGCAATGATTCCGTAAAACAGAACCAGAAAAACGAAGATCAGCACGCCTAATGCGAAATAATTTAGAAACATACCTGCCTCGAATTCACGCTAATTAGAGTTTTTTTGTGCCGGCAGCCGTATGCATCCTGGCTGATATTTTGAACATAACCGGAGATCGGGGTTTTCGCCATACCACAAAATAAATATTTTTTCTGGTGAGAAATTGCTCTCTTGTGCGAAAAAAAATGCCAGGGTAGAAGCTGCTGAAGATCACATCCTGGGAATCCCCAGTGAAAATACTTTGCGATCTACTTCACAAAAATCCAACAAACATTGAATTGCAAAACGTGAACTAATTCACATTTAATCGCCATTTTTAGCAAATCCCTGGCTGTCGATGTTTTTTTGTACCGGTATTTTGTGATGAAAATCACATTAACTAACGCCACACACCCTATATTTACGTGACGCAAGTCACACAAAAGGGCGTCGACTGGACAGTTGAACGATTCAGTGCCAGATTTCGCAGTATCTACAGGGTCCGGCTACCTCCTGCCGCTACATTAACAAACCTCGGGCTTTCAGCCTGCGCGATAGCAAACATAAGAAGGGGTGTTTTTATGTCATCCGATATTAAGATCAAGGTGCAAAGCTTTGGTCGATTCCTCAGCAACATGGTGATGCCAAATATCGGCGCGTTTATCGCGTGGGGTATTATCACCGCATTATTCATTCCGACAGGGTGGTTGCCGAACGAAACGCTGGCGAAGCTGGTCGGCCCGATGATCACCTATCTGCTGCCGCTGCTGATCGGTTATACCGGTGGTAAGCTGGTAGGCGGCGAACGCGGCGGCGTAGTGGGTGCGATTACCACCATGGGCGTGATCGTCGGTGCTGATATGCCGATGTTCCTCGGTGCGATGATTGCAGGCCCGCTGGGCGGTTGGGCAATCAAACATTTCGACGGCTGGGTAGACGGTAAGATCAAATCCGGTTTTGAGATGCTGGTGAATAACTTCTCCGCTGGCATCATCGGTATGATCCTCGCCATTCTGGCCTTCCTCGGCATTGGCCCATTGGTTGAAGCCCTGTCCAAAATTCTGGCGGCCGGCGTTAACTTCATGGTTGTCCATGACATGCTGCCGCTGGCGTCTATCTTCGTTGAACCGGCGAAAATCCTGTTCCTCAACAACGCCATCAACCATGGTATTTTCTCACCGCTGGGCATTCAGCAGTCGCATGAGATGGGTAAATCCATCTTCTTCCTGATTGAAGCAAACCCAGGCCCGGGTATGGGTGTTCTGCTGGCGTACATGTTCTTCGGTCGCGGTAGCGCTAAACAGTCTGCAGGCGGTGCGGCTATCATCCACTTCCTGGGGGGTATTCACGAAATTTACTTCCCGTATGTGCTGATGAACCCACGTCTGATCCTGGCCGTTATCCTCGGCGGTATGACTGGCGTATTTACCCTGACTATCCTGAACGGTGGTCTGGTGTCTCCGGCTTCTCCGGGTTCTATCCTGGCCGTGCTGGCAATGACGCCGAAAGGGGCTTACTTTGCTAACATCGCGGCAATCTGTGCGGCAATGGCGGTCTCTTTTGTGGTCTCGGCGATTCTGCTGAAAACCAGCAAAGTGAAAGAAGAAGATGATATTGATGCGGCAACCCGTCGTATGCAGGACATGAAAGCAGAATCTAAAGGCGCTTCTCCGCTGTCTGCTGGCGATGTCACCAACGACCTGAGCCACGTGCGTAAAATCATCGTCGCCTGTGATGCTGGTATGGGTTCCAGTGCCATGGGTGCAGGCGTACTGCGTAAGAAAGTACAGGATGCTGGTCTGTCGCAGATCTCCGTTACCAACAGCGCAATTAACAATCTGCCGCCGGATGTGGATCTGGTCATTACTCACCGTGATCTGACCGAACGTGCGATGCGCCAGGTTCCACAGGCTCAGCACATTTCGCTGACCAACTTCCTCGACAGCGGCCTTTACACCAGCCTGACTGAGCGTCTGGTCGCGGCGCAACGCCACAACGTCAACGAAGAAAAAGTACGCGATCACCTGAAAGACAGCTTTGATGAAGGTGATAACAACCTGTTCAAACTGGGTGCGGAGAATATCTTCCTTGGCCGTAAAGCCACCAACAAAGAAGAAGCCATTCTGTTTGCCGGTGAGCAACTGGTGAAAGGCGGCTACGTTGAGCCGGAATACGTCCAGGCAATGCTGGACCGCGAAAAACTGACCTCTACCTACCTGGGTGAGTCCATTGCGGTACCGCACGGCACCATCGAAGCGAAAGATCGCGTGCTGAAAACCGGCATCGTGTTCTGCCAGTACCCGGAAGGTGTGCGCTTCGGTGAAGAAGAAGATGATATTGCCCGCCTGGTCATTGGTATCGCTGCGCGTAACAATGAGCATATCCAGGTGATCACCAGCCTGACCAACGCTCTGGATGATGAATCTGTCATCGAACGCCTGGCGCATACCACCAGCGTGGATGAAGTCCTGGCGCTGCTGGCAGGTCATAAGTAAGCGTTATTGCCCGGTGGCGCTCACGCTTACCGGGCCTACAAAATCCTCTCCCACCGGGAGAGGGTTAGGTTGAGGGGAAATCTATGCAGTCCCTCACCCCAGCCCTCTTGGGTAAAAACATTAATGAAGGTTAATACTATGAAAGCATTACATTTTGGCGCAGGTAATATCGGTCGTGGCTTTATCGGCAAATTGCTGGCGGACGCGGGGATACAGCTGACGTTCGCGGATGTAAACCAGGTCGTGCTCGATGCCCTGAATGCCCGTCATAGCTATCAGGTTCATGTTGTCGGTGAAAATGAGCAGATTGATACCGTTTCCGGCGTTAACGCCGTCAGCAGCATCGGCGATGATGTCGTCGACCTGATTGCCCACGTTGATTTAATCACCACGGCTGTGGGTCCGGTTGTACTTGAGCGTATCGCACCGGCCATCGCCAAAGGGCTGGTCAAACGCAAAGCTCAGGGCATCACCACTCCGCTGAATATCATCGCCTGTGAAAACATGGTGCGTGGAACCACACAGTTGAAAGGCCACGTAATGAACGCGCTGGCAGATGAAGACAAAGCCTGGGTTGAAGAACATGTTGGATTTGTCGATTCCGCCGTGGATCGCATCGTGCCGCCATCGGCTTCTGCGACCCACGATCCGCTGGAAGTCACCGTCGAAACCTTCAGTGAGTGGATTGTCGACAAAACGCAGTTCAAAGGCGTGCTGCCGAACATCCCGGGAATGGAATTAACTGATAACCTGATGGCATTTGTCGAACGTAAACTCTTCACGCTGAACACCGGGCATGCTATAACCGCGTACCTCGGAAAATTGACCGGCCATCAGACCATCCGTGACGCGATTCTCGACGAGAAAATCCGCGCAGTGGTAAAAGGTGCAATGGAAGAGAGCGGCGCGGTACTGATCAAACGCTATGGCTTTGATGCAGCAAAACATGCGGCATACATTCAGAAAATCCTCGGTCGTTTTGAAAACCCGTACCTGAAAGATGACGTTGAGCGCGTTGGCCGTCAGCCGCTGCGTAAACTGAGCGCAGGCGACCGTCTGATTAAACCCCTGCTGGGCACGCTGGAATATGGTCTGCCGCACGTTAATCTGGTGCAGGGTATTGCTGCAGCGATGCATTACCGCAGTGCAGAAGACCCGCAGGCGCAGGAACTGGCTGCACTGATTGACGAAAAAGGCCCACAGGCCGCGCTGGCGCAAGTGTCCGGACTGGATGCCAACAATGATGTGGTGGCGGAGGCGGTTAACGCATATAACGCAACCAAATGATACAGAATACGGCGCAGGCCATCCTGCGCCGACATGACAGATTGTCAGATATGCAGGCAATAATGGAACAAACACAGGCCTTTGAAAATCGTGTGCTTGAGCGTCTGAATGCTGGCAAAACCGTACGCAGCTTCCTCATCACCGCCGTAGAATTACTCACCGAGGCGGTGAATATCCTGGTGCTTCAGGTATTTCGCAAAGACGACTATGCGGTGAAATATGCCGTAGAACCGTTACTCGACGGCGATGGCCCGCTGGGCGATCTTTCAGTGCGTCTGAAGCTCATCTACGGCCTGGGCGTACTCAGTCGTCCGGAGTATGAAGATGCGGAACTGTTGATGGCACTGCGTGAAGAGTTAAACCACGACGGCAATGAATATGCGTTCACCGATGACGAAATTCTTGGGCCATTTGGGGAGCTGCACTGCGTGACGGCGCTCCCGCCACCCCCGCAGTTTGATACCTCAGACTCGGGTCTGCACGCCATGCAAATCCAGCGCTACCAGCAAATGGTGCGCTCCACGATGGTGCTTTCCCTGACCGAGCTGATTTCTAAAATCAGCTTAAAAAAAGCCTTTCAAAAATAAAGCGGTGCGCTTTACTTCTCTTCCTGCTGTGGCCGGTACAGCTGTCGATAGTACGCCAGGCGTTGCAGATACAGCTCGGCATTCTCTTGCGGCACTTCAGAAGGGACAACGTTGCGCGGCGGCGTTTTATTCAAATACTCGCGGAAAGCCTGGCTTGAAGCCATAAAATCGATAGTTTTATCAATAAGAATAGAAACGTTCTCACCTATTTTCGCCATGATGACCAATCCTCCATGTATTCTCCGCGTACGGCCTACGCGGTCGATGATTTAAGTTTAGGATCGGTTGAGCAATTACATTGAGGAAAACGTGCTTCACTATGAACCTGCAAATAAAAAGCACCATCGCCGATCTTATCGCTTAAAATTCCATATTAATCAAAACACTAGCATTATCATTAGCGGAGTAATACTTGCGGTATTTGATTATTTATCTTCGATTAGTTGTGAATAATCCCGCTCTGCGCGCATACTATAGGATATTCATCCTATTTTTATCAGAAGCTATCCTATGAAAGAAGTCGAAAAAAACGAAATTAAACGCCTGAGCGATCGTCTGGACGCCATCCGCCACCAGCAGGCTGACCTCTCGCTGGTTGAAGCCGCCGACAAATATGCCGAGCTGGAGCAAGAGAAAGAAACGCTGGAAACCGAGATTGCGCGTCTGCGTGAAGTGCATGGTCAGAAGCTGAGCAAAGAAGCGCAAAAGCTCTCTAAGCTCCCCTTCCGCCGCGCCATCACCAAAAAAGAACAAGCAGACATGGGTAAGCTGAAGAAAAGCGTACGCGGCCTGGTAGTCGTACACCCGATGACCGAACTGGGTCGTGAAATGGGCCTGAAAGAGATGACCGGCTTTTCAAAGACTGAGTTTTGATTACCCTCCGGGCAACGTCCGTTTGCCCGGCCTCCTGCTTCCCCGTCAATTGGCCCTACCAATTATCACCAGATCCGAATACCCCCTCACATTTCGTTAAAATTAGCCTACAATACCGTTGCCAATAAATAACATCTGGTTAACCATTCGTTGTCATTATCCCTACACAACAATATTGGCAGGGCCACTTTTACACATAATGTGACTAAGAGATGAGCAAAGACTCATTCCATTATGTTGAAGGCCCTCAGGAGACCTGCAATGAATCTCTGGCAACAAAACTACGACCCGGCGGGTAACATTTGGCTTTCCAGCCTGATAGCATCGCTACCGATCCTGTTCTTTTTCTTCGCGCTGATTAAGCTCAAGCTGAAAGGTTATGTTGCGGCGTCATGGACGGTCGTGATTGCCCTGTCGGTTGCCCTGTTGTTCTATAAGATGCCGGTCGATCACGCCCTGGCCTCCGTGGTATACGGCTTCTTCTATGGTCTGTGGCCGATAGCCTGGATCATCATTGCAGCGGTGTTTGTCTATAAAATCTCGGTGAAAACCGGGCAGTTCGACATCATCCGCTCATCCATTCTCTCAATTACCCCTGACCAGCGCCTGCAAATGCTGATTGTCGGTTTCTCCTTTGGGGCGTTCCTCGAAGGGGCCGCGGGCTTCGGCGCACCAGTGGCGATAACCGCCGCACTGCTGGTTGGTCTTGGTTTTAACCCACTGTATGCAGCAGGCTTGTGCCTGATCGTCAACACCGCGCCGGTGGCGTTTGGTGCGATGGGAATCCCTATTCTGGTTGCCGGTCAGGTCACCGGGCTGGACAGCTTTGAGATTGGCCAGATGGTTGGCCGCCAGCTGCCGTTCCTGACGATTATCGTACTGTTCTGGATTATGGCGATTATGGATGGCTGGCGTGGTGTCAAAGAAACCTGGCCTGCGGTGATGGTCGCTGGCGGTTCGTTCGCTATCGCGCAGTACCTCAGCTCTAACTTTATCGGACCAGAACTGCCGGACATCATCTCTTCTCTGGTTTCGCTGGTCTGTCTGACGCTGTTCCTGAAGCGCTGGCAGCCGGTACGCATCTTCCGTTTTGGCGATATGGGCGCTTCTCAGGTCGATATGGACCTGTCGCGCACCCGCTACACCGCCGGGCAAATCATCCGCGCCTGGTCTCCGTTCCTGTTCCTGACCGCCACCGTCACACTGTGGAGCGTACCGCCGTTTAAAGCGCTGTTTGCACCTGGCGGCGCGATGTACCACTGGGTGGTCAATATTCCGGTTCCGTTCCTCGACAAGCTGGTTGCCCGTATGCCACCGGTGGTACACGAAGCCACAGCGTATGCCGCAGTGTACAAATTTGACTGGTTCTCAGCGACCGGCACCGCCATCCTGTTTGCCGCCCTGCTGTCTATCGTTTGGCTGAAGATGAAACCCTCTGCCGCACTGCAGACCTTTGGCAGCACGCTGAAAGATCTGGCACTGCCTATTTACTCCATCGGGATGGTACTGGCATTCGCATTTATCTCTAACTACTCCGGGCTGTCTTCAACGCTGGCGTTAGCACTGGCTCACACGGGCAGCGCGTTCACTTTCTTCTCGCCGTTCCTCGGCTGGCTGGGGGTGTTCCTGACGGGCTCTGATACCTCGTCAAACGCCCTGTTCGCAGCGCTACAGGCAACGGCGGCGCAGCAAATCGGTGTTTCTGACGTACTGATGGTAGCGGCAAATACCACCGGCGGCGTAACCGGCAAGATGATCTCTCCGCAGTCTATCGCCATCGCCTGTGCGGCAGTGGGACTGGTTGGCAAAGAATCTGATCTGTTCCGCTTCACCGTCAAACACAGCCTGATTTTCACCTGCATGGTGGGTGTGATCACCACACTGCAGGCCTATGTCTTAACCTGGATGATTCCATGATTGTGATGCCCAGACGCCTGTCAGACGAGGTTGCATCTCGTGTGCGGGCGCTGATTGAAGAACAACAGCTGGAAGCGGGCATGAAGTTGCCCGCTGAGCGCCAACTGGCCGTACAACTGGGCGTATCACGCAACTCGCTGCGTGAGGCGTTAGCCAAGCTGGTGAGCGAAGGGGTGTTGATCAGCCGCCGCGGCGGTGGGACGTTTGTCCGCTGGCAGCATGAGGCGTGGTCTGAACAAAACATCGTTCAGCCGCTGAAAACGCTGATGGCAGACGATCCCGATTACAGTTTCGATATTCTGGAAGCCCGTCACGCCATCGAAGCCAGCACCGCCTGGCATGCCGCCATGCGTGCCACAGCCGCCGATAAAGAGAAAATCCGGCTCTGTTTCGACGCCACGCAAAGCGAAGACCCCGATCTCGCCTCGCAGGCAGACGTGCGTTTTCACCTCGCCATTGCCGAAGCGTCGCACAACGTGGTGCTGCTACAAACTATGCGCGGTTTCTTCGACGTCCTGCAGTCTTCGGTTAAACAGAGCCGCCAACGTATGTATCTGGTACCGCCCGTTTTTTCACAGTTGACGGAGCAACATCAGGCTGTGCTGGACGCCATCGTTGCCGGGGATGCCGACGGCGCCCGGAAGTCCATGATGGCGCACCTTAGTTTCGTCCACACCACAATTAAACGATTTGATGAAGATCAGGCCCGCCAGGCGCGTATCACCCGCCTGCCCGGTGATCCTGGTGAGAATAGCAGGGAGAACAACACATGATTATTTCAGCAGCCAGCGACTATCGCGCCGCAGCCCAGCGCATCCTACCCCCTTTCTTGTTCCACTATATTGACGGTGGAGCGTACGCAGAACACACCTTGCGCCGTAACGTGGCAGACCTGTCGGAAGTGGCGCTGCGCCAGCGCGTGCTGAAGAACATGTCCGACCTGAGTCTGGAAACCACTCTGTTCAACGAAAAATTGTCGATGCCGGTGGCATTAGCCCCGGTCGGTTTGTGTGGCATGTATGCGCGTAGGGGTGAAGTTCAGGCCGCCGCCGCCGCTGACGCCAAAGGTATTCCATTTACGCTTTCTACGGTTTCTGTCTGCCCGATTGAAGAAGTCGCCCCGACCATCAAACGCCCAATGTGGTTCCAGCTGTACGTCCTGCGCGATCGCGGCTTTATGCGTAATGCCCTGGAGCGCGCCAAAGCGGCAGGCTGCTCCACGCTGGTCTTTACTGTCGATATGCCCACGCCTGGCGCCCGCTACCGTGATGCCCATTCCGGTATGAGCGGCCCGAATGCGGCGCTGCGCCGTTACTGGCAGGCGGTCACCCATCCCCAGTGGGCATGGGACGTTGGTCTGAATGGTCGTCCGCATGATTTAGGCAATATTTCGACTTATCTTGGCAAACCTACCGGCCTTGAAGATTACATCGGCTGGCTGGCAAATAACTTCGATCCGTCTATTTTCTGGAAAGACCTCGAGTGGATCCGCGAATTCTGGGAGGGTCCGATGGTGATCAAAGGGATCCTCGATCCGGAAGATGCCCGCGATGCCGTACGCTTTGGCGCAGATGGCATTGTTGTTTCTAACCACGGTGGTCGCCAGTTGGATGGTGTACTGTCTTCTGCTCGTGCGCTGCCCGCCATTGCCGATGCGGTCAAAGGGGATATCGCTATCCTGGCCGACAGCGGGATACGTAACGGTCTGGACGTCGTGCGTATGATTGCGCTGGGTGCTGATAGCGTCCTGTTGGGTCGCGCTTACCTGTACGCGTTGGCGACACACGGACAGGCTGGTGTGGCGAATCTGCTGAACCTGATCGAAAAAGAGATGAAAGTGGCCATGACCCTGACTGGCGCGAAATCGATTAGCGAAATCAGCCACGACTCGCTGGTTCAGGAACTGGGCAAAACCCTACCTCCGCTCGCTCGGGGTGATGCTGCATAATCACACCCTCATACTGCCTCTTCTCTTGATGGTCGGCCTGTTTTTCGGTCCGACCATTTTTTATGCAAAAGTAACGACTACTTAACATTTACAACCAATATATTTGACAACTTTTTATCCGCCTGCCAAATGTATATACAAGCTAATACAACAGCATTTTATACATGTACCCTAAATAATTCGAGCTGCAGGAAGGCGGCAACGCAGCGAATCTCAGAAGCGTACATAAGTACGTGACTGGGGTGAGCCAGTAAAGCCAACGCACATGCAGCTTGAAGTATGACGGGTAGATAACAACCATCATAACGGGCGAGGGTAACATGGCTTATTCCGGAAAAGTGAATATCCAGCAGGCGATAGATGACACTCCTTTTTCACGGTTTCACTGGGTCATTATTGTCCTGGGCTTTCTGGTTTTAGCCATTGATGGCTTCGATACGGCGGCAATGGGCTACATTGCCCCCACACTCTCTGCTGACTGGGGCATCAAGAAACAAGATCTGGGACCGGTATTGAGTGCCGCGCTATTGGGACTCTCATTTGGCGCACTGCTGGCCGGGCCAATTTCCGATCGTATGGGACGTAAGCGCGTACTGGTCTTTTCCTGCCTGTTCTTTGGACTCGCCAGTCTGGGTACAGCGTATGCCGAGACGCTAAATATGTTAACGTTCTGGCGGTTCCTCACCGGCCTTGGACTCGGTGCCGCAATGCCCAATGCCATCACGCTGGTCTCAGAATTTGCCCCTAAACGCTGCCGTTCAATGGCCATTAACACCATGTACTGCGGCTTCCCCCTTGGTGCTGCGGGTGGCGGGGTTATCTCCTCCTGGCTCATTCCCAGTTACGGCTGGCACAGCGTACTGCTGGCTGGCGCAATCGCCCCACTGGCGCTCACCGTGTTATTAGTGCTGTTCCTGCCAGAATCGGTGAAGTATTTGGTTCACCGTGGCAAAGAGATCGCACAAATCAAACGCATTGCCCAACGCTTTATGTCGGGGAGCCTGGAGCAGGTCACCCAGTTTTACCTGGAAGAAGATCGGGTGGCGGTCAAAAAAGGCAGCGTAGCGCAGCTATTCAGTATGCCCTGGCTGCCGGGTACGCTGATGCTGTGGATGACCTACTTTATGGGGCTGGTGATCTATTACGTACTGCTCAGTTGGATGCCAACGTTAATGCTGGGAATGGGCTACCCGCTGGCAGAGTCCGCCTGGCTGACATCGCTATTCACCTTCGGTGGCACGGCAGGGATCCTGCTGGCCGGCTGGTTGATGGATCGCTGGGAAGCACACAAAGTGGTATCACTCGGCTTTATGCTGACGATGCTGTTTGCCCTCGCGCTCGGCTTTGAGCATAACCACATCGTCCTGTTCGGCGCACTGATCTTCCTGATGGGGATTACCATGAACGGCGCGCAGTCCGGGCTACAGACGCTGGCTGCAACGTTTTATCCCACTCATTGCCGCGCAACCGGCATTGCCTGGATGCAAGGTGTGGGCCGCTTTGGTGGAGTAGCCGGCACCATGATGAGCGCCCAACTGCTCTCCCTGCAATGGCAGGCCGACAGCATCCTGATGTTCCTCAGCCTTCCAGCGCTGGTCGCCGCTGCCGCAACAATTTACAAGCTGCAGCGCTATAAACCGCACGCGCTGACCGTCGCATAGTACCCGCTCTTTCTGCTATTCTGCCCCCCGTTATCAAGGGGGCAGTATGCTTAACATCGTTTTATTCGAACCAGAAATCCCGCCAAATACCGGCAATATTATCCGTCTTTGCGCCAACACCGGCTTTCGTCTGCATATTATTGAGCCAATGGGCTTTACCTGGGACGACAAGCGGCTGCGTCGCGCGGGGCTGGACTACCACGAATTTACCGCCGTGCTACGCCACCCTGATTACGCCGCCTTCGTCGCCGCAGAACATCCGCAACGTCTGTTCGCCCTGACGACCAAAGGTACGCCTGCACACAGTGCGGTAAGCTATCAGGATGGGGATTACCTGATGTTTGGCCCGGAAACACGCGGTCTTCCAGCCAGCATTCTTGATGCCTTG
The DNA here is from genome assembly GCF_033341895.1 of Citrobacter sp. HN-141. Lineage (NCBI taxonomy): Bacteria > Pseudomonadati > Pseudomonadota > Gammaproteobacteria > Enterobacterales > Enterobacteriaceae > Citrobacter > Citrobacter sp. HN-141. The sequence continues at coordinate 47,305 of NZ_JAWPBF010000003.1, read as the reverse complement.
CCTGCCGAACAAAAAATTCGTATTCCGATGATGCCGGACAGCCGCAGCATGAATCTGTCAAATGCAGTGTCGGTGGTAGTGTATGAGGCCTGGCGCCAGTTAGGTTATCCCGGCGCGGTATTACGTAGTTGATTTTAGTCGGATGCGGCTAGCGCCTTATCCGACCTACATTAATTTGATGTTATTCGTTTCGAGCGTTATCGGCGCAGACAGATTGAACACGGACTGCGCTTGCCGACCTGCGCGTACACGCAGTACGTGAGGATGACGAGCACAGCCCAGGTTCAATATGGCAAGTAAGATAGCTCGAAATCAGATGCCATCGCCGTATTCGAACGTATGATGTATCCCATTGAAATGCTGATCCATATCCATGGACGGTTTATCGCTGTCGGGCTTGCCGACGATGCGGGCCGGAACGCCTGCGGCGGTAGTGTGCGGCGGTACAGGCTGGAGAACGACAGAGCCTGCGCCAATCTTCGCGCCGCGTCCAACCTCGATATTGCCAAGGATTTTCGCGCCAGCGCCAATCATCACGCCTTCACGAATTTTCGGGTGACGGTCGCCGCCTGCTTTACCGGTCCCGCCAAGCGTGACGGATTGCAGAATAGATACGTCGTTTTCAATGACCGCCGTTTCACCCACCACAATGCCTGTAGCGTGGTCGAGCATAATTCCGCGACCAATTTTTGCCGCCGGGTGGATATCCACCTGGAAGGTAACAGAGACCTGATTTTGCAGGAAGATCGCCAATGCCTGACGCCCCTGATGCCATAGCCAGTGGCCGATGCGGTAGGCCTGCAGCGCATGGAAGCCTTTCAGATACAGAAGTGGGGTGGAATATTTATCGACTGCCGGGTCACGCGTGCGCACAGCCTGGATATCGCAGGCCGCCGAGGCAATCATTTCAGGATCGGCCGCATAAGCCTCTTCCACAACTTCGCGAATAGCAATAGCGGGCATGATCGGAGAAGCAAGTTTGTTCGCCAGCATATAGCTCAGCGCACTGCCGAGATTCTCATGCTTGAGCAGCGTTGCGTGGTAAAAACTGGCCAGCATTGGCTCACATTCCGCCAGTGCCCGGGCTTCCGCTTTAATATTTTTCCAGACAATATCCAGTTCTTCACACGGCATTGCTTACTCCAGAAGGTAGCAAAACGACCGACCCGTTCTTCGCGGGTCGGGTCGTTATATTCAACAGTTTCCTTGCAGCTAGTGGCGACTCAGCTCGTCCTTGCGTGCACGACCTAGTAACGTCAATGCTGCCTCGCGCGCGTTTTTTCCGCAATACAATACTTGATAAATTTCCTCGGTTATTGGCATTTCGACACCAAAACGGTGCGCCAACTCACGAACTTCTTTTGTATTGCGATAGCCTTCAACCACTTGACCAATCTTGTCCTGCGCGCCCTGCACATCCATACCCTGTCCGAGCATCATGCCAAAGCGGCGGTTACGCGACTGGTTGTCGGTACAGGTCAGCACCAGATCGCCTAAACCAGCCATCCCCATGAAGGTGGCAGGATCAGCGCCCAGTGCCGCACCAAGCCGCGACATTTCGGTAAGCCCACGGGTGATCAATGCCGTTCGTGCGTTTGCACCAAAGCCGATACCGTCAGACATCCCAGCGCCAATCGCAATCACGTTTTTCACCGCGCCACCAAGCTGCACGCCAATGAAATCCGGGTTACTGTAGACGCGGAAGCTTTTGCCACAGTGCAGTAACTGCTGAAGATCATCAGCAAACGTCTCGTCCGTTGAGGCCAGAGAAATCGCCGTCGGCATGCCCGCCGCCAGTTCTTTGGCAAACGTAGGACCGGAGATAACGGCCAGCGGAATTTCATCCCCCAGCGCTTCACGCGCGACATCCTGCAACAGGCGTCCCGTTTCTGCTTCCAGTCCTTTTGTCGCCCAAACCAGTCGCGCGTCAGCACGCATCAACGGTTTAATTTTGCGCAGCACCTCACCAAAGACATGGCTCGGCACCACCACCAGAATGTTACGGCTGGCGGCCAGCGCAGTAGCTAAATCACTTTCCAGGCGCAGCGTTTCGGGAAAAGGCACATCAGGGAGGAACGCGACATTGCAGCGATCGCGCTCAAGGGTCGCGATATGTTTGGGATCATGGCCCCACAGGACAACCTGGTGGCCGTTTCTTGCCAGGGTGATAGCAAGAGCGGTGCCGTACGAGCCGGCACCAATCACAGTCATTGAAGCATTACTTTGGTTCATCAGGCATCCTGATGTTCTTCAGTACCTTCGCCAGCCTGCTGCTGTAAATAGTTCATGAACAGCGCATCAAAGTTGACCGGCGCAAGGTTCAGTTGCGGGAACGTACCGCGTGAAACCAGGCTGGTGATGCATTCTCGGGCATACGGGAACAGGATGTTCGGGCAGTATGCACCCAGGCAATGCGCCATCTGAGTCCCTTCAATACCACTGATGGAGAAAATACCGCCCTGCTGAACTTCGCACAGGAACGCAGTTTCTTCGCCCAGAGAAGCCGTAACGGTGACACGCAGCACTACTTCATACACATCATCTGCCAGTTGGGTAGATGCGGTATCAAGATCCAGTTTAACCTCTGGCTGCCAATCTTTCTGGAAAACATGCGGTGCATTTGGCGCTTCGAAAGACACATCCTTGGTATAAATACGTTGGATCTGGAAAGCCATTTCAGTGTTATTTTGTTCTGACATGTTTAGAAAACCCTTAGTGTTGTCCTTTAAATACTTCGGTACGCCTTAACGCAGCAGGGGATCCAGTCCACCACGCGCATCCAACGCATACAAGTCGTCACAACCGCCAATGTGCTGTGCATCAATAAAAATCTGCGGAACCGTCGTACGGCCACTGCGCTTGATCATCTCTTCACGCTTCACGGCATCACCGTCAATCGGAAGTTCCTGGAAACTCACACCCTTACTGTTCAACAGCGCCTTTGCGCGATGGCAAAACGGGCAGGTTGCTTTGGTATAGATCTCAATATTGGCCATGACTTATCTCCAGTGTTCTTTTTACCCTGCGGTACGAAAGAAGACGGGTAAATTACTTGCCGCGAACCAGTGGCAGATTCTCGCCACTCCAGCCCGCTACGCCGTCTTTCAGTACAGATACCTGCTCAAAACCGGCTTTAATCAGCGCAGTTGCGGAATCCTGGCACTGCATGCCTGAGCCATCAACCACAATAACAGGTTTGTTTTTGTGTTTTTCCAGCTCGCCAAAATTATTGGCTTTGATTTCGCTCGGCAGCAGGTTCGTGGAACCTGCGATATGACCTTTGCGGAAGTCGTCACGCTGACGTAAATCCACAATCACCGCATCTTCTTTATTGATTAGACGTGTCGCTTCGCCGCGTGTAATTACCTTCACTTTTGAGGTCAGGCTCTTAAACGTGGTAAACAATACCGCCGCCAGTAACGCAATCCAGGCGATACTCAAGACAGGGTGGCGGCTAACAAATTGCATAATTTCTTGCATGGGGGGTAACAACTCCCGACTCAGTGATTAAAAAAACCAGGAAAGGAGTATACCTGCGCGTTGGCGCAAATACAGCCAGAGCATGCATTGGATTGCATTTTTGCGGGGCGCTACGGAAAAAAAAACACAAATCGCCCCCCTACCCGAACCGCTCTGGTCGATTATTTGATCTTCTGGGGCTACTTTATCGATTCAGCTGTAGTAAAATTACGCAATTATTTTTTATCTATTAAGTGTGAGGTTGTCGCAATGTCGGTTTCTAAAAAGCCTATGGTACTGGTGATTCTGGATGGCTACGGCTATCGTGAAGACAGCCAGGATAACGCTATTTTTAATGCCAAAACCCCGGTAATGGATGCTCTGTGGGCAAAACGTCCGCATACCCTGATTGATGCGTCTGGCCTGGAAGTTGGCCTGCCCGATCGCCAGATGGGCAACTCCGAAGTGGGTCACGTCAACCTTGGCGCGGGCCGTATCGTGTATCAGGATCTGACCCGTCTGGATGTGGAAATTAAAGAACGGACTTTCTTCGCTAACCCGGTGCTGACCAACGCAGTCGACCAGGCCAAAAATAGCGGCAAAGCGGTACACATTATGGGTCTGCTCTCTGCCGGCGGCGTTCACAGCCACGAAGATCACATAATGGCGATGGTAGAAATGGCCGCTGAACGTGGCGCTGAGAAAATCTATCTGCACGCTTTCCTTGATGGCCGTGATACCCCGCCGCGCAGCGCTGAACATTCACTGCAGAAATTCGAAGAGAAATTTGCCGCGCTGGGCAAAGGCCGCGTAGCGTCCATCATCGGTCGTTACTACGCTATGGACCGCGACAACCGTTGGGATCGCGTTGAACAGGCTTATGACCTGATGACGCTGGCAAAAGGTGAATTCAAGGCACATACCGCAGTAGCGGGTCTGCAGGCTGCCTATGCTCGCGACGAGAACGACGAATTCGTAAAAGCGACCGTGATCCGCGCTGAAGGCCAGGCTGATGCCGCAATGGAAGACGGCGATACGCTGATTTTCATGAACTTCCGTGCTGACCGTGCGCGTGAAATCACCCGTGCGTTTGTTAACGCTGACTTCGACGGCTTCGCCCGTAAAAAAGTCGTTAACCTCAACTTTGTGATGCTGACTGAATACGCTGCCGACATCAAAACCGCGGTGGCTTACCCACCAGCGTCACTGGCCAACACCCTTGGTGAGTGGATGGCGAAGAATGACAAAACCCAGCTGCGTATTTCTGAAACAGAAAAATACGCGCACGTGACCTTCTTCTTTAACGGCGGTGTAGAAGAACCGTTCAAAGGCGAAGACCGCATCCTGATCAACTCGCCAAAAGTCGCTACCTACGACCTGCAGCCAGAAATGAGCTCTGCAGAACTGACCGAGAAGCTGGTTGCTGCGATTGAGAGCGGTAAATACGATACCATCATCTGTAACTACCCGAACGGCGACATGGTTGGCCATACCGGGGTGATGGAAGCGGCGGTTAAAGCGGTTGAAGCGCTGGATCACTGCGTGGAACAAGTGACTAAAGCCGTTGAATCCGTTGGCGGCCAACTGCTGATCACCGCAGACCACGGTAACGCAGAGCAGATGCGCGATCCGTCTACCGGTCAGGCACATACCGCGCATACCAACCTGCCGGTTCCGCTGATTTATGTTGGTGGCAAAAACGTCAAAGCAGTTGAAGGCGGTAAACTTTCTGATATCGCCCCAACTATGCTGACGCTGATGGGTATGGAAATCCCGCAAGAGATGACTGGTAAGCCGCTGTTCATCGTGGAATAATCCCTCCCCATGAGGGGAAAGGCGATTAATACCATCACTCGGGCCGTGAAACCGCGTAAGATTTCAGTCAGGCCCTTGTTCTACGCCAGCGCGCTTAGCGCTGGCGTATTGCTGTGCGCCTTTTCCGCCCACGCGGACGAACGCGACCAGCTCAAATCTATTCAGGCCGATATCGCGGCAAAAGAACGCGCGGTACGCCAGCAACAGCAACAACGCGCCACCCTCCTCGCTCAGCTTAAAGCTCAGGAACAAGCCATCGCCGTTGCCGCAAGGCAGTTGCGCGAAACGCAAAACTCACTGGCACAGCTGAATGCGCAAATCGCAGAGATGAATGCAGCACTCGCGAAGCTGGAAAAGCAGCGGGCAGCGCAAGAACGCAGCCTGGCTGCGCAGCTAGATGCAGCGTTTCGCCAGGGTGAACACACCGGTATTCAGTTGATCCTCAGTGGTGAAGAGACTCAGCGCGGGCAACGCCTGCAGGCCTATTTCGGCTATCTGAACCAGGCGCGCCAGGAGACTATCGCACAGCTGAAGCAAACCCGCGAAGAGGTCGATTCGCAAAAAGCCGAGCTGGAAGATAAGCAAAGCGAACAGCAGACGCTGCTGTACGAACAGCGTGCTCAGCAGGCAAAACTGGAGCAGGCGCGTAATGAACGCCAAAAAACGCTCGCGGGCCTGGAATCATCCATTCAGCAGGGCCAGCAGCAGTTAGGCGAGATGCGAGCCAACGAATCCCGTCTGCGCAACAGTATTGCGCGAGCCGAAGCCGCCGCGAAAGCCCGCGCAGAGCGTGAAGCGCGTGAGGCGCAGGCTGTACGTGATAAGCAGCAGGAAGCATCACGCAAAGGCTCAACCTATAAGCCAACCGAAAGCGAGAAATCACTGATGTCTCGTACCGGCGGGTTGGGTTCACCACGCGGTCAGGCCTTCTGGCCCGTTCGTGGTCCAACGCTGCATCGCTATGGCGAACAGCTGCAAGGTGAGCTACGTTGGAAAGGGATGGTTATTGGTGCCTCCGAAGGTACCGAAGTCAAAGCCATCGCCGATGGTCGCGTCATTCTGGCAGACTGGTTGCAGGGCTATGGACTGGTCGTCGTGGTTGAACACGGTAAAGGCGATATGAGCCTGTACGGTTACAACCAAAGCGCATTGGTCAGCGTGGGTACGCAGGTTCGCGCCGGGCAGCCTATTGCACTTGTGGGTAGCAGCGGTGGTCAGGGCAGGCCAGCACTCTATTTCGAAATTCGCCGCCAGGGTCAGGCGGTCAATCCACAGCCGTGGTTGGGAAGATAAGTTTTGCCTCAGTTTCGTCGTACTTTGCTCTCACTCGCCAGCCTGCTGGCATTCGCAACACCTGTTTTCGCCGGCAAACTTGCTATCGTCATTGATGATTTCGGTTATCGTCCGCAAACGGAAAACCAGGTGCTGGCAATGCCTTCCACTGTCTCCGTTGCCGTTCTGCCAAACGCGCCACATGCACGTGAAATGGCGACTAAAGCGCATAACAGTGGACATGAGGTGTTGATCCATCTGCCGATGGCTCCACTGAGCAAGCAACCGCTGGAGAAAGACACGTTACGCCCGGAGATGAGCAGCGAAGAAATTGAACGGATTATTCGCGACGCGGTAAGCAAAGTGCCGTATGCAGTGGGACTGAACAACCACATGGGGAGTGCGATGACGTCCAGCCTGTTCGGCATGCAGAAAGTGATGCAAGCTCTGGAACGCTACGACCTCTACTTCCTCGACAGTATGACCATCGGCAACAGCCAGGCCATGCGCGCGGCGGCAGGAACCGGGGTGAAGGTCATCAAACGCAAAGTCTTCCTCGACGATACACAAAACGAAGCGGATATTCGCCGTCAGTTTAATCGTGCAGTCGATCTTGCTCGCCGTAACGGATCAGCGATTGCCATCGGGCACCCTCACCCTTCTACGGTACGCGTATTGCAGCAGATGCTGTATAGCCTGCCAGCCGATATTACGCTGGTTCGTCCGAGCAGTCTGCTCAATGAGCCGCAGGTCGATACCTCCAGGCCTAATCTCACTCCACCGAGAAACGGTACGCCAGATGCGCCCCGTAATCCTTTCCGTGGGGTAAAATTGTGCAAACCGAAACAACCTTTGGAGCCGGTTTACGCCAACCGATTCTTTAGCGTGCTAGGGGAAAGCATCACACAAAGCACGCTGGTGCAGTATATGAGACTGCAGTGGCAGGGCTGGGGGAACACATCTTCACCCAGCACCATGAACGCTAACGTAGATTAAGCGCTTTTCGGGCAATACGCGAAGGCGTTGATGTTTTATCGCGCCATTTCCATAAACGGAATGTCCATAGCAGTGCCTGATACAATACTTTGGCACTGCGTACGTTAGTTATCATGCGCTTATACATACCCGAGACAAAAATCTCTGCGATCATACGCTGACGAATATGCACATCCTGTTCTTTACGGACCGCATGGCATACGCGTAATGCTTCATAGGTGACTTGCTGATGAAATTCCGGATAAATAGTAATCCGATCGGCATATTCACGATTCAGCCTATCCAATAACCGCGTAATTTTAATATAGTGTCGCTGGTAGTTGAGATTTTTTAAACCTTGTCGTTTAAGACGGCTGATTGATTGATCATGTAAGAAGTATTTATATAAAGATTGTTCGGTATATCGCACACGTACAGCGTTAAACATAAACTCCGTCGTCCAGACAATATCCTGGTGATGTAACCCCGGAATAAACGTTATTTTATTTTTCTCAATAACATCCCGGCGATAAATTCCCATCCACACCACATGTGTCCAGCGGCGTGAAGCCAACGCCATACGTAACCAGTCAGGGCCGGTCAACACCCCCGTAGACCGAAGACGATCCGTCGGTATTGATTGCCAGGTGTGTCCCGTTTCGAGAATGCACCAGTCGGAATTACACTGGGCTAAATCCAGGTCATCCTTAATTGCCATGGTCATCAGGGTTTCGTACATATTGGGATAAACCAGGTCATCGGCATCAACAAATGCAACATATTCCCCTTTGGCCGCTTCCAGGCCGCGGTTACGCGCTACGGATGCCCCTGTGTTAGCCTGATGCAACAACCGCACGTGGGAATAGTTATCCGCATAATGTTGTGCAATATCAACAGAGTTATCCGTTGAACCATCATTCACAATGATGATCTCTAGCGCAGTCCATGTCTGTGCGATCAACGATTCCATGCAATCCCGAAAACTATCACCCACGTTATACAACGGAATAATAACACTCAACATACTTGTGCGGTTTCTCATCAGCTAACCCAGGTTTGTCATTACGCTGATGACTTTTACTACAGTTTCATTAAGGAATTATTAAGGTTAGAACGTATTTATGGGCAGAAACGCTGCAGCGAAAGCATCCGGCTTGAGAAAGATGCCCTGCCACGCCTGCGTTTAGCAGGTTGATGATAGCTCAGATCGTCTACATATCGGTGTGCACAACCTGTATACTCTATCCCTATGAATTAACGTACTCTATAGGCTGATATTGAGGGAAAAGATGGCCATCAGTAAGACACACGAAAAAGGTTATACGGTCTATTGCAAAGAGACCAGAAAAGACCTTAAGTCACTGATGAATAAATACATCAAAAAAGAAATCAGTGGCAAACCGCTGAGCAGTGGTAACGCATTGCGCAGCGTGGAGTTGGTCGAGTACAACTCACAAAAATTTATCATCAAAAATGACCGTGAAGTTGATCCTCGATTTGAGAAAAAATTACAGAGCTTTATCTCCGGCCCTTTCTATTCCCGACTGATCAGGAAGCTGGACAAGCTCCCGCCGGAAATGCGCATCTGTACTGCCGATCTCTATTATGCTGCTGAGAAAACACGTTTTCGCCAGTGCTATGATGTTTATACTATTCATGAATATATTGAAGGGGTTCCTTTAAGGAAAATTAACCAGCAGAATGCTGACGAGGTAAAGCAATGCGTGCTGCGTCTTCACAAAGCAGGACTGGCATCAAATGATATTCACCCTGGGAATTTCATTCGCACACCAACGGGTGAGTTAAGGATTATTGACCTGTCCTGTAAGGGAAATATGAAGGTCTGTCAGGCAAATGACATTCTGGCATTACAACGAAAATATAATATTAACGTTAACGGCAGAGGGTTAATTTATAAACTCATCCTGCTTAAAGAAAATATAAGATCGTTATCCAGAAAGATCCGCGGAAAATAAAATCTATGGTTTATACGGCCAGATAGCAATATCTGGCCGTAATTAACATTGAATGCACGCTGCGCACTCAATCCCAGCTCAGGATCACTTTCCCGGACTGGCCTGAACGCATGGCATCAAAGCCCTGCTGAAACTCATCAATCGAGAATCGATGGGTGATGATCGGCGACAGATCAAGACCGGACTGGATCAGTGCCGCCATCTTGTACCAGGTTTCAAACATTTCGCGACCATAGATACCTTTAATAAACAGACCTTTAAAGATAACTTTCGTCCAGTCTATCGACATGTCTGATGGCGGGATCCCCAACATGGCAATACGGCCACCGTGGTTCATGGTGTCCAGCATGGTGCGGAACGCTGGCGGCGCTCCGGACATCTCCAGGCCCACATCAAACCCTTCGGTCATCCCCAGTTCAGCCATCACGTCGGTCAGATTCTCTTTCGAGACGTTGACTGCGCGGGTAATACCCATTTTACGCGCCAGCTCCAGACGGTACTCATTAACATCGGTAATCACTACGTGGCGTGCACCAACGTGCTTCGCTACCGCGGCAGCCATAATGCCAATCGGACCCGCACCGGAAACCAGCACATCTTCGCCAACCAAATCAAACGACAGCGCCGTGTGTACCGCGTTACCGAATGGATCGAAGATGGAAGCTAAATCATCGGAGATATTGTCCGGGATTTTAAAGGCGTTAAACGCCGGGATCACCAGATATTGTGCAAAACAGCCTGGACGGTTTACGCCGACACCGGTCGTATTGCGGCACAGGTGAGTACGGCCACCGCGGCAGTTACGGCAATGTCCGCAGGTAATGTGGCCTTCACCAGAAACGCGATCGCCGATTTTGAAGCCTTTAACTTCCTGGCCGATGCCAACAACTTCACCGACATATTCATGCCCTACAACCATTGGAACCGGGATGGTTTTTTGCGACCACTCATCCCAGTTATAAATGTGAACGTCAGTCCCGCAGATGGCTGTTTTACGGATTTTAATCAGCAAATCGTTATGGCCGACTTCCGGTTCAGGAACGTCGGTCATCCAAATGCCTTCTTCCGCTTTCAGTTTGGATAACGCTTTCATTTCACATCCTCAGGCAATTACGCCCAGTTGTTTACCAATGCGTGTGAACGCGTCGACTGCACGCGTAATCTGTTCAGGGGTATGTGCCGCAGACATCTGGGTACGAATACGCGCCTGGCCTTTTGGAACCACTGGATAAAAGAATCCAGTAACGTAAATCCCCTCTTTTTGCAGTTCGCGGGCAAACGCCTGTGCAACAACCGCATCACCCAGCATGACCGGAATAATCGCGTGATCGGCCCCAGCCAGCGTGAAGCCTGCTGCGGACATTTGCTCACGGAATTGACGCGCATTCGCCCACAGACGATCGCGCAGGTCGCTACCCGCCTCAACCATCTCCAGCACCTTAATGGAAGCGGCAACAATGGCCGGAGCCAGTGAGTTAGAGAACAGATACGGACGAGAACGTTGACGCAGCCACTCAACAACTTCTTTACGTGCCGCAGTGTAACCACCCGATGCGCCACCGAGTGCTTTGCCCAGCGTGCCGGTGATGATGTCCACACGACCCATCACGTCGCAATACTCATGAGAGCCACGGCCGTTCTCACCCACAAAGCCTACCGCGTGGGAATCATCTACCATCACCAGCGCATCATATTTGTCTGCCAGATCGCATACGCCTTTCAGGTTAGCGATAACGCCATCCATAGAGAACACACCATCGGTGGCGATCAATACGTGGCGGGCACCAGCTTCACGCGCTTCTTTCAGACGCGCTTCCAGTTCCTGCATATCGTTGTTGGCGTAGCGGAAACGCTTCGCTTTGCACAGGCGCACACCATCGATAATAGAGGCGTGGTTCAGGGCGTCAGAGATAATGGCATCTTCTGCTCCCAGCAGCGTTTCGAACAGGCCACCGTTGGCGTCAAAGCAAGAAGAGTAAAGAATGGCATCTTCCATACCCAGGAACGCAGCCAGTTTTTGCTCCAGTTGCTTATGGGTGTCCTGAGTGCCACAAATAAAGCGCACCGAGGCCATACCAAATCCGTGAGAATCCATACCCGCTTTTGCCGCTGCAATCAGTTCCGGGTGGTTAGCCAGCCCTAAGTAGTTGTTCGCACAAAAGTTAATAACATGGCTTCCGTCAGCCACGGTGATATCAGCCTGCTGAGCAGACGTAATAATGCGCTCTTCTTTAAACAACCCTTCCGCGCGTGCGGTTTCCAGATCGTTCGTTAACTGCTTATAAAAATTCCCACGCATTGCAATTCTCCAGACTGGGCAAATTTCAGCACATATTACCCAATGCTATTGGTTTGTACGAGATGACTCATCATGACTTGTCTAAAATGCAGCATAAATCACGTGTACCCACATAACCTTTCAGGAATGACAGACCTGGCATCACAACCTGACTTACGTTGTCGCGTCATCAATGACCTGAGACGCTGATGACGGTGCCAGAGTAAATCCTGCCATAGCAAAGGCCTTATTAACCTTAATGATATAGTTGTCTTCGTAGAATTCCTCAATCGCCTGCTGAATCTGCTCGCCGGCAGGCAACGCTTTGTCATCAACGATTTCCTGCAGCAAGGAAACAAATTTTTCTGGTTCATCAGTCGGGTATAAATTACCGTTTATCCCTTCTTTGATAATGTCTGCTGGCCCCGTTTCACAATCAGAGCTAATGGCATAAACACCGTGAGCGCTGGCTTCAACCAGAACCATAACGAAACCTTCAAAATGGGAAGTTAGCAGCAGGCAAGTGATATTTTTCAGCGTATTTTGAATATATTCCCACGGTGATTTCTGCCAACCATGCCAGTGAATGTTTTCGCTAATCCCCAACGTTTCAGCTAATGCCGTTAAGGTATCAACATCCGGGCCGGTGCCGACAATATCTAAGGACCACTTCCCTTTTAGTTTAGCCAACCCATTGAAAAGACTACGTACATTTTTCTGTCCATCTGCTACAACCCTGCCTACATACACAAACCGGGCATGCTTCTCAGGGGTAGGGATACGGATATCGCATCGCGCAACGGGATTGTAAATCGTTGCAATAGTGCTTTTTTCTATTCCCATCTCAATGAGTTGCTGAGTTATCCCAGAGCTAATTGAAAGATGATAGTCAGCTTTATTAATGTACTTGATTTTTTTCTTGTAATTATTTTTGTAGAAGTTAAAAATAGAGAAGTGAAACCATGAAAATATTTTAACCTGCTTGCTTGTATATTTTCTTGCAACGTGACTGATATAACATGAAAGCGTATCCAGGGATATAATTACATCAGGACTTTCCTGATGTATAATTTTTCGCAAACCATAAGCAAAACTTAGTCTTCTTAATTTAGTTATTTTTATATTAGAAGAAAGATGACAATAGCGCTGCCCCGTAAGCCAGCCAATATTGACATTGCTATTATTATTTTTCTTAAAGAAAACAAAGGAGACATCAATATCAGGGTCTTGCATCCGCAGCAGCTTCACCAGATTAATACATACTGTCTCCATACCGCCGAGGCCACTTGTTTCATAACCTGTAATAATTATCTTCTTAAGTTGCATATGTTATTTTCATTCCAACGACTATTGTCAGCCCCAACACAGTGCTTTACCTTGCTTATTGATTCGTTGATGGCTCCGAAAAAGCGGGCACCGCGCACTTGAACACTCATTCACAACACGAATCATACACCACTCTGCCTAAACCATTTCAATCAAGAATATAAACATTGAAAGCAATAACCAGCACAAATTCTACACGCTACATGACGCGACGTACTGCTGAAGCCGAAGCCATGTAGTGATATGATTAGAGGTATTCGTGTCTGAGATTGTCTCTGACTCCATAATTCGAAGGTTACATTTATGATCATCGTTACCGGCGGCGCGGGCTTTATCGGCAGCAACATCGTTAAGTCCCTGAATGACAAAGGCATCACCGATATTCTGGTGGTGGACAACCTAAAAGACGGCACCAAGTTTGTGAATCTGGTGGATCTGAATATTGCTGACTATATGGATAAGGAAGACTTCCTGATCCAGATTATGGCTGGAGAAGATTTCGGCGATATTGAGGCAATTTTCCACGAAGGCGCGTGTTCTTCCACGACCGAGTGGGATGGCAAGTATATGATGGACAACAACTATCAATACTCCAAAGAGCTGCTGCACTACTGTCTGGAGCGTGAAATTCCTTTCCTGTATGCCTCTTCTGCAGCAACGTACGGCGGTCGTACCTCTGACTTCATCGAATCTCGTGAATATGAGAAGCCGCTGAACGTCTATGGCTACTCAAAATTCCTGTTCGACGAATATGTACGCCAGATCCTGCCAGAAGCAAATTCTCAGATCGTTGGCTTCCGTTATTTCAACGTCTACGGGCCGCGTGAAGGTCACAAAGGCAGCATGGCGAGCGTAGCTTTCCATCTCAATACTCAGCTCAACAACGGCGAAACACCCAAGCTGTTCGAAGGCAGTGAAAACTTCAAACGTGATTTCGTTTATGTCGGCGATGTTGCGGCAGTAAACCTGTGGTTCCTGGAAAACGGCGTTTCCGGCATCTTTAACCTCGGTACTGGTCGCGCAGAGTCTTTCCAGGCCGTCGCGGATGCCACGCTGGCATACCACAAAAAAGGCAGCATTGAGTACATTCCGTTCCCGGAAAAACTGAAGGGCCGCTATCAGGCATTTACTCAGGCGGATCTGACTAACCTGCGCGCTGCGGGCTATGACAAACCGTTCAAGACCGTTGCCGAAGGCGTGACGGAATATATGGCCTGGCTGAACCGCGACAACGCTACAAATTCACAAAATCATTCGAGCGGTATCAAGGCGGCAACTAAGTGAATCTCCGGGAGCTTACAAGAGTAAGTGACCGGAGTGAACGCAGGCAGCCAACGCAGAGACAGCTTGAAGGATGAAGTGAATGAAGATTTTGGTGGTAGGCCCGTCATGGGTGGGCGACATGATGATGTCGCAAAGTCTCTATCGCACGCTCAAGGCGCGCTATCCCCAGGCAATAATCGACGTGATGGCACCTGCATGGTGCCGTCCGTTATTATCGCGCATGCCTGAAGTCAACGATGCTATCGCCATGCCGCTTGGACACGGCGCACTGGAGATTGGCGAGCGCCGCAAACTGGGCCACAGTTTGCGTGATAAACGCTACGATCGCGCGTACGTCCTGCCGAACTCATTTAAATCCGCACTAGTACCCTTCTTCGCGGGTATTCCTCATCGTACCGGCTGGCGTGGCGAGATGCGGTATGGTCTGCTGAACGATGCACGTGTACTGGATAAGGAAGCCTGGCCGCTGATGGTCGAGCGCTATGTCGCGTTAGCGTACGATAAAGGCGTGATGCTCACAGCCAAAGATTTACCACAGCCGCTGCTGTGGCCGCAATTGCAGGTCAGTGAAGGCGAAAAGTCACTTACCTGTAGCCAATTTTCCCTCTCAGCTGAACGTCCAATCATCGGTTTCTGCCCTGGTGCAGAATTTGGTCCAGCGAAACGTTGGCCACATTACCACTATGCTGAACTGGCAAAGCAGTTGATCGACGAAGGTCATCAGATTGTCCTGTTTGGCTCGGCTAAGGATCATGAAGCTGGCAATGAGATTCTGGCTGCACTGAGCGTTGAACAGCAGGCATGGTGTCGGAACCTGGCTGGTGAAACGCAGCTGGAGCAGGCCGTTATTCTTCTCGCCGCCTGCAAAGCCGTGGTCACCAATGACTCCGGTTTGATGCACGTGGCTGCCGCACTAAATCGTCCGCTGGTCGCTCTGTATGGCCCCAGCAGCCCGGATTTCACTCCACCACTCTCCCACAAAGCTCGCGTGATTCGCCTGATTACGGGGTATCACAAGGTGCGTAAGGGGGATGCTGCACAAGGGTATCACCAGAGCCTGATTGACATCACGCCTCAGCGCGTACTGGAAGAACTGAATGACCTGTTGTTACAAGAGGAAGTCTGACGGATGCGGGTTCTGATCGTTAAAACATCGTCCATGGGCGATGTGCTGCATACGTTGCCCGCACTAACAGATGCGCAGCAGGCCATTGCGGATATTCAGTTTGATTGGGTAGTGGAAGAAGGGTTTGCTCAAATCCCCTCCTGGCATCCGGCCGTTGACCGTGTGATCCCGGTGGCGATTCGCCGCTGGCGTAAAGCCTGGTTTTCCGCCCCCATTAAAGCGGAGCGCAAAGCTTTTCGCGATGCGGTGCGTTTACAAAACTATGACGTGGTTATCGATGCGCAGGGGCTGGTAAAAAGCGCCGCGCTGGTCACACGTCTGGCGCACGGCATTAAGCATGGTATGGACTGGAGTACCGCGCGTGAACCGCTGGCGAGTCTGTTTTATAACCGTAAGCATCATATCGCCAAACAACAGCATGCTGTTGAACGTACTCGTGAGTTGTTCGCGAAAAGTCTGGGATATGCCAAACCCCAGTCGCAGGGTGATTACGCGATTGCACAGCATTTTCTGAATGAACGCAATGCCGATGCAGGGCAGTATGCCGTCTTCCTGCACGCCACCACTCGTGATGACAAGCACTGGCCGGAAGCAAAGTGGCGGGAGCTCATTGGCTTATTCAATCACGCAGGAATACGTATTAAGCTCCCCTGGGGTGCTCCGCATGAAGAAACGCGAGCCAGACGACTGGCAGAAGGATTTGATTACGTAGATGTTTTACCGCGCATGAGTCTTGGGGATGTCGCCCGGATATTAGCCGGCGCTAAGTTTGTGGTATCCGTTGATACCGGATTAAGCCACTTGACCGCCGCACTGGATCGGCCGAATGTTACGCTATATGGCCCTACGGACCCGGGGTTGATTGGGGGATACGGGAAGAATCAGGTCACATGTCGTGCCCCGGAAGGAAAGCTTGCTTTGCTTGAACCCACTCAGGTTTATTCTCACATAGCGCTGCTGTAATTATTCAGGTTTCGCAGATATGTTAAATTCGTTCTTATACAATCGCTTTGCTATTTAACATATCTGCAGCTGACTAAAACTATGCACTATATCGTATTTCATCCACGATTAAGCATTGTTGCATTCATCTACTTCCACCAACATAAACCAAGAATAATTCGTCGGGCATGCCAGTATGAGGAGGAAATTTTACGTCTGAAAAGTGATTTTTTCTTTTTCTTGTGACTCTTTATCTCTTTACGTTCTTTCTCTAACCAGCTCCCGGACAACTCTTCAGGGTGATGGACAAAGTTTGCCAGGTATATATCAGAAAAATACCCCTGGCGCATCAGATATGCCCATTCGTCTATGATGAAAAAGTTATTTTCAAAACGGGAAACAAGTTTTTGAGCTGTTACAGAATTCATTAAATAACCGCAGGCTCGCAAAACATATCCATGACCAAATATGACTTTGCCGAAGGTCTGGCCACCAATTTTCTTGAGTTTAAGCAAATTTAAGACAACTTTATTCTTATACCTTAAACCATCCTGCCCACCAAGTAGGTATAACGCGTCTTTATTGAGAACACTTTCATCGACAGTCGATATAAATTCCTTAAAATCCTGATCGATAATTGCGTCATCTTCAAGAATACAAACCCAATCTTGCCCACTCTGCCCAAACTGTTTAAATGCCTTCATATGGCTTAGTGAGCAACCCAGTTCACCATCAGTAGGCGTATGGTTTTCCCTGTGCTGAAAGTCAGTTAACGGTATCTTGCGCTTTTCTTCGGCAGACAAATTTTTCCCATAGATAGCATCAACAAACGAATACTCGATATTTAATTCATTCATTATATCTGATACGCGTTTTCGTCGGGCATCGTCAAAAGGAAGCGAAATGACCAGCACGTGCATGAGTTCAAACCCTCTAATATAATTAAGCCGGCACAGTCATCATGAAATAAAGGTTAACAATTACTGGCCAGCTGAATAAACTTAACTAACTATTCTATGTAGCTATACAAAGTCTATTATTCCATATTTATAGTTTATTTTTCGATGTATGATTAATAATCTTATCAGTTTTTCTTGCATAGGTTGCAAAGAGTTCAGACTCATCACGAATAATTTGATTAATGTCTTTTTTAAAGTATATCTTCAGAAATCTGAAGTAGTCTCTTTGCGTTAACCCGATGTTTAACGAGGAGAAGTACAAACCAATCAGATCTTTATTGCGCCAACGAATAGGAACCGCATTTCTTATCTGAGCTCGGTGCAGATCAATAACCGACAGTTTGAACGCATTATCCTCAAAATTGGCCGGTTGATGCAATAAGAAGTGACAGAGATAGCAATCGCGGTGATTAACGCCTCCCTGATGCATCCTTCTGACCATAATGGCAAGACGCTCAATTAATGCCATTTTAATTTTCCGCGCGGGTGGATTCACCAACCAATTTGCGCAATAGTCTTCCAGGCTAACCGCCGGACTCAGATCTTCAGTTATAATAAATGAGATACGGTTGAGCGGATTTATACCTTGTTGCCCGAAACCAACACCGTACATTGTATCAACGTCCAGTTCCTGCAAACGGTGTATAGCATTCCATTCTCTATCAGCTCCGAGTACCGGCAAACGTAAAGAGAATAAGTTTTTGATAACTTCCTTCAGTTTAGTTCCCTGGTGCCATTTCAGGAAATAGCTTTTACCTGCAATCTCAAACCTTATCGTTCTACGCGTTTCGAGCTGCCTAAATGTTTCTCCCTGCAGCTTCTGCACTTCAGAAAAAGCATCTTTCCCTTTCCACAAGGATAAAAATGGTTCTTTTAACTCAACCATGGGCACCACCTATAATAATATCAGCTGCTTTCTCAGGTAGACTATAAAGGTCTTGAGTATCAGCAAAGTGTTGTGCATTCTCTTTCCATGCTTTTCTCTGCCCTGAGTCAGTTAAAGATAAATAAACAGCTTCATTTAATAATTTTTGTTCAAATGGTTCATCAATAACAATCCCGCACTCAGCATCTCTAACATAATGAGCATATCCGCATACTGCCGTTGTTATGACAGGTAAACCTGCTGCAATTGCTTCAACCAGCACGATCCCTGCGGCCTCCTGGTATGCCGGATGAATCAATAGATCGGCTGCTGCCATTAACTCTGAGACATCATTACGACCAGGGAAGAACTTGATATTGTCAGCAACAGCATACTCTGTTGCCAGCTTTATATAGCGATCAGGCTTATCCTGACCCACAACAAAAAGAATCGTTTGTTTGCGGACAGCTTCCGGTAAGGAAGCGATCGCCTTGATAGTTCTGTCGACACCCTTACGGGTAAAATCAGAACCGATTTGTATAATTAAATACTGGGAATCACTGATATCATTTTCTTTCCTGAAGCTAGCTCTACAATTTGTTGGCTGAGAGCTGTATTTTCTGTCAGGATAAATCCCCGGCGGAAGGATATGAAAACGCGCTGGCTCAGTATGATAGTGCTTCTGAAAATCCGCAATTTGCTTATCTGTTAGCATTAACAGCTGTGTTGATTTTCCCTCAGCAAATGTAGCTTTTTCAAAGGCGGCATAATGTCGGTATCGCGGTGTCAGACGATAGAGCAAACCTTTTTCTTGCGCGACTTTTTCTGCGTAGCAGACATCAGCAGCATAATAAACATCTAACCCAGGCATTTTATTGAACCCAACGATCCGGTCTGCTGGATTACTCTCAAGATGTTTACTTACCCACCGATGATACTCAGCATTTTTCCCGTTGTTGGAGCATGACCTCACAGGAACAATGATGATCTCCAGGCTGTCTGGAATATTTCCTTGCCATGATTGTGTGTAAACCCGAACATGATGTCCACGTGATGCGACTGTCGACGCTATACGCAAAAAATCACGCTGTAACCCACCAAAAGGGAAATATTTATACAAACAGAAAGCAATAACCATTTTATATATCCGGATGCTTTATTAATCGAGTTTAGGTAACCGTAACGCTATGGCTGCAATCACGTCTTCCGCAGGTATAGCTGATAAATATTTCTTACTTCGATCAAGTTTTTCACGCACAGGCATTGGTTGGTAATCACCAGCCCAAAATTGAACCACATCATCAGACCATGGTCGCCAAGCGATATGATCGGTGGCGCCGAAAAGACAAATGATGGGGGTTTTAACAGCTGCGGCAATATGCATCGGGGCAGAGTCGACACCAATAAAAAGCACAGCATGATCAATTAATGCAGCAAGCTCAGGGAATGTTGTCTTCCCGGCAATTTCAGTTAACGGTTTGGTTTCACATGCCCTGGCAATCTCATCGACGCAGGCAATATCGCTGGCACCGGGTCCAGAAGTCAGTACAACCTGATACCCCAAATGATGTATCGCATCAATCACCAGGGAGAATCTATCATTCTCCCACGACTTGAATTCTTGTCTCGCCGTAGGCTGTATAACAACATACTTCTGGGTATCAACTTGAGGAAGTTTTTTCCGAACAGATTGCCAGACTTGCTCACCATAAACCATTTTCAGTACCGGGACTGATTCTTTTAGATTTAATGGCGTCAGCACAGACAAATTACGTTCAACCCAATGATCGCCACTTAGAGGAACGTGATGAGTAAAACTGTCGCGCCAGAATTTCTTATTTCTGTGCGAGAAATCATGTGTCAACTTTATTGGGCAATCCAAACAACGACACAGTAAAGCAACTATCCACTGATCGGTAAGGTTGACCACTAAATCATAATGATTACCACGTAGTACCTTGATCAGCGCTAAGAAATTTTTTGCTTTCTCAAAAGCAGAGCTCTTTTTATTTTTTATCCCATATAAAGCATGGATATCGGGATTTTCAGATAAAATAGGAATGGTATCTTCGTAGAGTAAAACATCAATATCAGCATCAGGATAATTTTTTTTAAGCGTGCTGATGACCGGTGTGGTTAGCAACATATCGCCGTGAAAGCGCATTTTTATTACCAGGATCTTTTTCACACTCTACCCTTTCAGGTTATTGTTAATTTTCAAATCACGCTACCGCCCCAGGCTCAACAGCTACCTGTGTACTGCAGATCACACCATCTTATTTTATCGCTTATATTATACCACTAATCACTTGACAATTCGATATCTATAGAAATTTTCTATGTGAATTAGAAAAAAATGAATATTTACAGTATATGAGACTATCTATCATGTTATGAATATTGAGCCTATATTCTCAACTACGTCACATAGGCTCATTTTAATTTTAATTCGTTACCCTGCCGACTCATTTTTGTCATACAACATCAGGATAGCTATGCTGTATAATAAAAAGACATTTATGAACATCTTTTCAAATAAACAATATACCAGAATATAGCCAACAAGAGAGCACAGTAATGAAATGCTAAAAATATCTTTTTGGCTTCTAGCTCGGATATATATGTCTTTAAATGTAATGAAAAAAGCCGCAGTAAACAAAAAGAGACCAATTACCCCAACATTATAAAGAATTATAATAAAGAATGGTTCATCTATATTATAGCCATTGTTCCGTTCAGAATATACCCCGTCATTTTTCGGCGCATTATGGTCCTCTAAATACTGATTGTATGTAGAATTTCCATATCCAATACCAAAGACGGCATTGTTGATATTTTCCATTACTAACGGGAAACGGTCTAAGATAATTTCATCACGACTGGATGTGATGTTATTCATTTGCAGCGTTTGATCGACTTTAATTTTTACCTGACCCACGGTGTTGTAGGCCCCGATAAGCAAAACAACCATTATAACTAGCAAGCCACAGGCGGCAGCCATAAATCTCTTGATGGTTTTACCCACCAGAAATGAAATCAGGAAAATCTCTACAACAACTGCTAATATCCCTGCCCGACTCCCGGTGTATGATAAAAAGACAAATGCAAGTGCGGAAATGATATATAATACTGTTTTCAGGAAGTGATTATTGAATAAGATCGCCCCTGTTAATACAAAAGGAAATAGCATAACAACATAGAATGCGAAACCATAGCGAAGCTGTAGATACAGTTCCTGCGGGTTATTTTTTATAATTCTTAAAATCGGCACCACTAAGATAATATAGGATAGAGTAAGTATCGCACCAATGACAAAGACCTGTCTCAGTGAGGTTGTATGCTTACTGAATGCGCCAAAAAACAACATCATCACTAACGGGTAACGCCAGTCTTTTATCAATATGATAAAAGCATCAAGAGACTTATCTTCATAGGTGAAAAATACTATACAGAAAACACACCATAACGTGAAGAGTAACAATAATTTTCTCTTCTGCATGAGATCGAGCACAATGTTTTTAATATCTATTTTATTGGCTTTAATATAGTAAATAGATAAAACTACAGCGAGCACAGAGGTCATATTTAGCACCCCTTGATTATCTATCGTAAATAACCCAAAAATCATTAAAACCAATACAAGTTTGCTTAAAATCAAGATATTACCATTTTGACTGTATCTTACTTGATTCATAAAATTCAAATCTCACTTCTTCAAATTGCCTTGTTAATCAACGACAAACACTCGCTCGCACGATTTATGGGGCATATCTTATTATATAACATCGTAAAAATCCCCCATTAATTTTAGTCTCTTCCTCTCACCGTGTACCTTCATTCTGGTCACAAAAAGATTTTCACATAACATAATGATTAATAAAAGAAATTTAGTCTCCAAGTATCTCTTTCCTTCCTTTACAGTTTGTTCTATTCTATGCCGACAGGAGAGCCATTTTGTCTTACATAAACACGCGTGCACTCTGAAAGAATCAAAAGGAAAAAGATGTGAAAGAAAATATAATAAAATATATTAAGAATGCACATATTGAAAATGACGATAAAAAAAGTACATGTGTCAATATTACCTATGGCGCTGACAAACCCTTTCTCTACGGTACGGGCGTTTCAATAACATCGGTACTTTTAAATAACCAGGATCTGAACTTCCACTTCCATATTTTCACTAATTATCTTGATGAACATCAACTTCATCTTTTTTCTGTCCTGGCAAGTCAATACAATACCCGCATTACGTTTTATGTACTGGATGATAATGAATTAAAAAATCTACCTACTGCATCTAAGGCATGGAATTACTCAATCTATTTCCGACTTATTGCAATCGATTACTTTGCCGATAAACTCAGCAGCATTATATATCTAGACTCTGATATTATATGTAAAGGAAGTCTTGCCTCGTTACTCACGGAAGAATTTAATGGCAATGTATTAATGGCTGTTCATGATAGCTTTGTCGATACGTCTGCTGTTGCCGGCATAAATCCAGGCCTGTACTTCAACTCAGGCTTTATGTATTTTAATCTTCCAGAATTAAAAGATACTAATTTGACTCTACAGGTCATTTCAAAGGTCAATGAAAACCGTTTCTCACATCCCGATCAGGATGCGTTGAATATTCTCTTTAATGATCGCGTAAAAATTCTGGACCATAAATTCAATTCATTCTTTAACATCGATACGTTAGCCAAGAAAGGGGGGGATGCCTTTAAAATCACATCACAAACGGTATTCATTCATTATGTCGGCGTCACTAAACCCTGGCATGACTGGGCGCAATATTATGCTGAAGTAGAATACTTCAAAATAGCCAGAGCGAATTCACCGTGGAAAGATATTCCTTTATTGGCACCCACTACGTATAAACAGCTATCGCGAAAAAGCACACATTTAAAACACAATGGCCAACTCCTCGGTGCTTTTATTTTCTATGTTAAGTATTTAGTTAACAAGTACCAAACACAGAAAAAACTCTAATACATTGATATTATTGTATTTTTAGGAATGGTTATGTTTCTGGCATATTCTATAAAGTGTTCGGTTTTTATGACCATAACCATTCCGTTTTTAGCCTTCCACTGCAGAGATTACCAAGCGGGACAACACAACTCAGGCCCCCTTTCTCGTGATCCGTACAGTTTCCTCAAAAAATCAGCAAAAATGATGGTAAAGCCATAGTTAAATACATAGAATCCCCAGCACATCCATAAGCCAGCTACTATTATGCTAGAATTGCTTTACACCGCTCTTTTCTACCTTATTCAGCCTTTGATCTGGATACGGCTTTGGGTGCGCGGACGTAAAGCTCCGGCGTACCGTAAACGCTGGGGTGAACGCTACGGTTTTTATCGCCGCCCACTGAAACCAGGCGGCATCATGCTCCATTCAGTTTCCGTGGGTGAAACGCTGGCAGCAATCCCATTAGTCCGCGCTCTGCGACATCGTTACCCGGATTTGCCGATCACGGTAACAACCATGACGCCAACCGGTTCTGAGCGCGTGCAATCTGCTTTTGGCACAGACGTTCAACATATCTATCTTCCCTATGATTTACCGGATGCACTGAACCGTTTCCTGAATAAAGTTGACCCCAAACTGGTGCTAATTATGGAAACCGAGCTCTGGCCAAATCTGATCGCCGCTCTGCATAAGCGCCATATTCCGCTGGTCATCGCCAACGCACGCCTTTCCGCTCGTTCAGCCGCTGGCTACGCTAAATTAGGGAAATTTGTTAGCAGGCTATTACGCCGCATTACGCTGATTGCTGCACAAAACGAAGAAGATGGCGCTCGCTTCATTACATTGGGAGCCAGAAGCAATCAGGTCACCGTCACCGGTAGCCTGAAGTTCGATATTTCCGTCACCCCACAGCTGGCCGCTAAAGCGGTTACGTTACGACGCCAGTGGGCACCTCATCGCCCGGTATGGATTGCGACCAGCACGCATGACGGGGAAGAAAGCATCATCATCGCAGCTCATCAGGCGCTGTTACACCAGTTCCCGAATCTTTTATTGATTCTGGTACCCAGACACCCTGAGCGCTTCCCGGATGCCATTAACCTCGTACGCCAGGCTGGTCTAAGCTTTACCACACGCTCTTCTGGCGAAGTTCCGTCCTCAAGTACCCAGGTGGTTATTGGCGACACGATGGGTGAGTTGATGCTGCTGTACGGCATTGCCGATCTTGCTTTTGTCGGCGGCTCTCTGGTTGAGCGTGGTGGGCACAACCCACTGGAAGCAGCGGCACATGCCATTCCTGTATTGATGGGCCCGCATACCTTTAACTTCAAAGACATTTGCGCCCGACTGGAACAGGCAAGTGGGTTGATTACCGTCACCGACGTCACCACGCTGGTGAAAGAGGTTTCGTCCCTACTGACCGATGAAGATTATCGTAATTTTTATGGTCGCCATGCGGTTGAAGTACTGTATCAAAATCAGGGCGCGCTACAGCGTCTGCTGCAGCTGCTGGAACCTTACCTGCCACCCAAAACGCATTGAGGGCTGTCATGCAAAAACGGGCGATTTATCCAGGAACCTTCGATCCCATAACTAACGGCCATCTTGATATCGTGACACGCGCGACAAGCATGTTTGATCACGTGATCCTGGCAATTGCCGCAAGCCCCAGTAAAAAACCGATGTTCACGCTGGAAGAACGCGTTCAACTGGCCCAGCAGGCAACGGCGCATCTGGGTAATGTAGACGTCATGGGATTTAGCGATTTAATGGCAAACTTTGCCCGCGATAATCAGGCTAATATTCTGATTCGTGGCCTGCGCGCGGTAGCAGATTTTGAGTATGAAATGCAGCTGGCGCACATGAACCGCCACCTAATGCCGCAATTGGAAAGCGTCTTTCTGATGCCTTCTAAAGAGTGGTCGTTTATTTCATCATCGCTGGTTAAAGAAGTCGCCCGCCACCAGGGTGACGTGACCCACTTCCTGCCCAATAATGTTCATCAGGCGCTAATGGATAAGCTGAAGTAGCGCATTTAGCCGGGTAAGCCGACAAGGTTTATCCGGCCTGCAATGAATGTTATTTCTGACAGCGACGGCAGTAGAACGTCGTTCGCTGAGCGTGCTTAGTCGCAACAATTGGCGCTCCGCATACGCGGCAAGGCTCACCTTCATGTCCATAAACCTGTAATTCCTGAGCAAAATAGCCTGGCTTACCGTCACTTTGCAGAAAATCTTTCAGCGTCGTTCCACCCTGCTCGATAGAGCGCAGCAATACAGCCTTAATCACGCGCACCAGCAGCTCACACTCATCTTTCGACAGTGATGATGCCAGGCGGTCAGGATGAATGCCAGCCGCAAAGAGAGACTCACTGGCGTAGATATTTCCCACCCCCACCACCAGCTTGTTATCCATCAGCCAGGGTTTTATCGCCGTTTTCTTCTTTGCGCATTTCTGCTGGAGATAAACAGTGTTGAAATCGTCGCTCAGCGGCTCTGGGCCAAGATGAGCGAGGACATTATGTCCATCCAGTTCTTTTGTCCACAGCCAGGCGCCAAAACGCCGAGGATCGGTATACCGCAGGACTTTGCCATTACTCATCACTAAGTCGACGTGATCATGCTTTTCTGCGGGAAGTTCTTCAGGAAGAATACGCAGACTACCCGACATCCCCAGATGAATGATAATCCAGCCATCCGCCAGTTCCAGCAGCAGGTATTTCGCGCGGCGCTGTACGCTCAGTACAGGTTTATCGCTCAGGCGATAGATTTCCTCAGATACCGGCCAGCGCAAACGACCATTACGCACAGTGGCGTGTAGAATCGTCGCCCCTACCAGATGCGGCTCAATACCACGGCGACTGGTTTCGACTTCAGGTAATTCAGGCATAGCATCTCCGGCGCTGTAACAGGTCTCATTAATATGGGGACGGCCAGAAAACAAAAAACCCCGCCGAGGCAGGGTTTTTCTTTACATCAAAACGAAAATTATTTGATTTTCGCTTCTTTGTATAAAACGTGCTGACGAACAACTGGATCGAATTTTTTCAGTTCCAGTTTTTCCGGCTTAGTACGTTTGTTCTTCGTAGTGGTATAGAAGTGACCAGTACCAGCAGAAGAAACCAGCTTGATTTTCTCACGAATACCTTTAGCCATGATTTATTTCCTCTTAGTACTTAGTACTTTTCGCCACGGGCACGCAGTTCGGACAGAACTGTTTCGATGCCTTTCTTATCAATTACACGCATACCTTTAGCAGATACACGCAGGGTGACAAAACGCTTCTCGCTCTCAACCCAAAAACGGTGAGAGTGCAGGTTAGGCAGGAAACGGCGTTTAGTCGCGTTCAGTGCGTGGGAACGGTTGTTACCGGTCACCGGACGCTTGCCAGTAACTTGGCAGACTCGGGACATGTCTATTCTCCAAAAATCAAATTAGCTCGAGCTTCGTATGGGGTATCGGCGCCTCGTCAGGCTTTACAGCCCGGTCATCGCATAGTTCTAAGTGAACTCTCGATTGCCAGGCCCAAATGCCAAACCCGAGATTCTCAAAGGTGGCGTAGTATACGCTGACCCGGCGTTATGCTCAAGTCCCGAACAGACAAAGATCCCGATGGATCGCGTAAAGTGCGTTAAATCCAACCGCGTTCCGCAAAAGAAACGTACTCTCCGCGCCCAATGACCAGATGATCAAGCACCCGGATATCCATGAACTGACAGCATTTCACAACACGCTCGGTGATGAGTTTATCTGCTTTACTCGGCTCTGCACAACCAGAAGGGTGATTATGCGCAAGGATCACCGCTGACGCATTCATTTTTATCGCTTCGCGGACAATTTCTCGCGGATGCACCTCAACATGGCTAAGCGTGCCGGAAAAAAGTTTGCTGTGTTTAATCACGCGATGTTGAGAATCCATAAAGATCACCAGAAAGATCTCGCGTTCCTCTTGCGCGAGCTGGCTTTGCAGAAATTCTCGCGCCATTTCCGGGCTAAGTAACGCGCGCTCCTCCATCACTCGCACGTTATGGTAGCGCCTTGCCAGTTCGGCAATCCCTTTAAGCTGTGCATACTTCGCAAGGCCAATGCCGTGAACGTGGCTAAACGCCATATAGTCTGCTGATAACAGGCCATACAGCGAACCAAAATGCTGAATCAATTCTTTTGCCAGCGTCAGCACATCTTTACTCAGAATCCCGGTGCGTAAAAAAAGCGCCAGCAGCTCAACATCGCTAAGTGAACCAGCCCCCTGCGCCAACAGTTTTTCCCGGGGCATCATACGTCCTGTATTTTCCATGCTTCCCCCTCCTTTCGCGTCCGCATAGTGGCATAACGCCTGTCGCGAATCGACGCTCTGTTATCGCTTCTTCGTAGCGGCTCGCAAACTGAAGCGCGGGCAAAAGCACGACTCATTGCGGATTGTGATAAAATATCCGCCTTCTGGTGAAACCCAACAGGAAAGATCATGATGAGCCTGGCCGGTAAAAAAATCGTACTTGGCGTCAGTGGCGGTATTGCTGCGTACAAAACCCCTGAGTTGGTGCGTCGTTTACGGGAACGCGGCGCTGACGTCCGCGTGGCGATGACCGAAGCGGCAAAAGCGTTTATTACTCCCCTGAGCTTACAAGCGGTTTCGGGTTATCCCGTTTCCGACAGCCTGCTTGACCCCGCAGCCGAAGCCGCAATGGGTCATATTGAACTGGGTAAATGGGCCGATTTGGTTATTCTGGCCCCCGCCACGGCAGATCTGATTGCTCGCGTCGCAGCAGGTATGGCCAACGATCTGGTTTCAACAATCTGTCTGGCAACTCCTGCTCCTGTTGCAGTGCTGCCGGCCATGAACCAGCAAATGTACCGCGCCGCCGCCACTCAACATAATCTTGACGTCCTCGCCTCCCGCGGTTTGCTTGTTTGGGGACCCGACAGTGGTAGTCAGGCATGTGGCGATATCGGGCCTGGCCGTATGCTGGATCCCTTAACAATTGTGGATATAGCGGCAGAACATTTTTCGTCTGTAAACGATCTGCAACATCTCAACATCATGATTACCGCGGGCCCAACGCGCGAACCGCTGGATCCCGTGCGTTATATTTCCAACCACAGCTCTGGGAAAATGGGATTTGCTATCGCCGCCGCTGCCGCAAAACGCGGGGCAAACGTCACGCTGGTATCGGGTCCTGTTTCGTTACCCACACCGCCATTTGTGCAGCGCATTGATGTAATGACCGCGCTGGAAATGGAAGCAGCCGTGCAATCTTCAGTGCAGCAGCAGCATATTTTTATTGGCTGCGCCGCAGTTGCTGATTACCGCGCGGAGACCGTCGCCCACGAAAAAATCAAAAAGCAGGCGACGCAGGGCGATGAATTAACAGTAAAAATGATCAAGAACCCGGATATTATTGCCGGCGTTGCCGCACTGGATGCTAACCGTCCTTTTGTCGTTGGGTTTGCCGCCGAAACAAATAATGTGGAAGAATATGCCCGGCAAAAACGCCTCCGCAAAAACCTTGATGTGATCTGTGCGAACGATGTTTCGCTTTCTACTCAAGGATTTAACAGCGACAGCAACGCATTACACCTTTTTTGGCAGGATGGAGATAAAGTCTTACCGCTTGAGCGCAAAGAACTCCTGGGCCAATTATTACTCGACGAGATCGTGACCCGTTATGATGAAAAAAATCGACGTTAAAATTCTGGACCCGCGCGTAGGGAAACAATTTCCGCTCCCGACGTACGCCACCTCTGGTTCTGCCGGACTTGACCTACGTGCCTGTCTTGATGACGCCGTAGAATTAGCGCCTGGCGCAACGACTCTGGTGCCAACCGGGTTAGCCATCCATATCGCCGATCCCTCACTGGCCGCGGTGATGTTGCCACGCTCTGGTCTGGGTCATAAGCACGGTATCGTACTGGGTAACCTGGTCGGTTTGATTGATTCCGACTACCAGGGTCAGCTGATGGTATCCATCTGGAACCGTGGCCAGGATAGCTTCACCATTGAACCTGGTGAACGTATTGCACAGATGGTCTTTGTACCGATTGTGCAGGCTGAATTTAATCTGGTGGAAGAGTTTGAAGCCACCGATCGTGGAGAAGGCGGCTTCGGCCATTCCGGGCGCAAGTAACCCGTAAAGAAGCATCCCGCAGCGTAATAACGCAATAACATACCGCAAACAGTCGTTTGCGGTCGCTGTGTGGATGCCTGCCTGGCAAGTGCTTATTTTCAGGGGTATTTTGTAACATGGTAGAAAAGCAAACTGCGAAAAGGAATCGTCGCGAAGAAATACTTCAGTCTCTGGCGCTGATGCTGGAATCCAGTGATGGAAGCCAGCGCATCACGACAGCAAAACTGGCAGCCTCTGTGGGCGTTTCCGAAGCGGCATTGTATCGCCATTTTCCCAGCAAGACCCGCATGTTCGATAGCCTGATTGAGTTTATCGAAGATAGTCTGATTACCCGTATCAATCTGATCTTAAAAGATGAAAAGGACACCAACGCACGTCTGCGCCTGATCGTTCTGCTGATTTTAGGGTTCGGTGAACGTAACCCCGGTCTGACGCGCATTCTGACCGGGCATGCGCTCATGTTTGAACAGGATCGTCTGCAAGGCCGTATTAACCAGCTTTTTGAACGCATTGAGGCACAGTTGCGCCAGGTTCTGCGAGAAAAAAGAATGCGTGAAGGCGAAGGTTACACCGTAGATGAAACGCTGCTGGCCAGCCAGTTGTTGGCTTTCTGCGAAGGTATGCTGTCCCGGTTTGTACGTAGCGAATTTAAATATCGTCCAACGGATGATTTCGACACCCGCTGGCCGTTGGTGGCTGCTCAGTTGCAGTAACGGATTCGTTTAGTCCGGCCTACGGGGTTACGTAGGCCGGATAAGCGCAGCGCCATCCGGCAGTTCTTAAACGCCGAACTCTTCGCGATATGCTCGCACGGCTGCCAGATGCTCTGCCATTTCAGGCTTCTCTTCCAGGTAGGCAATCAGGTCTTTCAGGGTAACAATAGAAATCACCTTGCAACCATAGTCTCGTTCTACTTCCTGGATAGCTGAAATCTCGCCACGTCCACG
The DNA here is from genome assembly GCF_033341895.1 of Citrobacter sp. HN-141. Taxonomy (NCBI): domain Bacteria; kingdom Pseudomonadati; phylum Pseudomonadota; class Gammaproteobacteria; order Enterobacterales; family Enterobacteriaceae; genus Citrobacter; species Citrobacter sp. HN-141. The sequence goes on along the minus strand of NZ_JAWPBF010000003.1, from coordinate 16,980 downwards.
TTCCTGACGATCGAGAGAAATCAATACGCCAGCAAGCCGTGCGCCATTCGCCTGGATAATCTCCATTGACTCACGAATCGCTGTCCCGGCGGTGATCACATCATCAACCAACATCACACGACCTTGTAGCGCGCTCCCTACCAGGTTACCGCCTTCGCCGTGGGTCTTAGCCTCTTTACGGTTAAAGCAGTACGGCAAATCTTTGTCGTGATGCTCCGCCAGTGCAACAGCTGTTGTGGTAGCGATAGGAATACCTTTGTACGCCGGGCCAAAAAGCAGATCAAAATCAATACCGGAATCCACCAGCGCCTCGGCATAAAAACGGCCTAGCAGTGCCAGATCGCGCCCGGTATTAAACAGCCCGGCGTTGAAGAAATAGGGGCTTTTGCGCCCGGATTTCAGCGTAAATTCGCCAAACTTTAGTACCTGCTTGCTAAGCGCAAACTCAATAAACTGGCGCTGATACGGTTTCATGGATTCGCTCCTCATCTCACTTTATTACAGACAAAAAAAAGGCGACTAATCAGTCGCCTTTAAAATCAATTTTCTAACGCCGCCTTCTGCGTCGCTACAATGGATTCGATTCCCCCTCGGGCCAATGCCAGTAGGGTGAGTAGCTCTTCGTGGCTGAACGGCTCGCCTTCTGCCGTACCTTGCACCTCAATAATGCGACCGTCCTCGGTCATCACTACGTTCATGTCGGTCTCTGCAGCAGAATCTTCAACGTATTCCAGGTCGCAGAGTGCTTCGCCATTCACAATACCTACGGAGACCGCCGCAACCATCCCTTTCATTGGGTTGGTTTTCAGCTTACCGCTTGCTACCAGTTTGTTCAGCGCGTCAGCCAAAGCGACACAAGCACCGGTAATGGATGCGGTACGCGTACCGCCATCAGCCTGGATAACATCGCAGTCCAGCGTAATGGTGAACTCGCCAAGGGTTTTCAGGTCAACTGCGGCACGCAGCGCACGCGCAATAAGACGCTGAATCTCCATGGTGCGGCCACCCTGCTTACCTTTCGCCGCTTCGCGCGCGTTACGGGTATGCGTGGCACGAGGCAGCATGCCATATTCGGCGGTGATCCATCCCTGGCCCTGGCCTTTCAGGAAACGCGGAACACCTTCATCAATAGAAGCGGTACACAGCACTTTGGTATCACCAAATTCGACCAGCACGGAGCCTTCAGCGTGTTTTGTATAATTACGGGTCAGGGTGACGGGACGCACCTGATTGGCACTACGACCTGCTGGACGCATGATAAAATCTCCGGCTTGAAACGAATGTGGCTGCGCATTATACGGACTTCCGACGGTTATTCCTATCCTGACAAGACGTGGATGGCTATAATCCTTCCATCTCATCGTCAAAAACAGGAACGTCTATGATCCGCAGCATGACCGCCTACGCCCGGCGTGAAATCAAGGGTGAATGGGGTAGCGCTACCTGGGAAATGCGCTCGGTAAACCAGCGTTATCTGGAAACCTATTTTCGTCTGCCGGAGCAGTTCCGTAGTCTTGAACCTGTTGTGCGTGAGCGCATCCGCACACGTCTGACACGCGGTAAAATCGAATGCACGCTGCGTTTTGAACCTGATGCCAGCGCGCAAGGCGAGCTTATTCTGAATGAAAAGCTCGCTAAACAGCTCGTTAGCGCTGCTAACTGGGTCAAGATGCAGAGCGATGAAGGCGAAATTAATCCGGTCGATATCCTGCGCTGGCCGGGTGTAATGGCCGCTCAGGAGCAAGACCTGGATGCTATTGCCGCTGAAATCCTCGCCACGCTTGACGGTACACTGGATGATTTCATTGTCGCACGTGAAACTGAAGGTCAGGCGCTGAAGGCGCTGATCGAGCAACGCCTGGAAGGCGTCAGCGCTGAAGTGGCGAAGGTACGTGCGCATATGCCGGAGATTCTGCAATGGCAGCGTGAACGTCTGGTGGCCAAACTGGAAGACGCGCAGGTCCAACTGGAAAATAACCGTCTTGAGCAAGAACTGGTGCTGATGGCGCAGCGCATCGATGTGGCAGAAGAGTTAGATCGTCTGGAAGCCCACGTCAAAGAAACCTACAACATTCTGAAGAAAAAAGAGGCCGTTGGCCGTCGTCTGGACTTCATGATGCAGGAATTCAACCGTGAGTCGAACACTCTGGCATCCAAGTCCATCAATGCCGAGGTGACGAATTCCGCGATTGAGCTGAAGGTATTGATCGAGCAAATGCGCGAGCAGATTCAGAATATCGAGTAAGCTATCAGCAAGATTCAAGACGACGCATAAATCACATCAAGCCCGCAATTCAGCGGGCTTTTTTGTTATCATGGGCTATCATAAAGACGCAACAAAGCGCATGATTGTCGTGTACATAGTGGTGTACATAATGCGGTTTATGTACATCGGTTTATGTACACACCCCTATTCAATGTTCAGGTATTCGCAATGCCAAAGATTACAGACATGCAGATCCGCGCATGGATAAAGGCTGGGGACAGATTCGACGGCAAGGCCGACGGCAACGGCCTGTATATTTGCTACCCCAAAAACTACACAGTCCCTTTCTGGCGATTCCGCTATAAGTTCGCAGGGAAACAACGGGCGATGGTAATCGGCTCATATGCCGAGCTATCACTATCAAAGGCCAGAGAGACGGCGAGAGAGCTTTCGGCGCGTGTTGCGCTGGGTTATGACGTCGCGGGAGAGAAGCAGGAACGGAAAGCCGAAGCGCTGGCGAAGATGGAAGCAGAGAGAAACGCCATGCGCGTTTCAGAACTTGCCGCTGAATACTTTGAGCGTCAGATCCTGCCGCGCTGGAAGCACCCCGATATACTCCGCCGCCGTATCGACAAAGATATAAACCCCTGCATTGGCAGCATGAAGGTAGAGGACGTGAAGCCGCGCCATATTGATGACATGCTCAAAGCGATAGTAGACCGTGGAGCGCCCACCATAGCGACGGACGTTTTACGTTGGACGCGCCGCATATTCGACTACGGTATCAAACGGCACGCGCTGGAGATAAACCCCTGTTCTGCCTTTGAGGTTTCGGACGCTGGTGGGAAGGAAGTTAGCCGTGACCGCTGGTTAACACGTGGCGAACTAATCCGACTGTTTCAGGCCATGCGTATGGCGAAGGGATTCAGTCGCCAGAACGAAATCACGTTCAAATTACTGTTAGCGTTATGCGTCCGCAAAATGGAGTTATGCGCCGCCCGCTGGGAGGAGTTCGACCTTGATCAAGCCGTCTGGCGCTTGCCAGAGGAACGCAGCAAAAACGGCGACGCTATAGACATCCCATTAGCACCGCCAGCCGTCGAATGGTTGAGAGAGCTTTACACGTTTTCATGCAATACCGCGTGGGTACTGCCAGCCAGAAAGATGCAAAGCCGGATGATTCCCCATATTCAGGAAAGCACCCTGCCCGTGGCGCTGGCAAAGGTTCGCCATGAGATGCCGGATGTACCTAACTTCACAATTCACGACTTCCGACGCACTGCCCGCACGCATTTAGCCGCGCTGGGCGTTGATCCGGTAGTGGCTGAAAGATGCCTTAATCACAAAATTAAAGGCGTGGAGGGTATCTATAACCGTCACCAGTATTTTGATGAGCGTAAAGCGGCGCTGGCGCAGTGGTGTGATTTGCTGGTGGCACTGGAACGCGGTGAAGATTACAACGTGACGCCTATCATAAAGGCGCATAAGCTATCGTAAGAACAGATTGAGCCTAGTTCGACGGGACGAAAAGCGGATAGCCTTACCGCCTGACTCAATCCTATTTTAGGCATTGCGTGAAAGGTTACGCTATGAGCAAATTGTTCCAGTTAAAAAGTTGGTTGACCATCGAGGAAACCGCAAACAGGTTAACCACAACTCTCGGTGAAAAGGTATCTGTAGCGGATTGTCTACAATTGGCTGTAGAAGGCCACATTACAATTTCAGCAATGCTGGATGAAGGCCGTTACGCTATCGCTTCACAGGTCATCAAAACATCACAACGAAAGGTTTGTGAAAAATGGATCATTGAAACCAATAGCGACGGCGCAGTAATTAGAACCATTGCTGGTGATGAGTTCTATTCTAACGAGCAACTAGATTATGAATACGAAGATATAGAAAGAGTCAGTGATGTTTTTCGTATAAATCATGGCATATACGATCTACCGATGGTTGGGGCAGAATCTTTAGATGTTATGCACGAGTTTGACCTTTCACGCGACAAGGTTCCCCGTGAATTTCACAACATGGAAGGTGCTTTCCTCTTAACAGAATTTGGTCTGGTGAATATTCTGAACGCGTTCAATGAATATGCCATCAAGTCAGATGAAAATGGAAAACCTAAACTGTACGACAAAGAATCACAGAGGTTTGTTGACTTTAGCCTCGATGGTTATCATCCCTTTTTCTATCCTGCTGATGGGCTGGGTAATGTCGAGTTCGTATTCAGAAAAGAAAATATTGCAGAATTTGAAAAGAAAACACTCAGTGATAACAACAGTCTCCTGAACCTCGATGAAAGCCTTTTACTGCTTGGCGCGGTGCTCAACGCTTTAAAAAAAGCCGAACCAACCTCTAAAAGGTGGACACAAGAAGCCCTCAAAGCAGAAATGCTGGATAGGGGTTTAAAATTAAGCTCCCGTTTACTGGATGAATATTTCTCATCGGCTAACAAATCTTTTAAATCATAAAGATAATTTCGCAGCGAAAATCCATTTTTCGTTGCGATGACATCTAATCCCCCTGCTCACATGATTACCGTAACTTCAACAGCTATCACAGGAGTTACAGGACATATGACAGCACATAACGCAGCGCAATCAGCACTTCCTACTACTGGCTATATTCGCCGCTTCCGTATGCCGGAATTGCTGGGCGTTTCCATGCCTACTATTGATCGCTGGGTGAAGAACGGCACACTGCCGCGCCCGGTGAAACTCACCGATAACGTGACCGCCTTTGATGCGGTAGAGATTAATAACTGGCTGGCTGAGCGCCGGGGAAAGGTGGCGTAATGGAAAAGAAAAACCGCCCCGTACAGCAGGCGGCTAACTCAGATATTCGCACGTCTGATATTACGCCGACCACCAGCCCGGTACAAGTACCTAAGCGAACCCCAAAGAAACACCGCGCCCGCGTCTACATGCTACGCACTGGCGTAGAGGGATGGACAGAAAACGACATTCTGCGCTACTGCCGCCTTTCATCCGGTCGCAACTATGCAAGCGAGCTGGAGCGCCGTCTTGATATTCTCCTTGAGCGTATCGACGAGAAGAACCCGGACGGCATCGGCGCACATCTGCGCTACCGGTTTGCCTGCCGTGGTGACGTTCTCCGGGTAATTCAGCTACTCAACCATAACGCCGCCTCTGGTGGCTATACCGGATTATCTCAGCAGGATATTACCGACATTCTGAACCTCTACCCGGACGCGTTTAACGCCGCATAACGGAGCCGAAAATATGACTATCGAAAAAAGCCGATTCAATTCGGAGGCCGCCCCACAATCCTGCGTTACCCAGAAAATTATTCCTCAAGCGGTCGAGGGCGATATTTCTGTTATCCGGTTTGGTGGCATCAAAGTTCGCATCGTCAATATGGGCGGTGATCCGTGGTTTATTGCCAAGGATGTTTGTGCGGCACTGGAAATTGTGGATCACAAAGTGCCTATGCGCCGACTGAACGACAACGAAAAGGAGGGGTATTCAATACCCACCCTTGGTGGCATTCAGACAATGACAATTGTCTCTGAGTCTGGTTTCTACAAACTGATCGCCCGCAGCCGTAAAGCGTCAATCCCCGGAACGGCTGCCAACCGATTCAGCGAGTGGGTATTTGGTGAGGTTATCCCGTCTATTCGTAAAACCGGCTCCTATGGTGTGCCGTTCGCCTTCCTGAACGACCACAGCAAACGCAAAGCAGCTTACGACAAGAAGGCCAGCAAGCGCGGTAAAGACCTGCAAGCCTGCAAAGGTGAGAAGTTCCGCCTTATCGCCGAAGAATCGGAGCTATGGCGCAAATATCAGCCTCAATTGCCGGAGGTTCACTAATGCCCACCGTCCAGAATAAAGCCTTTCCCCTGGCTGGCAGCAAAGAGCCGGACGTGAACGGGCTACCGTTGTCGATGGTTCACCAGTGGCAGGAGTACCCGACTAAACGCTCGTTTGCCGTTTCCGTACCCACGGAGCTACGTCGCCAGTATTACCCCGATGATGCCACTTTTGGTAAAGCGATGCGTGAGGCGGGTTATGTTCCGGTGCGCACCCGAAAACTGACCGGGAAACAGGCGAGCTACTGGCTGTACCGTGTAACGGGCGATGATAAAGGGGTATGCACAGCAGAACCCGCGCCCCGCAAGGCTTCCGCGCCCGTTGTCCAGACCATGACAAAGCCGCATCCGTGGTTTAAACGCGTGGCGCTCGATGGTAAATGGCAGCACGTCTACGCCGACCATATCCGCTTTCTGACGAAGAAGCGTCACCGTGTAGATGGTGTACGTGTGCAGGGTTATACCGCTGGTGGGCTAACCGTAAAGGTGATTGCATGATGTATGCAAATGTTAACGCTAACGACTCAGCAAAACCCAAACGTTATAAGCCAGAAACGGGGGGTATTCTTCCCCAAATGGCTGATGTTGTGGAATGGATTGCTACCGCTGACAACCGCGCCACATGGACTTTCGAGACCAGTACGCGCAAGGGTGAAGGTGTATTTTCGGAGTCCATAAAAAAGGGCTTGCCGACTATCGCCAACCCGGTTTATGGTTATAGCGCACCAGCAAAATCTGGTGCCGGGATTGGCGTCCCGGAAATGATTAAGGCGACACACGACGCGCCTAGCGTCTTTTTTTGTGCCGTTAATCCAACTCACGCTTTTTTCAGCGATGCGGGTATTATTATTCGCGCCGCTCACGAAATAATGGTGGGCTGGATGGGGGCTTCTACGGAAGCGCCGGTTTCCTTGATCGCCGGTTACGCCAACCCTGTTCAGTCCACCACCAGCAAGATTGGCGTCTTTGGTGGTGGGTTTAAAACCCTGATCAAGGAGGCTGCCGCTATGCTGGCTACTACCCCTACCCAAAATCCGCAATTCATCTGGTTAATCGCTGCTGTTCGCCGTGATATGCCGACCATTACCGCCAAAATCCATCATATCGCTGCTGAAACTGAGCGCGAAGCCCGCCGCACTCTGGCGCGGGATCACGTCTGTTTCTTTGCAGGCCGTATCCGTCTGGAGGTGGCAGCATGAACATTAACGCTTTATACCGCCATCCGTCCGAGCTTGAAGCCGAAGCGATGTTATCCCGCGAGCAGGCTTACCCGGATGATTTTACGCTGGCAGACCGAACAGCAGAACGTATGACCCGCGCCCGCAATGGGCTGGCTCACGTTATGACCGATTTAGTCACTCAACTCGACGATGAACAAGCCGCTATCGTGTATTGCTGGTTGAGTAAAGTCCTGACGATTATCGATATAGCCAGAATTGATGCGGAGGCCAGCGCATGAGCCAGTTACAACTGATTGATGCTGCCTGCCAGATTGAACAGGCACAGGCTGTTTTATCCATGTGGCTGGAGAGCACCACCAATAAAACAGATCCCGATTTACCGCGCCTGATTGGTTCCATTCTGACGCTGTTACACGGTGTACCCGAAGCAATGAGCGAGGCTGAAAGCAAGCTGGCTGACCATGTAATGCGTGAATATCGGGAGGGCAAAGCATGAGCAACGTGCTGACCATTAAACCGGGAAATCCCGACCTGTTCCACGCAGAAGCCACACCGCACGGCGTAAACATCATGACCCGCAATGATGCCGGGATGTATGAGCATGTTTGCCTTATTCCCTATTCAGACGCGGTAACTCATCTCGATAGCGGCAGGTATGACGACATCCCTGATGAAGGATTTACCCTGCATCTGGCAGTGGCTGACGGCGGGGAGCGTGGCTGGTTCGACTTCACCCAGCAGCATGAAGTAACCATGTGGCGCTGGCTGATTGCGGCATGTTTCGTTGCCGAAATGAAGCGCGAGAACGGCACAACCACCGTTACAGAGTCTGACGGCACATCGTCGCAGGTGGCGATTTACTCCAATGGCACAGCGGGCATTGTGGTTTACCCGTTTGCTGAACGGCTGGCGATGGCGAACAACATCGAGGGCGCAATGATTGAGCGATACGGCGCTGAGCAGGGTACGGAAAACGCCATTGTGTTCTACCGCGCCATGCTGGATGCGGAGCGCGGAGAGTTAACCCCGTTCGGGCGTGAAACGCTGGCAGAGCTACACGATCACTTCATTGCTGATCTGAATGAAAACGGCTGGCCTGAAATGCCAGTGGCGCACTGAGGGGGCAATATGATTACCAAAAACTTCCGACTGAATGCGCTGGCGAATCAGTATGCCGCAGCGCTGTATGACCATATCAAGACCACCAGCGGCGGCGATTATTTCATGATTGATGCGGATGGCGAGCCTGTTCGCGTGGAGATCGCCGGGGGCGTAAATGGCGTCCGTGACCTTGTAGACGGCTACGCGCTGGAAGCGCTGAAAGAGCATTACCCGCAATGGGAAAGCGTAGGGATCGGGCTACTGGAAAAGTGCGTTAATGCTGGTGGCCTGACTGATACCGGGCGCGAGATATGGCAAAGCATGACCGCCGACATGGGCGCAACGGTAGGGGGTCACAATGCGTAATATCGACCTTATCCGCGAAGTGACCAGCGCCGCAGCAGGGCGCTGGCCTTATGTGCTGGCTGGCCTGTCTATCGACGTGCCTGATTCATCGCGCTGCCATTCCTCATGCCCTGCATGTGGCGGTACGGATCGCTTCCGGTTCGACGACAACGGGCGCGGCGCTCACATCTGCAACCAGTGCGGCGCTGGCGACGGTTTAGACCTGATTAAGAAGGTGAACAACTGCGACACCACAGAAGCGGCGAGGCTTGCCGCTGATGTGCTGGGTATTGATTACCGGGCAGCGGAAACCGATCCGACAGCAGCCAGCCAGAGGCGGGAGCAAATGGAGTCTGAGCGCCAGCAGCGCGAGCAGGAGCGCCAGAAACAGGCCGCAGAAAGCGCAGGGCAGCGCCGGGCTACGTTTGCCAGCCTGTATGCAGAAAAGCGCCAGAGCGTCACACAGGGCGAATCTGAATACCTGATTGCTAAGGGGCTGGACGGGTTCACTTTCCCGCTATTGCCTGATGGTTCAGTCCTGCTTGAGCTGGTGGACGAATCCGGCGCAGTGGCAGCAGCGCAGACCATTACACCGCAGGGAGAGAAGCGACTTCTGACAGGTTCAGCGAAGCGCGGAGCATATCACGCCGTAAACGCACCAGAACAGCCGCAGAGCGTATTAATTGCCGAGGGGCTGGCTACCGCTCTGTCTGTTCACCTGATGCGCCCGGAGGCGCTGACAGTGGCAGCAATCGACGCTGGCAACCTGCTACCCGTTGCCGAAGTGATGCGCCGTAAACACCCGAAGGCGCAAATTATTATCGCCGCAGACAACGACCACCACCAAAACGGAGAAGCCAATACAGGCAGGGAGGCCGCAGAGAAAGCCGCCTTATCCGTGGCTGGCTGGGTATCAATGCCACCGACAGACTACAAAGCCGACTGGAACGACCACCACCAGCAAAACGGGCTGGAAGTCGCTACGGCTGCGTTTAATGATTCGATGTACCAGATTCAGGGGGGAGCCGTGAAACCACAACTACAGGCCATTGAGGGCGGTAAATCCCGCCGTAAAGCCGATGCCGGAGATATTGCACAAATGGCAGCCAGCCAGAAAGCGCGGTTGCTTTCATCTCGCTGGGATATGTTGGCGGTTAACCCTGATAGTGGCGCTGTTTACTGCTACGAATCTGGCGTATGGGTGAAGCTACCAGACAGCGAATTAGAAAGGGTTATGGTGGCAATTTTCGACGAGCACGAAGCCCACTACACCGAAAAGGGGATTAAATCGGTTGTCGCAACCATGAAACTGCAAATCCCGGTAATTGGTGAGCGGAGCGGGGATCTGATTGGTTTTGATAACGGCGTTTATGACCTCGCCACACAGACGTTTTCCGCCCATTCGCCGGGTAACTGGCTGATGAACCACAATGGGATCACCTACACCCCGCCAGCGCCGGGGGAGAATATTTCCACCAGCGCCCCCGATTTTACCCGTTGGCTGAATCATGCAACGGCTGGCGACCATCATAAGGCCGAGCGTATCAAAGCAGCCTTGTTTATGGTGCTGGCGAAGCGTCACGACTGGCAGCTATTCATTGAGGTAACTGGCGAGGGCGGCAGTGGGAAATCCGTATTCAGCAGCATAGCAATCACGCTGGCAGGTGAACACAACGCCGCCAGCGGTAGCATGATGACGCTGGACACCGCACGGGGACGGGCGCAGTTCGTAGGAAAAAGCCTGATTATTATGCCTGACCAGACCCGCTATGTTGGAGAGGGCGCGGGGATTAAGGCCATTACGGGCGGCGATCCGGTAGAGATTGATGGGAAATACGAAAAGCAGTTCACAACCGTGCTAAATGCCGTTGTTATGGCAACCAATAACGAGCCGATGACATTCACGGAGCGAAACGGGGGCATTGCCCGCCGCCGCGTGATATTCCCGTTTAATAACCCGGTATCAGACGCAGACAAAGACCCGGATTTAACCGCAAAAATCAGGCGAGAAATCCCGGTGATTATCCGCCACCTGCTAACCACCTTTGCCGACCAGAACAAAGCAAAGGCACTATTACTTGAGCAGCGCGATTCTCAGGAGGCGCTAGACGTTAAACGCGGCACAGATCCGGTTATCGATATGTGTGCGGCACTTTTTTTCATGAACGAACCCAAAGGCATGATGATGGGCGGAGGTACATGGGCAGGCCAGCCAGAGCCGAGGACGTATCTTTATCATCTTTACCTGGCGTTTATGGAGTATCACGGTCTGGGTAAGCCGCTTTCCGTCAATAAGTTTTCACGCGCCATAAAATCAGCAGCAAAAGAGTACCGAGCCAGCTACCTGACGAGAAGCATTAACGGCAGAGCGCAAACCAACGTGGGCTATAACGAGATGGCTGAGGAGTTCATTCCCCGTGCTTACGGTGTGGAGAGCGGGCAGAGTGATGATTGAAACTTTTACGGCAGCACTTATCCCTACTGCCCTACTAAAAACGAGACGAGGCCAGACGTAGCAAGGATTTAAACTAGGTAGGGATATATATTTTTATCCCTACTTATCCCTACATATCCCTACCAAATAAAACAGGCAGTAAAATGCCGTTGAAGTGATTTAGTAGGGATAAGTAGGGTTATGTAGGGCAACAAAATTGAATGCCTACCAGTCTGAAAGCCTTGCCATTCGTGGCCTGAGCCAGTTAGTAGGGATTGGTAGGGATATTACACCCCCAAAAAGATTCTATGGGGGGTAGCTTAAAACGAAGGTGGGCAATGAATACAGAAACCAGCCAGAAAATGACCTATCAGGAGCGTGAAGCATTGAAGGGGTTTACTGACAAACGCGCATTACAGGGCGACACCCAAAGCCTGCAAATGTCCTTGAGGATGATCGCCCACTGGATGAGGCAGCCAGCAGAAATTGGATTTACAGAATATGCAGCACACTGGACGGCAGCTCAGGCCGGACGTGATGACGGGAATCACTCGACCGCAGCAATGGCGGAGCAGTGGCCTTTAAGGGAAGAAATGAAAATTAGTCCCGGAGGTAGTGACTACATGAGGAAATATCTATGACCGCACAAATTTCAGCATATGGGCGGCTGGTGGCAGCCCCCCAGACTCGCACCACAACGAACGGTAACAACATGGCTATGGCGCGACTGGCGGTGTCACTCCCCTGTAATGCGGCAGAGGCGGGAGAGTCAACCTTCTGGCTGGGCGTTATTGCTTTTGGGAAGCAGGCCGATGCGCTGGCAAAGCACCAGAAAGGCGACCTTGTGAGCGTGGCAGGCAATATGCAACTCAACCAGTGGACAGGGCAGGACGGCGGTACACAGCAGGGGTATCAGGTAGTAGCCGACAGTGTGATCAGCGCCAGAACGGTACGCCCCGGCGGGAAGGCAGGACAGCAGGGACAGGCAACGGACGCGCTGAGACGTGCGCAGCAGTCATCCCGTGATGAATACGACCAGCGCCCACCATTCGACGATGAAACGCCATTCTGAGGGAGATAAGCATGGTCAACGATAGTAAAGCAGAGGCTCTGGAAGCAAAGGGGCTGTATCGCAGGGCTGCGACGCGCTGGCAGGAAGTCATGATGCTTTGTGCTGAGGACGATGATCGGGAATGGGTAAAGCAGCGCCGTGATACGTGTCTGACGAACGCGAAGCGCCCGCCAGTGAAAACCGATGATTACGGCGATCTGCATAAAGCAGTCACTGAGACACAACACCGCATGGGGATAGCGCAACCGAACGGTAACGCCTTCCGGTTAAATGGCGGTAAGAGGCAGCCGTAGGCCACCAGCGGGGGGCGATGGTTCGCAGCCAGGTTCGCACCAGAACGGCTGTAAATTTTGGACTGTATTGGACGGATTTAAAACCTTTGTAGCGCTAAACCCGCTCCAGTCGAGGGCTGGAAGCCAGAGCGTGATTCAGGTCGTCCAGAATATTCAGGTTCGCGCCACTGATTCGCAGTACGCAGTCAGGTAGGCGGCGAAAAGCGCACGAAATTTGGATTGTTCTGGAAGGATTGCGGCGAGGGATCGACAGAAAAGCTTCTCCAGTAAAGGGCTAAAGCAATATTGACTCACTAACCCATCCAAAAACACGGAGCATGGTACGCAGTCAGGTACGCAGCAAAACTGCGCATTCAACGTGCGTACTACCTGACGAATCCTAACGGTGGTATTGCAAACAGAAATTGCGAATTCGCAAAATAGCTCAGAGGGCTGATATTACTAGCGCAGGTTAATCCATTCGCAGTTGGTAGCGCCACGGATATGCTAAGTTTTGCTAAGGTTTTGGGCGCAGTAAATTGCGCAGGAAGTGGTTGAGAAAAGTTGAGTTCTCGCCAGTATTCACAGGTGCGCAAAATTGCGCAATATGAAACCAATTCGCAGCTGCCTATCAGCCTGTAAGGCGCAGCATATCTAGGTTTCTACAGTTGTGCGCAGTACGCAAAGTGGAAAATCCTCCGAATACGAAACCCGAGCATTGCGCAGTAAATTGCGAATTGCGCAGTTAACAAAATATCTGCGCAAAACGAAACGGATACCAATGTGCAAACCATCCTCAAACCCGTGCCATTACTGGATTTATAGATATACAGTGCGCAAAATAGTGCGCAATTCGCAGTCAAATATGCATATTATTTCGTATTCAATTTGCGCACCGTTCGCAGTTAATGCGCAGTAATTCGCAGGAGGTCAGCCAGTGAGAGACAGAACGCGCAGCTATACCACCGACCTGCCCCGCATAGGGTTGCCATTCCTTGCGAACATGCGTAGCAGGCTGGCTGACGCTGAACCCGGGACACAGCTTTCCTGTCAGACAGAGTGCGGAACCCTGTATATCCTCCGACAGGCAGACGGCTATGCCATGACAATCAACGGCGTTACGCGACCAATCAGAATCACTACTACACAGGCTGGCTACGGCGTTCGGCAATGGTACGTTTGCCCCCACTGCATAAAGCGGGTAGCGAAGCTGTATATCGGCAAAAAAGATATTGGCTGCCGGGGATGCTGGAAACTCCACTACAAAAGCCAAAGCGGGGATAAGTTAGATCGGATGCGCATGAGCATACGCCGGCAGCGGTACGCCATTTGGGGAGACGGTGAGCAGTTTCGCAACCTGTTTAACCACCCGAACACTTTTCCTAAGCCAAAGGGGATGCGCTGGGAGACGTTCGAGCGGAAGTTAGCCAGGCTTATACATTACGAGGCTGCATACTGGCGGGCATTCAGTCCGGTTGTCGACAGGATAACCGGCCATATACGGTAGCAATCCGTTTAACGGCTAATACAATGACCGGACACCACCAGCCAACGAGCAATCACCATGACACCACGCGAAATAGCTTTATTGACCACCGCCAAACTGGAGCACGAAGGCCACCAGCTAACCCCGGCAGATCAACGGGAGATAGAACGTTCAGTTAATGCCGATATAGCCCGGCGTGACAAATTCCGCGAAATGATGCGATCACCCGCCTATCAGTGGAGGAAGCCAGAGCCGCGCAGGTAGATACGGGATTATTCCGCATGTAACTTATGCGTATTAAGCAAATTACCTTTATTCACCTTTACAGAATTGTGAGTGCGTCAGTATCGTTATCCTTCCGATTCGCATTTATTCAGGATTTGCATGTACCAGCTAAAGATAACCATCCGAGACAGCAAACCACCAATATGGCGGCGTGTGTTGGTTCCAGAGCAAATCCCCTTTAGTAAACTTCATGCCGTGATCCAGTTAGCTTTTGGCTGGAATGACGAACACCTGTATATGTTCGAGAAAGGGCGTAAAGGTTATCCCGGTAGCGAGTATCGCGTATGGGGTGAGGATGAAAGCATGGGTAACGCGGCAACCACGCCACTATGGGCGGCGCTCCAGAATGAGGGTGACAAGCTGGTTTACACGTATGACTTTGGCGACTGGTGGGATTGCCTTGTTGTACTGGAGAAGCAAACACATGATACCAGCATCCAGCCTGTTAGCTGTTTGCGTGGGAAGGGGACTACCCCGGCGGAAAATTCGGGTGGGTTGCATGGTTACAATGAATTGCTCTTACAGGCCAGAGAGTCTGATAATCCTGAACAGGCCGAGATCCACGATTTCCTGATGATGGATATTGAGCGCCGGGTTTACGACCTAAGCAGCATTAACGACAGATTGCAGGCTCTTAACTGATCCGCATGTATTCACCTGGTATTGCGTTATCAGCGCCGCCAGTATCACAACTAACTGCACATTTTCAGTGAGGTGATCACGCCGGGGGGTAAAACTATTTGCGATATAATGTTACTTTGTGATGCTTCACGCTCCCTCTTAAGGCGATGGATATGGCTAAAGATCTTACTACCTCCGCACACGACCGACAGAACATACTTAATAACGCCTATGCACTAACTCATGCTGAAAAACATATGGCCTTAGGTGGGATTGAGTTCAATGGCGAACGGCTTTTTACAAAAAGTCAGCTAATGGAGATTTTTGGTATCAGTGATGCCACAGTGGAACGGTATATCGCAAATCATAGCAATGAACTCAAAAACAATGGATATCGACTCATAAAAGGAAGGGAGCTTAAAGAATTCAAGGGGTTAGAACATGTCTCCTTCATCAATGAGGGTAACAAGGCACCTACTATTGGGGTGTTTAATTACCGAGCTGTTCTGAACTTTGCCATGCTACTGGTCGAAAGTGAGCAAGCTAAGATTATACGTACACGCCTGCTTGATATTGTCATTGATACTTTAGCTGAAAGGGCTGGTGGGCATACCAAGTACATCAACCAACGCGATGAAAATTACTTATTGGCTTCTTTTCAAGAAGAAAGCTATCGCAAGCAATTCACTGATGCTCTAGATGAATGCGTTGAGGGGAACAATTGGAAGTATGCAAAGTTTACTAACCTTGTATATCAAAGCATCTTTCACGAAGACGCAGCAGAGTACCGTAAAGTATTGAATCTTGCGCAAAAAGAAAAGATACGGGATACCATGTATTCCGAAGTCCTGACTCTTATTGCTGGTTTCGAATCTGGTATTGCACATGAATTAAAACAAGAATTCTCTCGTTTAGGCCGAAGGCTTACACAGCCGGAAGCTGAAACTCTTTTTAAACAATTCGAATCCCATCCATTGTTTAAACCTATGATGCTGGATGCTAGAACCAAAATGGCAAGTAGGGATCTCTGTTTTAGAGACGCGCTGCATGAAAAGCTTGAGGCATACGTAAGAGCTGTACCTGAAGGCGATTTTGAGCGTTTCTTGGGTGAAAAAAGTAAATCGCTTGAAGAACGTTTGAACGACCCTGAAACCCTAGAAGTGTTTAAAAGACTGAAAGATCGCTAGGGGTATCAATGGACGATATAAATTTCAATTATTTTGACATTCATCACGCCATCCGTGTTCATGATTGGATCATTGATAAAACAGGCGGCTTACACGGAATCAGAGACCAAGGGGTACTAGAAAGTGCCCTTGAGCATATCCAAAACGATTGGTACTACCCCGAATTCGTGGATAAGCTATGTCACTTATTCTTTGCAATAAACAAATTTCATGCTTTTACTGACGGAAACAAAAGATCAGGCATCGCCCTTTCAACATACTTTCTTGAGATAAATGGTTTCGGCCATTGTGTACAACTTTTTGTGCGCGAAATGGAAAACATCGCGGTTTGGGTGGCTGATGGGGCGATAGAAAAGGAATTGCTCATAAACATCATCCATGATCTGATCTTGTGCGAAGAAATACTTGAAACAACCAAGCTGGATATCGCCATAGCTGTAATGGAGTTTGACGCCCAAAGGCATGGTTAAAAAAAATACACATTGATTTTATGTGTACACAAGGGTGTACCTAATGAAAAAACGCATTATTAAAAAACCAGTAACCATACTGCCTTGAGGCACCTACTCAATAAACAGATTCAATCGAGTAATTTTGCGTATCATGCCTATGCTATCGTAAAGCACAGGATAGCCTGCTAAATGCGGGCTATCCCTACCGTCAATAAGTGCTGATTGATATAAAATTGGAGTAATTATTTATCTGGCATATATTTGTCGTTATAAAGACTCTTCAGAATATCAACCCGAACAGCGTTGCTGCTGTTCATCTTCACTACTGTCAGTACTTCATCAGACCCCCTGAGGCGCCAGCATTCTGCCTCTATATCGCATTTTTCCTGTTTTTCATAGCCCACCATTGAGAGATATTCACTAATCTTCCCCGGTGATGCTGCCAACTTACTGATTTAGTGTATGATGGTGTTTTTGAGGTGCTCCAGTGGCTTCTGTTTCTATCAGCT